>NZ_JADBQL010000004.1:0-268172 GCF_014895905.1 Enterobacter cloacae complex sp. P15RS | reverse complement strand
ATTCTATATGGATATAATATTTTTCAAAATCTGGAGTACAGGCTTTCTACCAGAACGTTAATCAACATCAAAAATGGGCGTATCAAAAGGTTTGGAGCCACTAAAGCCAGACTTTTCGAATATTTGCTGTCTGAAATGGACACGGGTGTTGTGTATGATGAAGATATTATCATTCATGTATTTTATGATAATGGATTACGCTGTTCAAAATCATATTTACTGTCGATGGTAAAGAAGATTCAGCTTGCATTTAACAGCGTTGGCTTTGAAAGGTATCCATTCTCAAGGCTGGACGGTAAAGCATATAAAATAGAACAGGATGCTCTGGAACGTGTATATGTTGTCAAAAAACAATCATTTATTAAAAATGAGATTAGCTCGAAAGGACAGAAGCAGTGACAGCTGTACTTGTTTTTACCAGAAATTTTGCAATGCGTCAGGCGATCATAACACTATCTCCTGAAAATAGACAGATTTTTTTCTTTGATAATCGTCTGGCATTTTTAGTTTGCGCGACGGTTTTTGACAAACCCTATATTATCATCGATACGGTTCATGAAACGGGAGACAATATTCGCTGGCTCCACTCGCGCCTGGCTGCGAGGGGATTATCCAGGCAGACCCATTTTATTGTACCAGAAAACATTGCCGCAAATAGCTTCCTTAAAGCATTTGGGCTAATAACGACAATCAAAGAACTAAAGAAGATTTGCAGCCGTGCAGCAAAATTCACTCTGGTAGAATCATCCTGTAGTTTAGTTAATGTATTGCATCAAAGATTGAAAGATACTTTATCAGAAGATTATTTTGATTTTCTGGTAAACATTTACGACCCAACAAATAAAATTTATTTGCGTAAAAACAGATCTGATACCAATAGATTACAGTATGTAAAGAGCCGTCTTTTTTTAGGTAGCAGCCTGGAGTTAAAGCAACTCATTTTAATGCTGTCTTCTGAAGGGGTTTCCAGAAGGGCTTTTATGTAAATTATAAGTAGCAACCTTATCTAGTAATGTGTTTTTTGGTCAGAAGTATTCCTTTTGATCTTCTTGAATATTTTTATAAGGCGGTATTAAACCGCCAATCCTGCTATGGATAACGTCCGCAGCAGATATTTGTTCAATCATAAGGATATATAGCTATGCAAAATAAAATGCCCCGTCTTGTTCGTAATGTGCTGGCAGCTGCTGTCGTCACCGGTATTTCCTTTGCGGCTCAAGCTGCCGATGGGAAGATTAATTTTACCGGAACTATTCTGGATTCGGCGTGCACGGTTAACACAGGTACTGCTACCCAGACTGTTGACCTCGGACAAATTCCCAAGAGCTCATTCAGCGCAAAAGGCGATGTAGCGGCAGCAACTCGCTTTACAATAGTGCTTGATAATTGCCCGACGGCGGTTAAAACCGCATCAGTTAAATTTGATGGCACAGCTGATGCTAATGATACCAGCATACTTGCGCTTAGCTCAGGTCAGACGGCCAAAGGAGTAGGCGTCGCGCTGTATGAAAAAGATGGCGTTACGCCCATCCCTCTCGCCACGCTGTCTAAAAGCCTGACGCTTGATACTACGGCTTCAAACAGTAATCAGATGGCATTTGTTGCTAAATACAAGGCAACCGAAGCTACGGTTACAGCCGGTACGGCTAATGCCTCATCAGATTTTACTATCACCTACCAGTAAGACGTTCGGGCGTGCCCGCTGCACGCCCGCCTGTTTCCCGATGGGATCATGGAGTTGTAATATGAGCAGTCTCCTTCACGCTATTCTTTTACTCACTGCTTGCTTATTCACGCTTTCAGTCAATGCTGGCATTACCGTTGGCGGCACACGGCTGATTTACAATGGTGAAGAAAACGAAGCGTCAATATCGGTGATTAATAGTAAGAACTCAATTCCTTATCTCATTCAGTCATGGATTGAACTGGAAGAAAATTCACCTGCTAAAGTACCTTTTATTGTCACACCACCGCTGTTTCGTCTGGACGGAGAGCATGAAAATACCCTTCGTATTATTTACACCGGGGAACAGATGCTGCCGCAAGATCGTGAATCCCTCTTTTGGCTTAACGTAAAGTCGATTCCATCTATGGAAAAATCGGATCACAACCAACTGCTTATTGCCGTTAAGACGCGCATGAAGCTTTTCTATCGGCCGGCAAAATTAGCAACCGACAAGGTAAATGATGCCTGGAAAAACCTGCACTATGAGCGTAGCGGAGATCGGATTGTTATCTCTAATCCAACCCCCTATTACGTGTCGTTGTTTTCTTTAAAAGTGGGCAGTCAGGCTATTGAACACCCGCCGATGGTAGCACCGTTCGGTACGGCACATATCACCGCTGCGGGACGGGATGTTACCTGGAAAGCGATAAATGATTTCGGCGGCGTTACTGAAGAAGCGCGTCAGAGATTGCCGTAATTAAGAAATAGATTCAGCCATGTCATCCCAGCAGGAAAGCAAAGTGAAGACTGACTTTAATTGCCGAAAATTAATTAAACCGGAAATGAAAGCTTTTAAAGTTATCCGGCTGTCTGCTATTGCCCTGTTAATTTCCGGTCTGTTTCCTGCAAAGGCAGGTGAATTATATTTTATGTCTGACGCGCTGGAAAAGACGCACACATCGGCAAAAAGCATTGATCTAAGCCGTTTTGAACATGGAGAGCAGTTGCCCGGTACCTACAGGGTAGAAATCTGGCTTAACAATGAATATGTTCGGACGGAGAATATTTCTTTTGTAGCCCTGAATGGTGTGGGGCTGGCGCCTGAGCTAAACCGCGGCATGCTTGAGATGCTTGGTGTACGGACCCAGCTTTTTCCGAAGCTGGCGGCACTGCCGGAAGGAACGATTATCACCAACCCTGGCGCCTTTATACCTGATGCCAGCGCTCGCCTGAATTTTGATAAGCAAAGGCTAGATATATCCATTCCTCAGTCAGCGCTTAACATTCGTGCACGCGGCACGGTTGACCCTTCCCGTTGGGATCAGGGGATCCCGGCGCTGCTGCTCAACTACAGTGCCAATGGCTCGCGCAATTGGGTAAATCAGGGAAAGACGCAGGATCAGCTTTATCTGAACCTACAGAGCGGTCTGAATCTGGGGCCCTGGCGGCTACGTAATTACAGTACCGCCATTAAAAGTAATAAAGAGCATGATTTTTCGTCCGTCAGTACGACGCTGAGCCGCGATATACAATTTTTGAAAGGACAGCTACAGCTTGGCGAAACAAGCACGCCGGGAGATATTTTCGACAGCATTATGTTTCGGGGCATACAGATTTATTCAGACGACACCATGCTGCCCGAGAGCATGCGCGGTTTTGCGCCAACGATCCGCGGCATTGCCCGCAGCAATGCGATGGTCACCGTTAAGCAAAACGGCTACACGATTTATCAAACCTATGTTGCGCCGGGCAGCTTCGAGATACGCGATCTTTATCCTACTTCCACCAGCGGCGATCTTGAGGTTACGGTTGCCGAAGCCGACGGCAGCGAGCAGCGATTTATCCAGCCTTTTTCAGCAGTACCCATCATGCTGCGTGAGGAGCGGTTAAAATACTCGCTGAGCGGCGGTGAATACCGTACCACCAAAGATAATGCGCAGAAGCCCTCATTTGGTCAGGGTACCCTGGCCTGGGGCGTGTCAAACACGCTTACTCTTTATGGCGGCATGCTGGGCGCAGATAACTATCTTGCCGGCGTACTGGGTGCGGGCTTAAGTTTTGGTGAGATCGGGTCGCTTTCTGCGGATGTTACCCTGGCCGACAGTAAGCTTAAGCAGGACGAAGTCAGGCGAAGCCGTGGACAATCCTATCGGGTGCAGTATTCGAAAACGGTGACGACCACTGATACCACGGTAACGCTGGCCAGCTACCGATATTCCACCGAGGGGTTTTATACTTTTCAGGAGGTAAACGACTACGCCAGCCAGCGCTACAACAAACGAAGCCGACTACAGCTTAATCTTAATCAGTCCTTGATGAGCTGGGGGAGCTTTTATATTAGCGCCTACCAGCAAGACTACTGGCGACGGGAAGGGTATGAACGCAGCATCAGTACGGGCATTAACACCAGCATCAACGAGATCGGCTATTCGCTGAGCTACACCTACAGCGAAACCCCTGGCGTGCCGCAAAAGGATCAGATCCTCGCCTTCAGCTTGCAGGTGCCGCTCAGTAAATGGTTGCCGAAAAGCTGGGCCAGCTACAGCGTGAACGCCCAAAAAAAGGGCGGCGAAACGCATCAGGTGGGGCTGAGCGGTACAGCGCTTGCTGATAACAATTTCAGTTATTCGCTTCAACAGGGGTATACCTCATCGGGGAGCCAGTCCAGAAGTTCGGTCAGCGGCACCTATAAAGGCGGCTACGGCACCGTCAGCGCAGGTTATAACTACAGCCGGGATAACAGCCAGCTTAACGTTGGTGTGCAGGGCGGTATTGTCGCTCATGAAGACGGCGTAACGTTCTCGCAACCGCTCGGCGACACCGTTGCGCTGGTGAAGGCCGAGGGGGCATCAGGCCTGAAGGTGCGCAATAATCCGGGGGTGAAAACCGACTGGCGCGGCTACGCGATTGTTCCTTATACCAGCGCTTATCAGGAGAACCGTATCGCTATTGATACCCGTTCGCTCGGACCTGATACCGATATCGCAGAATCTGTGGTTAACGTGGTACCGACCCGCGGCGCGGTTGTGCGCGCAACGTTCAATGCCAGAACGGGCTACCGCGCGTTAATTAAACTGCGCTACAAAAATGGGCCCGTACCCTTTGGATCAATGGTCAAGCTGGAGGGCCGTGACGTGATGAGCATCGTTGGTAATGATGGTGAGGTTTACCTGAGCGGTCTGAATAACGGCGATCGTATTTCAGCGACCTGGGGTCAGATAAATTGCCAGACAACGATAAAACATGAAAACCGCCCCGGGGCTATTCAACGTATAACCGCGCTATGTCAGTGATAAAAAGTCAGAGAATGAATTATTGCGAGGATAGCTAACAACTTTAATACGCGGTTTTATAGATGAATATCGCTTCAGTGATGTTGTGGAAAAGCATTTTCCGCAACATTGCCAGACATAATTAAGGAATTCGCTGTGCGCACATTTTTTAAAATTATTAGCCTCATTGCAGGCAGTTTTATGTCAGTCAATACTTACGCTTTATGTACAGCATCGGATGTCAACGTTAACTTCGATCAAAATATTCTTATTCAGCGGGATGTACCCGTCGGAAGTGTGCTGGGTTCGGTAACGGTTAACCATCCCATCAACTGCGATGCGAAAGGTCAAACCACAGCGGAAGGGTCCTGGGCAATTCAGCTGGCGCCAACAAATATTGACAATGGTGCTTCGGTGATAGCGGGCGTACGGGCCACAAACGTTGAAGGAATTGGATTACGCTGGAAAAACTATTCCAGTACCACCGGGGCTACGGGCACCGTTACTAACGGTTCGCTGAACCTGAGCACCTGGCAGCGAGGCATATCGCAAAAAGGGGCAACCTTCAATGATACCTTTGAGCTGGTCAAAACGGCGTCAACGCCCAGGACGGGCATAATTTCCCCACTCGTCATTGCGATTCAGTACAGCACGCCAGTAAGTAAAAACGTACAGCGACAGCCTCTGTTTAAATACCTTATATCAGGCGTCAATACCAATACCGTTTCGTGTCTGGTACAGGATAGCAATTTAAATATTGATATGGGATTTGCCGTTGCCTCTAAATTTAATGGCATTGGCAGTACCCAAAACCCAGTAAATTTCAATGTATCGCTTAATTGTGATGCACAAACATCTGTGAACGTAACGCTGGATAATGTCTCGGTACTTGCAGACGCCGCCAACGGAGTATTAGGCCTTAGCAGCGCATCCACTGCCAGCGGGGTTGGCATTCAGATTTTGCATCAAGATTCACCTGTGAAATTTGGCAGCATGATCAATCACGCTATCACGACTTCCAATGGGGAAATCGTGAATATTCCATTTAAGGCTGCCTACTATCAGACGGACAAAAACATTCAACCCGGAACAATAAACGCTACGGCATCCTTCACGATGACCTATCGATGATATTTGAGTCTAAATACGTGGGTAAGACTTTTAATATAATTTAGCGCGCACGCTTATATAAATTATCAATGTCAAAAGTGCGCCTGTATAAGCAAGGGAGTAATTATCAATATGGTGGTCAGCTGCCTATCCCATTTTAAGCGAAAGCACGGGATGTATATTGTGCTTTTCATGCAGCCAGGACTGGCTGCGGGAAGTGAGATGAATACGAACGATCGCGCCATGACGGTCAGGGAGAGTGTCTATCGCGCGCTGCATGAGGAAGAAATCAGCCGTGAAGAAACCCTCTTCCGGGCAAGAGCTGGCGCAGGCGCTAAGCTGGCGCAGGTGCTGGGGCAGGACGCTTCCGCCGATCGCATCAGCGCCGTCGGCGGCAGCATGGCCTCAGGATTATTCAGCTCGGCCGTTCAGCAAAGCCTTTCTTCATTTGGCACGGCAAGAGTGAAGTTGAATTTAAGCAGCGCGCACCTTGACGGCAGTGAATTTGATTTTTTACTGCCCCTTTACGAAAACCGCAGCCATCTGTTTTTTTCCCAGACGGGGATTAGGCGGATCGACGACAGAACCATGGCAAATCTCGGCATGGGGTATCGATTCTGGCCTTCTGACTCCGCCATGTTCGGTGCCAATATGTTTTATGATTACGACGTCAGTCGCCAGCATAAGCGCCTGGGCACAGGTCTTGAGTATGCACGCGATTTCTTTCGCGTTTCTGCCAATGGCTATTACCGGCTCAGCGACTGGAAGCGCTCGCGGGATCTCACAGACTACCACGAACGCGTCGCTAATGGCTTTGATATCCGGACAGAAGCCTGGCTACCGGGTTTGCCTCAGCTTGGCGGAAAAATTACCTGGGCTCGGTATTATGGCGATCAAGTCGGTATTTTTGGCCCGGATGATCTTCAGAAAAATCCTCAGGTACTGACCTTAGGTCTGAATTACACCCCTGTCCCCCTGGCGGGAATTTCACTGCAAAAAACGGTTAACACGCGTGGCGGCGGTGACGAATTTTCCATAGGGTTGAACCTCTCCTGGCAGTTTGGTTTGCCGCTCAAAACGCAGCTTGATCCCGAGCGTGTTCGCTTTAACCGCACGCTGGCGGGCTCTCGCTATGATCTGGTGGACAGAAACAACGTTATTGTTCTGGAATACAAAAAGGATCGCCTGTTTTCCGTGGCTCCGCATCACAAGGTTTCGGGCGTTGAAAGCAGCCAGCTCGCGTTAAACCTGGACATCTCTTCGCGCTATGCCGTGGCCGGAATTGGCTGGCAGGGTCAGGATTTCTTCGCCGCAGGTGGCGATATCACCAATGTAAACGGCGCCTATGTCATCGTTCTGCCCGAATGGCAAACAACCGGCAGTAATCACTATCTGCTGGAGGGGCGTGCCATTGATGAAAAAGGCAACTTATCAGCGCCGTTCCGCGTTGAGGTGGATGTTCTGCCATTGGATGTCAAAATCTCGCTGGCAGGCGACCTCAAGGGTGAAGAGGGACAAACGCTGGCCCTCGGCCTTAATGTTCGCAGTACCGGCACCATCGGTAAAGTTGACTGGAAGGCACCGGAATTTCTTGCCGCCGGAGGCAAGTTTATCCAGACGCGTGCTCCAGAAGCGGACAATCTGAGCCTGAACTATAGCGTCGTTCTGCCTCCCTATAAGGCTGGCGGTGAAAACAGTTATCCCATTGAAGTAACGGTGAGTGACAGCGAGGGGAACGTTTCTAACACCGCTTCAGCCCGGATCGTGGTCGAACCGCGCTCTATTGTGCTCACCGTTCCGCCAGAGGTGGAGGGTAACGAAGGGGAGCGTATTGCGCTGCCGCTGACGATTGATGCCAAAACTGCCGTCACCCGACTCGACTGGGAGGCGCCCGAGTTTGTTGCCCATGGGGGTAAAGTCACCGTCGAAAAAGATAAAGTCTGGCTGGAGCTGCCTGCATGGTCGGACTCGGGCTCCAACCAGTATGCAATTACCCTTACCGCAGGTGACGACCAAAACCACCGTTCCGCGCCGGTTACCGCCACGGTTTCTGTGGCTTCAGCGGCCATTAACCTTGTTCTCGATGAAAATCTGACGGGTAACTCTGGTGAGGAGCTCATCGTTACGCCGCAGGCCAGCGCCCAGTCCAATATTGATCGCATCGAGTGGCAGGGTGAGGCATTTTTCAGCGCCGGCGGAAAAATTACGCAGGACGGCACAAATGCCTGGCGGTTCACCCTGCCCTTATGGAAAAAAGAGGGGGCCAACCGCTATTCCGTGCGCGCTGTCGCGTGGGATAAGTCTGGCCACTCATCGACACCGGTCACCCTGACAATTGTGGTTGAGCCTGGCGCGATTGTGCTCACCGTTCCGCCAGAGGTGAAGGGTAATGAGGGAGAGCGTATTGCGCTGCCGCTGACGATTGATGCAAAAACCGCCGTCACCCGGCTCGACTGGGAGGCGCCCGAGTTTGTTGCCCATGGGGGTAAAGTCACCGTCGAAAAAGATAAAGTCTGGCTGGAGCTGCCTGCATGGTCGGACTCGGGCTCCAACCAGTATGCAATTACCCTTACCGCAGGTGACGACCAAAACCACCGTTCCGCGCCGGTAACCGCCACGGTTTCAGTACTTTCAGCGGCCATTAACCTTGTTCTTGATGAAAATCTGACGGGCAAGTCAGGTGAGGAGCTTGTCGTTACGCCGCAGGCCAGCGCCCAGTCCGGCATCGATCGCATCGAGTGGCAGGGTGAAGCATTTTTCAGCGCTGGTGGAAAAATTACGCAGGACGGCACAAATGCCTGGCGGTTCACGCTGCCTTTATGGAAAAAAGAGGGAACCAACCGCTATTCCGTGCGCGCTGTCGCGTGGGATAAGTCTGGCCGCTCGTCGACACCGGTCACCCTGACGTTAGAGGTGCAGCCTGTCAGCATTGCCGTTTCGGCGCCCGACACGCTGACCGGAACTGAGCAGGAAACGGTGGATACCACCATAAACGTGGTGTCAGAGGGAACCACCGTAAGTGATGTCCAGTTCAGCGCGGAGGATTTCCTTGCCGCAGGCGGTAAGATTACCGGCACACTGCCTGACTATCATTTTGTCATGCCCGCATGGCAGGCAACGGGAAGCAACCACTACAGCATCACGGTTACCGGAAAGGATCCGCACGGCAATATCAGCGAGCCGACGAAAATAGAGGTTGTCGTCAGCCAGGCGCCCTTCACCATCACCGCGGAGACGGCTGTCACGGGCTTTGAGGGCAGCACAACCGAGGTGACGCCCGAGGTTCAGAGCCTGTACGGCGTCGCAAATTACCAGATTGAGGCTTCCGCCTTCAAATCCGCCGGCGGCACCATTACGGAGAAAGAAGGGACCTTCATGCTGACCTTGCCGGGCTTTATCGTGGGCGGCGAAAACCGTTATCCCGTTACGATCCGCGCCGTTGACAGAAAAGGCACGGTATCCTCGCCGCTGGAGCTGAACGTCGTCGTCACCACCCAGCTACTTGATGCAAACGGTCAGTGCTCTGTCGTCGGTGGCGGAGAAGGCTATGCGAGCCGGATAGATAAAGACAGCGTGAATTATCAGGAGGCTACTGACTATGCCACACTAAAGGCGCTGGTCGATGCCGGCACCCCCTATATCTATATTCCCGGCGATGTTGAAATTGAATTACCGGTCCGGCAAAACGCGCTCTTCATCAAAAGCGGAACCACTATTTTTAGCGATCGTGGGGCAAACGGCAGCGAAGGAGCGCGCCTGAGTATTCCTTACATGAGCGAAGAAGAAAATAAATTCCCGATTATCATGATGGACAGCAATACGCGTATTTCGGGTATCCGATATGAAGGCCCCTATAAAGGAACCCTGACGAAAAATACCACTATTGGTATCCAGACCGTTGAAGGCAGCCATAATGTTGAGGTCGACAATATGGAGCTCTGGGGATGGCCCTGGGCTGCGGTGAGCGTAAAAAAATCAACGAATGTGCGGGTTCATCACAGCTATATTCATCAGAATATTAAAAAAGAGCTCGGGTATGGCGTGGTTGTGCAAAACGGTAATGCCACGGCAGAGGTTGCCTGTAACCTGTTCAACAGTAACCGGCATTCAATTGCCGGAAGCGGTATGGCTGGAGAAGGCTACGCGGCGCACCATAACCTGGTACTTAACGGCGGCGGAACCGGAGCTTATCATCAGTTTGATATGCACAGATATCAGTCAGCAGGCGCCGGTGCGTTTATGGAAGTAACGCAAAACTGGTTTGATTATGGGCGCTACGGTACCAGCAATCGCTCCTCAATTGGCGTGCGTGGTCAGCCTTCAAGAGGGCCTATTACCGTGACCGATAACTGGTTCAGTCAGCCCTGGAAGAATGGAACCCAGTATGCCGTCGCGGGAGAATATGGCACCTGGGTCCCTACCGTTGAATCAATACTGGCAACCAATAAATTCAGTGTTAAGTTCAACTATCTAAATAAAGGGAGCAACCAGTGCGTTATTGACTGGTTAAGTTACAGCCAGAGCATTAACTGTGCAGCGGTAAATTAACCGTGAACACGTGACATACCCATCCACACAGATGCAGATTCGTAGTGAGTATGGGTAATGCCGATAACGCGCTGAGTAAAATAATAATACAGGGAGATTCCCTGTATTATTATTGCGGCGGCTCATCACTGTCCGGTCGTAGAAATTCCCGCCCTAAAGAGCGGAGAGATTGTCAAAGGATTTTCAATGATCAAACACGTCAAAATATTTGTATTAACTTTTTTTTATTCAGTTTCGTCGTATGCTTTATCCCTCGAAAATTCAGCTATCAGGTTGTTTTGCCCAATGCGCGGTCAGATCGAGGTCATCCTTCACCGCTACGAACACTCACAGGAATCATGGGGGGGAAATCAGTTTGAAACAGGAGCGGGACACTTTCGCAAGGGATCACTTCTTATCTTCCCCTTTGCTAATCTTGACCAGATGATTTTTAACCAGACCACCGGGCAATTTTCTTTCTGGTATGCAGACAGTGAAAAACTGGTACGCTGCCGCCTGATAACGCTCACAAATACTTACCCTGTCGATATACCGTATTTCCGCAATTGATGCCCCCTGTCCTAAAAAATGCCAGTCAAATTTCGCGGAGCCCAACCTAAGCTGCGTAAGTTTGAGATCATATTTTCACTCTACGGTTTACATGCTCTTACATACCTAAACGCTGTGTCCAATGAAAGCATCTATACTTTTATTTCACGTTGCGGGGCAATATCTAAGTACTCAGGAGATGGGACATGACAGACTTTAATAAAGATGATCTCTCAGGTTTCACTGGTAAACACCTTGTCTATACTTATGACAACGGCTGGAACTACGAGCTTTACATTAAAAATGAAAACACGATCGATTACCGAATTCACAGCGGTATGGTCGGTGGTCGCTGGGTCAAAGACCAGCATGTCTACATCGTTCGTGTCGGTAATGAGATCTATAAGGTATCCTGGACCGAGCCAACGGGTACTGATGTCAGTCTGATTGCCAATCTCGGAGACAAGCTTTTCCATGGAACCATATTCTTCCCTCGCTGGGTTATGAACAATCCAGAGAAAACGGTTTGTTTCCAGAACGATCATCTCGACAAAATGGAAGAGTATCGCAGCGCGGGTCCTGCCTATCCGACTGAAGTCATTGACGAGTTTGCAACCATTACATACGTCAACGACAGCGGTGTAAATAATGAATCTGTTATTAATTGCCCGCCTGACCAGTTGCCCGATAATTTTCCAGAGAATCTAAAAAAATAACTCTCGCGTATTGTTAATCTGATTTATTAAAAAGGCTGCTTCATTGCAGCCTCCATCACACTGTTTTTTTTGTGCATTAAATCAGTCTTCCAACAACCCTCCCGCAATTCGGTACGCCGAAATAACTTACCTGGTCATTCAGGAAATCCTTCTGTAATCGATGGATAGTCAGACATAAGTCACTCCCCTGTTGCAAAGCCTACTATCCGTTATACCACCACGACACGAGCGCGCCACGCCCATTGTCTATACTCAACACACAACAGACAACGGAGTGCGCCATGCCTTTACCTGATTTCAAATCCTCTGAACCCTACACCCTCGGCATCGAGCTTGAACTCCAGGTGGTGAACCCGCCGGGCTACGACCTGAGTCAGGACTCTTCCGCGCTTATCGCTGCCGTCAAAGACGACATTAAAGGCGGTGAAGTCAAACACGACATCACCGAAAGCATGCTCGAAATCGCCACTGGCGTGTGCCAGACCATCGACCAGGCGGCGGCGCAGTTCTCGGTGATGCAGCAGAGCATCCTGCGCGCGGCGGCGGAGCAGCATATTCAGATCTGCGGCGGCGGGACCCATCCGTTCCAGAAGTGGCAGCGGCAGGAAGTGTGCGCCGATGAGCGCTATAACGTCACGCTGGAGCGCTTTGGCTATCTGATTTTACAGGCGACGGTGTTTGGCCAGCACGTGCACGTGGGATGCCGAAACGGGGACGACGCCATTTATCTGCTGCACGGCCTGTCGCGCTTCGTGCCGCACTTTATCGCCCTCGCCGCGTCCTCTCCCTATATGCAGGGCACGGACACCAGGTTTTCCTCGTCGCGTCTCAACATCTTCTCGGGCTTCCCGGATAACGGTCAGATGCCGTGGGTCAACAGCTGGCAGGAGTTCGAGGGGCTGTTCCGACGCCTGAGCGCTACCAGCATGATCGACAGCATTAAAGATCTGCACTGGGACATCCGCCCCAGCCCGCACTTCGGCACCGTGGAGGTACGAGTGATGGATACCCCGCTGACGCTCGGCCACGCGATTAATATCGCCGGGCTGATCCAGGCGACGTCTCACTGGCTGCTGACCACGCGGCCGTATAAGCATCAGGAGCGGGATTTTCTGCTGTACCGCTTTAACCGTTTTCAGGCGTGTCGTTACGGGCTGGAGGGGGTTCTGACGGACGTGCATACCGGCGAGCACAAAACCGTGGCGGACGATATCGCCTGGCTGCTGGAGCAGGTTGCGCCGTCGGCCGAGAAGCTCGGTGCAACGAGCGCAATCAAGGAAATTGCCCTGCTGTTAAAGCAGGGCAAGAGCGAGGCGCAGCGCATGCGGGACTTCATCGCCGACGGCGGCTCGCTTATTTCTCTGGTTCAGAAGCACTGCGAGCTGTGGGCGACGAGTCCGTAAGGCCGTGGCCCCACTCGCGCAGGCGCTGAAACAGCACGAACAGCGCGGGGATGAACACAATCCCCACCACGGTTGCCACCAGCATGCCGCTGAACACCGTGGTGCCAATGATGCGGCGGCTCTGGGCACCCGCCCCGGTCGCCAGCATCATCGGCAGGACGCCGATGATGAACGACACGGCGGTCATCATCACCGCGCGGAAGCGGCGCGATGCCCCTTCCCGCGCGGCATCGACAATCGCCATCCCGTCCATCCGCCGCGCCCGGGCGAACTCCACGATAAGAATCGCGTTTTTCGCCGCTAACGCGATCAGCAAGACCAGACCGATCTGCACGTACACGTCGTTGGCGTAGCCCGCCAGCCACAGCCAGACCAGCGCCCCGCCGATGGCGAACAGCACCGAGAGCATCACGCTTGCCGGCAGCGTCCAGCTCTCGTACTGGGCGACGAGGAACAGCCACGCCATCACCACCGCCGCCAGCACAATCCATACCGCCTGGTTGCCGGTCTGCTGCTCCTGATACGACATGCCGCTCCAGGCGTAGTCGTACCCCGCAGGCAGGCTCTGCGCCAGAATTTCGCCCATCGCCGCCATCGCGGTGCTGCTGCTTACCCCTTCCGCTGCCGAACCGCTTACCGATACCGACGGGAACTGGTTGTACTGCTGAATAAATGGCGCGCCGACGGTCGGCGTGATGGTGACGAGGTTGCTCAGTCGCACCCGCTCGCCGCTGTTGCTGCGCACGAACAACTCGCTGATTTGCTCCGCGCGCTCGCGCCACTGCATCTCGTTCTGCATCACCACGTGGTAAACGCGGTTGTTGACGCTGAAATCCCCGGCGCGGGTGCCGCCGAAGGCGGTTTGCAGGCTGCTGAAGATGCGCGACACCGGCACGTCGAGCCGGGCCGCACGCTCGCGGTCAACGGTCAGCGTCAGCTGCGGCACGTTGCTGCTCCAGGTGGTGAACACGCGGCTCAGCTGCGGATGCTGGTTGGCTTTTGCCAGCACCTCACGCGTAACGCGCTCCAGCTCCGCCGGGCTCTGCCCCGCCTGCGCCTGAATGCGCAGGTCGAAGCCAGAGGCGTTGCCCAGCCCCGGCAGCGTCGGCGGCGCGAAGGTCATGATGGTCGCTTCGGGCAGGGCCAGCAGCTGGCGCTGAAGGGTGCCCATCACCTCATCCAGCGGCGGGCGCTCGCTCCAGTCCTTCAGCATGATGGAGATAAACCCGCCGTTGGAGGCGCTGGTGCCGTTGAGGATGTTAAACCCGGAGACCTGAATCACGTCTTCCACCGCCGGGTTTTTAGCGATCAGCTCGCGCGCGGAGGTCATTACCGCTTCGGTGCGCTCCAGCGAGGCCGCCTCCGGCAGCTGGACGCTGGCGAAGAAGTAGCCCTGATCTTCCTGCGGCAGGAAGCCCTTTGGCATCGACATAAAGCTGAACGCCACCACCGCTGCCGCGCCTGCGGTGGCCAGCAGCGCCAGCCACGGACGCCGGTTGAACACGCTCACTATCCGGGTGTAAAGCGTGCGCGTGGCGTCCAGCCCACGGTTGAACCCACGGAAAATCGCAGCAGGCTTCGCCGGACGCGAGCGCAGCAGCATGGCACAGAGCGCGGGCGTCAGGGTCAGCGCCACCAGGCTTGAGAGCGTGACGGCGGTGGAGAGCGTCACCGCGAACTGGCGGTACAGCTCGCCGACGATCCCCGGCAGGAGCGCCACCGGCACAAACACCGCCAGCAGCACCAGCGTGGTGGCAATCACCGGCCCGGCGATCTGGCGCAGCGCCAGCGCGGTCGCCGCCGTGCGGCTCTGCCCTTCCGCCATCAGGGTTTCGACGCTCTCAACCACCACGATGGCATCATCCACCACCATGGTCAGCGCCAGAATAATGGCGAACAGGCTCAGCGTGTTGGCGGAGTAGCCGAGCGCGTAGAGCACCGCAAAGGTACCCACCAGCGACACCGGAATGGCGAGGGCGACAATCAGCGTCGCGCGCCAGCTTTGCAGGAACAGGGAAACAACCACCACAACCGCCAGCATGGTCAGCGCCAGCGAGACGCCAATCTCTTTAATGGTGGCGGCAACGAAGGTGGTGGTGTCGAATTTCACTTCATAGACCAGGTCGTCCGGAAAGCGCGTCGAGAGACGCTCCAGCTCCGCGCGCACCGCGTCGGCCACGCGCAGGGCGTTAGCGGACGGCGTCGGGTAGATGCCAAGATAAGCAGAGTCATGCCCGTTCAGCTGGGCGCCAGAGCTGTAGCTGCGCGAGCTGAGCTCAATGGTCGCCACGTCCTTCAGGCGCACCAGCTGGCCCATCTCCCCGGCGCGAATAATGATGTCGGCAAAGTCTTCGGCCTGGCTTAAGCGCCCCAGCCCGTTGATGGTCAGCGTCTGCTGCTGGCCGTTGAATACCGGTGGCGTACCGATCTGGCCCGCCGCCCCCTGCACGTTTTGCTCGCGCAGCGCCTGCGCCACGTCGTCGGTGGTGACGTTCAGGGCGTTCATGCGGTCCGGACGCAGCCAGATGCGCATGCTGTAGTCCCGCGCGCCAAACATCTGCACCTGTCCTACGCCCGGCAGACGCGACAGCGCCTCGCGCACCTGCGTGCTGGCGTAGTTGCTGACAAACAGCGGCGTGTGGGTGTTGTTCGGTGAGTAAAGGCTTACTCCCATCATCAGGTTGGTGGCGCGCTTGCGCACCTGCACGCCGTTTTGCTGTGCCTCGGTCGGCAGCTGCGCCACGGCCTGCGCCACGCGGTTCTGCACGTCGATGGCGGCGAGGTCCGGATCGGTGCCCGCCGCAAAGGTGATGTTCAGGCTGTAGCTGCCTTCATCCGAACTGGTGGACTCCATATAGAGCATGTGATCTACGCCGTTAAGCTGCGTCTCCAGCGGCGTGGCGATGGCCTCCGCCACGTCAGCCGAGCTGGCGCCCGGCCAGCTGGCAGAGACATTCACCACCGGCGGGGTGATCTGCGGGTACTGCTCCACCGGAATGATCCTCAGCGCGATGGCCCCCAGCAGGGTGATGACCAGCGCAATCACCATCGCGAAGCGCGGGCGTTTGATGAAAAACGTCAGCATGATGGCTCCTTAATTGAGTATCTGGACGGCAGCGCCGGGCTGCACGCGCTGCGCGCCGTCGGTAATCGCTCGCTCACCGAGCTTCACGCCGGAGGCAATCTGAAACTGCTGGCCGATTTGCCCGGCAATTTTCAGCGGGCGCCTTTCGGCTTTGCCGTCGGCGTTAACCACCCAGGCGAAGAACCCGTCGCCGTTCTGCTGGACCGCGGCGGCAGGCAGCGTCAGCACCGGCTGCTCGCTCGCCGGACGCAGATAGACATTCACGTTGCCGCCGGGCAGCAGCTGGTGGCGCGGGTTCGCAAACTCGGCGCGCAGCATTACGCTGGCGGTGCGCGGATCGATGCGGTTGTCCACGGACGTCAGTTCCCCGCCGACGCGCTGACCGTTGCTGTCGATCAGCGCCTGCCAGGCCTGCTTCATGGCGCTGATATCCGCATGCTGTCCGGCTTTGGTGGCAAATGCGCCCTCTTCCAGCGCAAAGGCGATGCGGATGGGATCGAGCTGCACCACCTCCACCAGCACGCCGCTGGCAGGATTCACCAGGCTGCCCACGTGGAACTGGCTATGCCCCACGCGACCGTCAATCGGTGAGGTGATGCGGGTGTAGTTCAGGGTGACGCTGCGGGTATCGAGCCGGGCTTTCGCCTGCTCCAGCGCGGCGCTCGCCACGTCGCGCTGCATGCGGGCGTTGTCCACGTCGTGACGGCTGATGGCGTTGCTGCTGCCCAGACTTTCGAAGCGGGAAAGCTGCTGCTGCGCCTGACGCAGCGTGGCTTCGGCGCTTCTCACTTCGGCCTGCGCCAGACGCAGGGCGGCACGCGGCTCGGCGTCGTCCAGCTCAAACAGCACGTCGCCTTTTTTCACGTACTGCCCGTCGCGGAAGTGGATTTTCGTTATCACGCCTTCCGTACGCGCGCGCAGCTCAACGGTGTGAATAGCTTCGATGCGGCCCGGGATCTGGCGCTCGGCGGCATGGGCGGTCTGCTCCACGGTGGCGACGCGAACGGGAATAGCCGCGGCGAATGCGGGTGGCAGCGTGCAGGCGAGGAGTGCGAACAGGAGCGGGAATTTCATTAAGAAGTACCTCAGTGTTTTCCCCTCACCCTAACCCTCTCCCCAAAGGGGAGAGGGAACTTGAACACCCTCTCCCCTTTGGGGAGAGGGTCGGGGTGAGGGGTAAGGTTTTGGTTTTCGTTATGCAGCCTTACGGAACCTGCGGGTCAGTCGCTTCTCGATTTCGACGACGAAGAACATCACCCCAGCCACCGCCAGCGTTACGAACCAGTAGCGCAGCGGCAGCGCTTCGGTGCCGAACAGCATCTGCATAAACGGCAGGTAGATAATCGCCGCCTGGAGCAGGAACAGTACGCCCGTCACCAGCCAGATCCCTTTGTTCGCCAGCAGGCCGCGGTTCAGGGAGAACCCGTCGGTGTTGCGGCAGTTAATCATGTACACCCACTGGGCGCAGACCAGCATCTGGAGCAGCACGGTGCGGATGAACTCCGCGCTGTGGCCGCGCGGGGCCAGCCAGGCTTCAAGCGCAAAGGCGGCGATGGCAATCATGGTGCCGACGAAGGCCACGCGCCATACGGCGTAGGCGTCCATCACGTGCTGCCCGGTCTGGCGCGGTGGGCGGCGCATAATGTTGCGCTCGGCGGCCTCAAAGGCCAGGCCGAAGGAGAGCGTGGCGGAGGTCGCCATGTTCATCCACAGAATCAGCACCGGCGTCAGCGGAATGATATTCCCCGCCAGCAGCGCAATCACAATCAGCAGCCCCTGTGCCAGGTTGGTCGGCATAATGAACAGGATGGTTTTCTTCAGGTTGTCGTAAACGCGACGCCCCTCTTTCACCGCGCTGGCGATGGTGGCGAAGTTATCGTCCGTCAGGACCATGTCCGCCGCCTCTTTGGTAACTTCCGTGCCTTTGATGCCCATCGCGATGCCGACGTCCGCCTGGCGCAGCGCCGGGGCATCGTTTACGCCGTCGCCGGTCATGCCGACGATTTCGCCTTTATCCTGCAACGCTTTCACCAGGCGCAGCTTATGCTCCGGGCTGGTACGGGCAAAGATGTCATATTTCACCGCCGCTTCCGCCAGCTCGGCGTCGTCCATTTTCTCCAGCTGATAGCCGGTGACCGCCTGCTCGCTGTTGGTGATCCCCAGCATCTGGCCGATGCTCATCGCCGTCTGCGGGTGATCGCCGGTGATCATCTTGACGCGGATCCCCGCCTGCTGACAGGCGTTAATTGCATCAATCGCTTCCGGGCGCGGCGGATCCATCATTCCGGCAATGCCGAGGAAAATCAGGCCGTGGCTCAGGTCGTCGTGCGTTAACGCCTGCTCGCCGTTCGCCGGCTTGAACGCCGCGGCAACCATGCGCAGCCCCTGACGCGCATAGCGCTCCATCTCCGTTTCCCAGTACGCGCGGTTGAAGGCTTCCGCACCGTTACGCGTCTGCTGCTGGTCGCACAGGGCGAAAATGACGTCCGGCGCGCCGGTAATCAAAATCTGCTCCTCACCGCCAATCTGGTAGTGGGTGCTCATATACTTGTACTGCGAGTCGAACGGGATCTTGTTGATAAGGGTGGTCATCACCGGCGCGAGGTGGGCTTTCGCCGCCAGCACCTTCAGCGCGCCCTCGGTCGGCCCACCGGTAATGCCCCACAGGCCGCGCTCGTCCTGAATCAGCTGGCTGTCGTTGCACAGGTCAACGGTGCGCAGGTACTGCTCGAGCACGGTGCCCGGCTGGATCTGTACCGGCTCATCGCTGCCTTCCAGGTAGATATTGCCCACCGGCTCGTAGCTGTTGCCGTCCACGCGGTAGCAGGTATCGGCAGTGATGATGGCTTTGACCGTCATCTCGTTCATGGTCAGGGTGCCGGTTTTGTCCGAGCAGACCACGGTCATCGCGCCCAGGGTTTCAACCGTCGGCAGCTTGCGGATAATCGCCCGCTTGCGCGCCATCGCCTGCACGCCCAGGGAGAGGATGATGGAGATAATCGCCGGCAGGCCTTCCGGTACGGAGGCGACCGCCAGGCTAATGAGGGAGAGCAGCAGCTCGCCCATCGGGATCTCGCGGAACACCAGGCTGAAGACGAACAGCGCAGCCATCATTGCCAGAATAATGGCGAAGATGGCTTTGCCCAGCTTGTCCATCTGCACCAGCAGCGGGGTGCGGTGTTTTTCAATGCCCGCCATCATCTGGTTGATGTGGCCGAGCTCCGTATCCTTACCGGTCGCGGTGACTACGCCGACGCCGCCGCCCGCGCTTACCGTCGTTCCTGAAAAGACCATATTGGTGCGGTCGCCCAGCGGTAATTCGCCGTTAAGCGGATTCGTGTGTTTATCCACCACCGTGGATTCGCCGGTCAGGATCGCCTCTTCCACGCCTAAATTATGCGCTTCGATTAAACGCATATCCGCCGGAATACGATCCCCTGCGCGCAATACAATAATATCGCCCGGGACGATTTCCGTCGTCGGGATAGTTTCATGGTTGCCGTTACGAATAACGCGCGCCTCGCTGGAAAGCATATTGCGAATACTCTTCAGCGATTTTTCCGCGTTGCTTTCCTGAATGTGGCCAATTAGCGCATTGATGACCGCCACGCCCAGAATAACCAGCGTATCAACCCAGTGGCCCATTACCGCGGTTAATACAGCAGCCGCCAGCAGGACGTAAATCAGCACGTCGTTAAAGTGCGCGAGAAAACGCAGCCAGCCCGGCTTGCCTTTTTTCTCCGGCAGCGCGTTTGGGCCATGCTTTTGCAGACGCGCCTGCGCCTCGGCGCGGTCAAGGCCGCTGGCCTGGCTTTGGGTGTGGGCAAGCACCTGCTCTATGTTCTGCTGGTACGCCTGTCCGCCTGCGGGTGGCATATTCTGTGAGAAATTTTTTTTGGTCATGGTATTTTTCCTTCAATATCCGGTGGTCGGAAGCCGGAATTCCTTTCTGGCTTTAATTAATTCATTTTTAAGTCTTGCGGGTTAAATTGATCTACCGCAATATAATGACGACAAGGTTATTCAAAACTGATTAAAATTATTTCGATGCGCTGATTTTTACAAAATATTTCTAAACCAACACTAAACGAGGAGGAACCATGTTTGGTATTTATCGCGGACGGCGCCTGGCGTTATACATTGTCGCAGCCATTGTTATTGCGACGTTAATTGGATATAGCACCTATAGCTTTGTAAAATTATTTTCGTAAAAAAGACGTTTATTTACATTACGCGATATTAATTTAATCGCATCGGCGTTTATATTCTTTTTTGGCTATTTATTCGCAGAATAACGGCGGGCTGTGTCTTAGTTTTGCCAGCCGGGATGATATTGCTTTACGTTTCAGGATGCCGGACAATGACATTTTTAACTGACGATTAACATTACGATGAAACACCCGTTAGAATCGCTGATTACCGCAGGGGGCATTTTACTGATGGCCCTGCTCTCCTGCCTGCTGTTACCTGCGCCATCGCTTGGGCTGGCGCTGGCGCAAAAGCTGGTTCAGACCTTTCATATGGTCGATCTGAATCAGCTTTACACCATTCTGTTCTGCCTGTGGTTTTTACTGCTCGGCGCCATCGAATTCTTCATTCTGCGTTTCGTCTGGCGCCGCTGGTTTTCACTGGCGTCGTAGGCCGGTGAAATCGCGCATCCCGTGGATCAGCGCTTCGCACCAGGCCGCGTAGTCGTGGCCGCTGGACCACGGATGGAAACTGACGCGATAGCCTTTTTGCCTCAACACCTGTTCAAAATCCTTCGTGGTGCGATAGATGCCACCGCCCGGCCCCGCGGTTTCAAACTTCCCGGCCTGTAACCAGAAGCGCACCGGATACGGCGGAGACTGCTGGTACTGACGCGTCAGCCAGCCGGGGGCTTCACCTTTTGGCGCCCACCAGTAGGAGCCGGAAAGACTCAGCACGTTGCCAAACAGCCGCGGGTAGCGTAGCGCCACCCAGGAAGAGGCGATTCCCCCGTAGCTTGACCCCGCCAGCACCGTTTTTTGCCGCTGCATCGCGATGCCCTGTCCGCGAAGCCACGGCAGCAGCTCGTGCGCCATGAAATCGGCGAAATCCGGGTTCGGCGGCAGTTCGTTGCCGCGTCGGGCATGATCGAGGCTGTCGATAAACACCACGTTAATGGGTGGCAGATGGTGCCGGGCAATCAGGCCATCCAGCACGTTGGCAAAACGGTACTCGTCCTGATAAATCTGTCCGTCGAAGAGGATGAGCGTCCAGCGCGCGGGCTGCGCGCCGCGCGGTTTATAGATCATCACTTCACGGGAATTGCCGAGGATAGTGCTGCTCAGCATCTGGCGGCTCAACGTTCCGTGCACCAGCGGCTGTGCCGTAGCCTGAACGGAGCAATAGCGCGCCGGGCTGAGATCGAGCAGGGAAAAGCGATTCCAGCGATCCGCCTTCTGTTCACCAAAGGTGTTCGGGTTAAGCGGATCGGCCTGCGCGCTCACCAGGATCGCCCGGCGCCTGTCGAGGGCAGAACCTTCCACGATCGGTACATCGGGGGCGAGCTTGTACTGCATCACCGTGTCAGCGGGCACCACGTAGCTGCGAAACCAGACGTCGCTGTTGCCCAGGCGGAACAGCGGATCGTGATCCCCCGCCGGAGAGCCGAGAATGAACACGTTATCGCGCGCGCCGCGCCACAGAAAGGTCACGCGCTTATGGTATGCGTCAACCGGCTCCACCATCGGCGTGCCCTGCCGACGCTGCGCCTGCCAGAACGCCTCGGTACTGCCACCGGCAGAAATAGCGTTTGCCAGCGCCTTCAGCGTCGGGCTTTCAGGCGCCAGCCTCTGTACGCGCGGCAAGGCGGAAGTCTCTTTCATTCGCCACTGAAAACGCCACGGCTTGCCCGCTTCGCCGTGCAGCACCAGCGAGGTGCGCTGTTTCACCGGCAGGGCAAACAGCAGCGTGTGTTCGCCGTCGGCAGGCCCGCCTTCGACCAGCGTGCGAATGCGGCGGTTTTGACCGTCCAGCAGGCGCGCATCCGTCACGCCGTTCAGCGTGGCGGAAACGTAATTTTCACCCAGCTCGGGCAGCAAAAAGCAGACTTCGCCGCTGGCATCAAACTTTCCCTGAACATCCCCCAGCAGGGACGACTCCTCGCACGTGGCCGCCACCGCGGGCAGCGCGCCGATCCCCACCAGCAACCCACTCCATACGCTCTTCATTACCGCTTGTTTCCCAACGAAATTTGGCATCAACGCTAATGCAAATGGTAATAATTTGCAATATCACCTACAGCGTTTTACCGGTGATGTCAGAACGATCGCAGGTGTCGGCATGGGCTACAACGGCAGCGAGGCAATAAAAAAGCCGGGTGGCGGCTACGCCTTACCCGGCCTACAGGCCGTCAAATTTAATGTGTCTGGCTGTGATTTTCTTTGCGGTACGCGCCGGGCGGCTGGTTGAAGGTGCGGGTGAAGATGCGCGTAAACGTCTGCTGCGAGTCAAAGCCGTAGCGCAGGCAGATGTCGTACACGCGTTCGTTTGATTCACGCAGGTCGCGCGCCGCCATCAGCAGCTTGCGCTCACGGATATAGCGCCCCAGACTTTCACCTTTGTATTGCATAAACAGCCGCTGTAAATGCCACTTTGAGTAACCCGCGTGGCGGGCAATCTCTTCGATACGTAACGGCTGGTGCAGGTTGTCATCGATCCATTCGACAATCGTGTCAATGACCTGAGCGGAAATCGTCATACTGCTCTCCCCCTCTGATTCTCGCTTAAACATTATTCCCACCACTCGCGAAATTTTTGCGTGGAATCACTCACCCGGACAGGCTCGCCCAGCTCCGGCGTCAGCAGCCGGTAGTTTTTATCCTTACTGGCTTTCGCCAGCTGGATCAGCGGATCGTTCCAGGTATGTTTCGCCAGCACAAAACGCCCGTTATGGCCCGGTACGATCGCTTTAGCATTGAGATCTGCCGAGGCCTGCGCCGTTTCTGCCGGATGCATATGGATGTACTTCCAGTCCTGGTCGTACTGGCCGTTTTCCATGATGGCTAAGTCAACGCCGCCAAACTGCTCGCCAATCGCTTTGAAGTGCGGGCCGTAACCGGAGTCTCCGCTGTAGTAAACCTTCCGCTCCGGGGTGACAAACATAAAGCTGCCCCACAGGGTCTGGTTACGCTTAATGCCGCGCCCGGAAAAGTGGCGTGCGGGCAGCACGTGAACCGTCAGCGCATCGCTGATGTGTACAGACTGATTCCAGTCCCGCTCGTCAATTATGTCCGGGTTCATGCCCCAGTAGCGCAGGTGTGAGCCCACGCCGAGCGGCGTGACCACGCGCTTCACCTTCGGCAGCAGCGCCCTGATGGTGGCGTAATCCAGATGGTCATAGTGATCGTGAGAGATAATCAGCAGGTCGATCTCCGGCATGCTCTGTGCGCTCCACGGGTACTCCCCCGCAAACGCTTTATTGAGGAAGGAGAACGGCGCGGCGTAGTTACCCAGAACCGGATCGATCAGGATGCGCTTTCCCGCCAGCTGCATATACCAGGAGGAGTGGCCGAGCCACACCAGCGTGTCCTGTTCAGGCGACAGGCTGGCCAGTTCGGTTTTCACCAGCGGCAGAGGCTGAGCAGGACGAGCATTTTCGGTTTTACGGGTAAGAAACTGCCACCACGCCACCAGCATATTTTGTTGCCCGGTAAAGCCCGGCGTAGGGAGCGTGTTGTGGAATTGCCCGTCGCGATAGTGCGGGGAGGCTTCCACTTCAGAGAGCTGCGCACCCTGCGGCGGCTGACCAAATCCGGCATTCAGTACAAACGGTAGACTCGCCGCTGAAGCAATAATCATGACTAACACCACGCAGATGAATAGAGGCTTTTTCATTTCCTGACCCGCCAACGCGCCCCTTCCGATGGTTTGCGCGGGTGACACTTGATTATGAGTGAGTAAGCACTCATTATAGATAGGATGCTTACGCCGTCAAGAAGGTTTTCGATCTTTGACATTCCGCGTTGCAGCGTAACAAAGCACGTGTTTCAATCAGGGCTTTTACAATTGACGGGAGGAAAAATTTAGTGGCACGTCCGAAGAGTGAAGATAAAAAACAGGCCTTACTGGAAGCAGCAACCGCTGCATTTGCGCAGTCAGGTATTGCCGCCTCAACGGCGTTAATTGCCCGTAATGCGGGCGTCGCTGAAGGGACGCTGTTTCGCTACTTTGCTACCAAAGACGATCTGCTGAATGCCCTCTACCTGCATCTGAAGCAGGATCTTTGCCAGACCATGCTGGCGAACCTCGATCGCACCATCACCCTGCCGAAAGAGCATACCCGCAATATCTGGAACAGCTATGTGGACTGGGGTATTCGTAACCCCGTGGCGCATGCGGCTATCCGCCAGATCGGCGTCAGTGAAAAGCTGAACGCGGAAACGGAGCAGGCGGTGAAAGATATGTTCCCTGAGCTGCATGAACTGTGCCGCCGTTCGATTCGCCAGGTATTTATGTCCGACGAGTTTAAGACCTTCGGTGATGCCATGTTCTTATCGCTGGCGGAAACCACCATGGAGTTTGCTACCCGCGATCCATCCCGTGCCGTCGATTTTAAAGCGCTGGGCTTTGAGGCCATGTGGCGCGGGCTTGCTGAGGAGGATAACGATGGACGGTAAAACGTTGCAGGCGCACGCAAAACGCGTCGCACTGGAGATGCCCTTCACCGAACATTGCTGGCCGTTTGGGCCGGAGTATGACGTGTTTAAGGTGGGCGGGAAAATTTTCATGCTGATGGCGACCGTACGCGGTCGGCCCCACGTCAGCCTGAAGTCCGATCCGGAAACATCGCTGCTCAATCAGCAGATCTACCGTGGCGTGGAGCCCGGCTACCATCTCAACAAGAAGCACTGGATTTCCGTGTACGGCACCGACGACGTTACGCCTGAGCTGGTCACCGACCTGATTACGGACTCGTGGAACCTGGTCGTCGACAAACTGCCGAAAAAAGACCAGAAGCGGATACGCCCGACCTGATTGTTCGCCTGAGGCGAACAGTATAAGCGCTCGAATCGCACTTATCTTTTCCCGCTTCGCGCGGTAATCTGCTTTCCTTTCACGCCCGCCCACGGGCGAATTTCATCACCAGGAGTTGTTATGGATATTATTTCTGTCGCCCTGAAACGCCACTCAACCAAGGCGTTCGACCCCGCTAAAAAACTGACCGCAGAAGAAGCGGAAAAAATCAAAACGCTGCTGCAATACAGCCCGTCCAGCACCAACTCGCAGCCGTGGCACTTTATTATTGCCAGCACTGAAGAGGGTAAAGCGCGCGTGGCAAAATCCGCGGCGGGCACTTACGTGTTCAACGAACGCAAAATGCTGGATGCCTCTCACGTAGTGGTGTTCTGCGCGAAAACCGCGATGGACGATGCCTGGCTTGAGCGCGTTGTCGATCAGGAAGAAGCCGATGGCCGTTTCAACACGCCGGAAGCCAAAGCCGCGAACCACAAGGGCCGCTGCTACTTTGCCGACATGCACCGCGTGGATCTGAAAGATGACGACCAGTGGATGGCGAAGCAGGTTTACCTGAACGTCGGTAACTTCCTGCTGGGCGTGGCCGCAATGGGCCTGGACGCGGTGCCGATTGAAGGCTTTGACGCGGCTATTCTTGATGAAGAGTTTGGCCTGAAAGAGAAAGGCTTCACCAGCCTGGTGGTGGTCCCGGTCGGGCACCACAGCGTGGAAGATTTCAACGCCACGCTGCCGAAGTCTCGTCTGCCGCTGAGCACGATTGTGACCGAGTGCTGATTCAAACGGGCCGCTGCACGCGGCCCGTTACGTTTTACTGATGACCAGCCTGCGGTGCGGATGGACATCGCGATCGCTTCCCCAGGCAAAGGCAATCCATCGCTCTTCCAGCTCAGCGTAAGAGTTTACGGGTGTTAACGTCCATTCTTCTCCCACCGTACCGTCTGCCACGCTAATGCGATAGTTCATGGTGAACGCCCAGTCGATCATGCGCAGCCAGAACCGTTGCCCGTCCCCCGTTTGCTCGCTGTCGGAAACTACGATGTCGTATTCGCTGAGCACCCACTGGAAAAATAATTGCGGTAATCCGCTTATTACGCGCTGGTGGACGGCGCGCGGGGTGCGCCATACCATCACCTGCGTGGCGGCACCGTGGGGAAAGGTAATTTCTTTATGAAATGTAAGCTTCACGGCATACGCCGTATAAGGCTTACCGTCATCGGTAGTCACTAGACGATATTCATCACCATAACGCGATTTCAAAAGCCGGTATCCGACAGGCAGCAAGAACCCCGGCAGATGAAAATCCGCAGTACCCCGCGCCAGAAATGCTTCGGTATGTTCGACGTTTCGGGAGATAAGCCCGAGTTTTTGGCTGAACTCTGCGGAATCAATCATCAGTGGCGACATTCGTTGTTTCTCATCGCATAAGTATAGTCAACTTAACTTCCAATAGAAATCGCGTAAATTCAGTACGTTGATTAAGCGTCAATAGAGCGTAATCTGCGGATGCTTTACCCCACACACCATCGCATAACGCGTTAAAGTATCGAGACTCGCCCGGGTAATATTCGCTTCCATTCTTGATACCGTTGGCGCGCTGACGCCCATCCGCTCCGCCACCTGGGCGCGAGTCAGGCCAGCATGACTGCGCCATTGCGCCAGCATCTCCCGCAAACGCTCCTTGCGCTCTTCTGCATCAAAGGAAGCCTGAACCTCTGAATCGCTTAACAGTTCAGCCCTGAGTTCATCCCAGTCAATAATCTTCTTGCTCATCTAACATCTCCTGTTGTCGCTTCAGTGCCAGACGAAGTTCAGCAGAGGGCGTTTTTTGCGTCTTCTTGATAAACACCCGCAGCAGAAAAATTGTCTTTTCTCGCTGATAGACGTAGATCCCACGCGTGTGGATCAGCCCGACGGTTCTGATTTCAAACAAACCATAGGGTAAGGGTTTGCTGACAGGCTCTCTCAGTGCCGTCGGATTAACGCATAGTTTATCAAGCTGACGAATCAGCTTCGCCTGTACCCCAGCAGGCAGGGAGAGGATCTCATCCCTGACCGCCTTATGAACGATAAGTCTGAACACGTTATTCATCCCTGATATTAGCATATAAGGCAATTTGCATTAAAGGCTAATTTTGCCCTTCATGACTCACCTTACCTGCTTTTAACAGTCAGTACCGGATCCGCATTGATTCCCTGAAAGCGCCTCGCAAAAAACTTATTTCCCCTGCCCGGCCAGCCACGCCATCGCCCGCTCTCCCGCCTCGTCTACCGGGAGATACACCAGCAACCGCGATCCGTTTCGCGGCGCGGAGTACCAGTACATCTGCTGGAGATGGAAATCCCCCAATTCTGGATGGGTAAACAGCTTGAGCTGATTCTCCACGCCGCGCACGTCGTTGCGCTGGTGCCACAGGGTTTTGAACTCCTCGGAAACCGCGAAAAAACGCGCCAGCTTCGCTTCCCAGAGCGGGTCGCCCCGGTGTTCGGCCATTGCCGCGCGGAAATAGGAGACGAAAATCGGCAGCACGTCGTCACGTTTGCCGAGCCGCGCGCGCCACGCCGGATGGGTGAGGAAGAGATAAATACAGTTGCGATCTTCCGGCGGTATGGCGTTGAAATCGACGCCCATCAAATGCCCGAAGCTGTCGTTCCAGGCCACGATATCGAAATTCGGTTTCTGAATGCTGGCGGGTTTTGGCATCAGCGTATCCAGCAGGCGACGCGTGCCTTCGCTGATCCCCTCGCAGCAGACCGCCTGCGGGGCTTCACCCGGCGGCAAACCGGCGAGCACAAAAAGATGTCGGGCTTCGGTTGGGGTGCATTGCAGCGCTTTTGCGATGGCGGCCATCACCGCGCTGGACGGGTTGACGTCCCTGCCCTGTTCCAGCCAGGTGTACCAGGTGACGCCGACGTCCGCGAGCATCGCCACCTCCTCGCGGCGCAGGCCCGGCGTGCGGCGGCGGCCGCTGCGCGGTAAGCCGAGGCGCTGCGGGTCGAGACTTTCACGCCGGGCACGTAAAAAGGCGCCCAGCTGCTTGCGGGTGTCATCCTGGAGAGAGGTGACAGGTTCAGACATCAGCGCCATAAAATCTCCTGCATGGTAGTGCCAGTACCAGTATAAGCAAGAACTGGTACCCGTTTATCAGATGGTTGATGCTACGACTCTACGCTGTTTGACGCAATGGAGTCACCATGAATACGTCAGTTGTTTCACCGGGTCGTGCGGGCCTGATACTGCTGTTAACCGGCCAGATGCTGCCGCTGATTGACACCTCAATCACCAACGTGGCGCTGGATTCCATCACCCAGTCGTTACACGCCACAGCTACCGAACTGGAGCTGATTGTCGCCCTCTACGGCGTGGCCTTCGCCGTCTGCCTGGCCCCCGGCAGCAAGCTGGGCGATAACCTTGGCCGCCGTCGTCTGTTTATGTGGGGCGTGGCGAGTTTTGGCCTGGCCTCGCTGCTGTGCGGCATGGCGGGCAATATTGAACAGCTGCTTGCCGCGCGCATTATTCAGGGTGCGGGCGCCGCGCTTATCATGCCGCAAATTCTTGCGACGCTGCATGTCACGTTAAAAGGGACGGCACACGCCAAAGCGATCAGCCTGTTCGGGGGGATCGGCGGGATTGCGTTTATCGTCGGCCAGATGGGTGGCGGCTGGCTGGTGTCGGCGGACATCGCCGGGCTGGGCTGGCGCAACGCCTTCTTTATCAACGTGCCGATTTGTCTGGTGGTGCTGGCGTTAAGTCGTCGCTACGTGCCGGAAACCCGCCGCGATACGCCGTCGCGCATTGACTGGACCGGAACCGTCCTGCTGACGGCGATACTGTGCTGTCTGCTGTTCCCGATGGCGCTCGGCCCGCAGTGGCACTGGTCCTGGCCGCTGAAGGCCGCGCTGATGGCGATTGTGCCGCTGGCCGGGTTAATGGTGCTGAGTGCGCGCAAAAAAGAGCGTGAGGATGCCCACCCGCTGATTGCGCCGCGTCTGTTGCAGCTGCGCAGCATTCGCTTTGGCGTGCTGATTGGGATGCTCTTTTTCAGCGTCTGGTCCGGGTTTATGTTCTGCATGGCGCTGACCATGCAAAGCGGTCTGGGGATGGCGCCGTGGCAGTCCGGGAACAGCTTTATCGCGCTCGGTGTGACCTATTTTATCTCTGCCTGGTTCGCCCCACGCCTGATTGCCCGCTACAGCACCAGCGCCATCCTGCTGACCGGGCTTGCGATTCAGCTTGTCGGCCTGGTGGCGCTGATCGCCACGTTCCGCCACTGGGGAATGCACAATACCGCACTGACGCTGGCTCCGGCTACCGGGCTGGTGGGTTACGGGCAGGCGCTGATTGTGAACAGCTTCTACCGCATCGGGATGCGCGATATCCAGCCTGACGACGCAGGGGCCGCGAGCGCGATTTTAAGCACCCTGCAACAAGCTGCGCTGGGGCTTGGCCCGGCCATTTTTGGCGCAATTTTGCTGCACGGACTGCACACTCATCACGGCGATTACACCCAGGCGGTCAACGTCTTTCTGATGGTGGAAACGGTCATGATGGTGGTGCTGGCGCTGGCCACGCTGCGCATGCGCCATCGCCTGAGTTTACCGGTCGTCAAGGCCTGCCCGACGACAAAATAAAACAGCCGGAATTTGCATAATAGATCCGCAGCCGCCATTATGGGGCTGCATCAATACAGGAGACGTTATGCAGGAATTAATTGCTCAGGTTGAAGAGTTAGGGATTGAAATTAATCACACCACCTCTTTAGTGATTATCTTTGGTATTATTTTTCTTACCGCCATCATTGTTCATTTTATTCTGCACAAAGTGGTGCTGCGCGCCTTCGAGAAACGCGCGCAGGCCAGCAGCCATTTATGGTTGCAGATCATCACTCAGAACAAGTTATTTCACCGTCTGGCGTTTACCCTTCAGGGGATAATCGTCAACGTTCAGGCGGTACTGTGGCTGCAAAAAGGCAGCGAAGCAGCGGAAATGCTCACCACCTGCGCAAAGCTGTGGGTGATGGTATATGCCCTGCTCTCTTTCTTCTCGCTGCTGGACGTCATATTCAATCTGTCGCAGAAAATGGCCACCGCGTCGCAGCTGCCGCTGAAGGGGATATTCCAGGGCATCAAGCTGGTGAGCGCCATTCTGGTGGGGATCTTAATTATCTCTCTGCTGATCGGCCAGTCTCCCGCCATTCTGATAAGCGGCCTGGGTGCGATGGCTGCCGTTCTGATGTTGGTATTCAAAGATCCGATCCTGGGCTTAGTGGCCGGCATTCAGCTCTCCGCCAACGACATGCTCAAGCTTGGTGACTGGCTGGAAATGCCGAAATACGGCGCCAACGGCACGGTGACGGATATCGGCCTGACCACCGTTAAGGTGCGCAACTTTGATAACACCATTACCACCATCCCGACCTGGGCGCTGGTCTCCGACGCGTTCATCAACTGGAGCGGTATGTCCGCCTCCGGCGGCCGCCGCATTAAACGCAGCCTGAATATCGACACCACCAGCATTCATTTTCTCGACGAGCAGGAGCAGCAGAAGCTGATTCAGGCGAAACTGCTGAAGCCCTATCTGGCCGCGCGCCATGAGGAAATTAACCTGTGGAATCAGCAAAACGGGGAAGGAGAATCGGTATTAAACCTGCGCAAGATGACCAATATCGGCACCTTCCGCGCCTACCTGAATCAATATCTGCGTAACCATCCGCGTATTCGTAAAGATATGACGCTGATGGTGCGCCAGCTGGCGCCGGATGCCAACGGGCTGCCGATTGAAATATATGCCTTTACCAATACGGTAATCTGGGCAGAATATGAAGATATCCAGGCCGATATCTTTGACCATATTTTCGCGGTAGTGGATGAGTTTGGCCTGCGTATTCATCAGTCACCCACCGGGAACGATATTCGCTCGCTGGCAGGGGTTATTGCCAGATAATCAGGCGCTGGCGCGGGAAATAAAGCGCCAGCCCATCATCACCCTTTCCGTGGGCGCATCCGGGTTGTCGATTTTGTTTAAAAGAAGATTGACCGCCTTGCGCCCGATATCCCGCGACGGCTGTTCAATGGTGGTAAGTGAAATCATGTCCGCCAGCTCCGTACCGTCAAAGCCGACCACGGCAATATCCTCCGGCACCCGCAGGCCTGCCTGCTGAATGGCGCGCAACGCGCCCGCCGCCAGCGTATCGGAAACGGCAAATACCGCATCCGGCGGATTATCTTTTAACAGGTTTTGCATCGCCGCCATGCCCGCTCTGGAGCTGAGCTCACTGGCGTACTCCACCGCCTGATAGTCCAGACCCCGCAGGTGGATCACGCTCTTATAGCCGCGCTCGCGCAGGCGGGCATATTTGTAGCTGAGGTCGTGGTTGATCAGCGCGATGCGTTTGCGCCCCCCGTCGGCCAGCTGGCTGACAACGTGCTGGGAGGCATCAACATCGTTTATTCCCACGCAGGAAACCGCTCCCGCATCCGCGTATTCGGCGCACTGCACCCACGGCGCAGAACCAATCAGCGCCGCCAGTTCCGGCAGTTTTGAAAATGCATCCATGGTGATGATGCCGTCGACGATTTTGCCCGACAGCAGGCTTAAGCCCGAGCGGGAGCGCTCAATGTCCGAGCCGGAGTTGCAGAGCAGAATGCGATAGCCGTTCTTTTCCGCCTCGGCTTCGATGCCCTTCACCACTTCGGCGCAGAACGGATTAGCGATGTTCGAGACCATCACCAGGATCATATAGCTGCGGGCGGTGCGCAGCTGACGCGCCAGCAGATTGGGCTGATAGTTACTCTCCTGGATCGCCTGCAAAACGCGCTCGCGGTTTTTCGCCTTCACGGTATCGCTGTTGTTCAGCACGCGGGAGACCGTTGCCACGGAAACCCCGGCCAGCTGGGCGATTTTCTGAATTGACATAGCGACGATACATCCTGCGGTTAGCGTTTTGTGCAGGCTATCATAAATTCGTTGCCCGGCGAACCGGGCAGTGCATCAACGTTCCACGCGCACCCAGCGCTGCTGCTGATGGCTTTTCACAATAGCATCAATGATATACATCACGTTTGCGCCATCGTGGAAGGTGGCAAACTGCGCCGCCTCAGGCATTGCGCCCGCCTGCACGGCGCGGTAGAACTGCGCCATCATATTTTTGAAGGCGTCCGGCCAGCCTTCAATATGCCCGCCGGGGAAGTGGGCGCTGTCGGCCACGTCACGGTTCATCAGGCCCGGATCGTCGGTGAGCGTCTGATTTGCCTGCGCGCGATGGCCGATCCACAGCTGCTGCGGGATCTCCTGATCCCATGCCACCGACCGCTCGCTGCCGTTGATTTCAAAGGTCAGACGGTTTTTTCGCCCCGCGCTCACCTGCGAGACGCTAAAGCTGCCTTTGCTGCCGTCGTCAAAGCGGAACAGTACCGAGCCGAAGTCTTCGGTCGTGACCGGTTTGTCTTCATACTCCGCCTGCTCGTCATGGGAGAAGGTTTGATTCCCGCCCCTGCTGGCCCTACGCGTCGGCCAGACGATGGATAAATCAGCCATCACCTCGGTAATGCACCTGCCGGTCACATACTGCACCGTATCGCACCAGTGGGAGCCGATATCCGCCACCGCCCGCGATGCGCCGCCGAGCGCGGCATCCACCCGCCAGTTGTAGTCGGTTTCCAGCAGCATCCAGTCCTGGAGGTAGCTGCCGTGTGAGGCAAAAATCCGCCCGAGGCTGCCCGCGCGCATCATGCTCGCCGCCTGACGCACCATCGCAAACTGGCGATAGACGAAGCTCACGCCGTGCATCACGCCCGCCTGCTCCGCCAGCGCCACCAGCTCGCGCGCCTCCTCAGGCGTCATGCACAGTGGCTTTTCGGAAAACACGTGCTTGCCCGCGCGCAGGATCTGGCGGTTAATCTGTGCGTGCAGGTGGTTCGGCGTGCAGTTGTGCACCACGTGCAAATCAGGGTGCGCGAGCAGCGCCTCAACGCTGCCGTACGCGTGCGGTACGTTAAGCAGGCGCGCCTTTTCCTGCGCCTTAACGAGCGAGCCATCGCACAGCGCGACCACCTGAACAAACCCGAGGCGCCTGAGCGCCTCGATATGTGCCGGGCCAATAAACCCGCTGCCGACGATCCCGACGTTAATCATGGCTGCCCCCTGCGGCGAAATCGTCAAACGCCCGTCCGGAAACGGGAATGATGTGGCGGCGGATAAACTCGCTGCCTTCACTCGCCCCGGTATCGCCATCCTTCATACAGCACTCCCACTCCAGCACCGCCCAGCCGTCATAGTCGTACTGGGTCAGCTTGCTGAAAATGCCTTTGAAGTCGATCTGCCCGTCGCCGGGCGAGCGGAAGCGTCCGGCGCGGTTGATCCACGGCTGGTAGCCGCCGTACATGCCGCTGCGCCCGCTGGGGCGAAACTCGGCATCCTTCACGTGGAACGCTTTAATACGCGCATGGAAGATGTCGATAAAGGCCAGATAGTCCATTTGCTGGAGCAGCATATGGCTTGGATCGTAGAGAATGTTGCAGCGCGGATGGTTGTCTACCAGCGCCAGAAAACGCTCGAAGGTGACGCCGTCGTGCAGATCTTCCCCCGGATGCAGCTCAAAGCAGACGTCCACGCCCTGCTCGTCGAAGGCATCCAGAATTGGCCGCCAGCGATCCGCCAGCATCTGAAACGCCTCCTGAAAACGCTGCTCGTTGTGCGGCGGCCACGGATAGAAAAACGGCCACGCCAGCGAGCCGGAGAAGGTGGCGTGCGCCTTCAGCCCTAATCTGGCCGAGGCGACCGCCGCCTGCTTCAGCTTCTCCGTGGCCCACGCCCGACGCGCAGCATCGTTACCGCGCACGGACGCGGGCGCGAAGTGGTCAAACGCGTCGCTGTAGGCGGGGTTCACCGCCACGAGCTGCCCTTCCAGATGGGTAGACAGTTCGCTGATAACCAGCCCGTGTGCGGCCAGCTTTGCGGTGATGTCGTCGCAGTAGGCCTGGCTCTCTGCGGCTTTCTCCACGTCAAAGATGTGCGGATGGTTGCAGGGGATCTGCACCGCTTTGTAGCCCTTCGCAGCCGCCCATCCGGCCAGCCCGTCAAGGGTGTTGAACGGCGCGTTCTCGCCAATAAACTGCGACAGAAAAATGCCGGGTCCTTTTATCGTCCTCATACCACCTCCTGAACGTTACGCCTTATCATCGTCATACTTAAACGTGAGAAGGAAAATCAGCGCAATCGCCGCGGCCGCCACCGCCGGGATCCACCAGAATGTTACCCACGCCTGCGGCACGGTCTGCCCTGCCACCAGGCGGTTATAGAGCGCGCCGGAAATCTGCGAGCCGAGCAGCATGCCGATGCCGTAGGTGAACATCACGATCATGCTCTGGGCCTGGCCTTTCACCTTTTCGCCCGCCACCCGGTCGGTGTAGATAAAGCCGACGACAAAGAAGAAATCGTAGCAGACGCCGTGCAGCAGAATGCCGAGATACAGCAGAATGCGCCCCTCCTCGCTGACGCCCAGCGCGAACATGGCGTAGCGCACGAACCACGCCAGCATGCCGATCAGCAGCATGACCTTCACCCCCAGGCGGCGGAACAGCAGCGGAATGACCAGCATGAAGACGATCTCGGACATCTGCCCGAAGGACATGGCGGTGCTGACGTCGGCAATTCCCGCATCCGCCAGATACGAGGCGGTGTAGGCGTAATAGGTGCCGAGCGGGACGGAGATCAGCATCGCGCAGACGGAGAAGACGAAAAAGTGGCGGGTTTTGAGCAGCGCGAACGCATCCGCGCAGAAGAGATCCCGCACCTTCACCGGCAGGCCTTTCGCCGGTGCAGGCGTGTGCGGCAGCGTCAGGCTGTAAAGCGCCAGCAGCACGGAGCTGGCCGCCGCCACCTGAAAGATGGTGACGCTGGACGCCACGCCGGTGACGCCGATGAAAATGCCCGCCACGATCCAGCCGATGGTGCCGAACACGCGCACCACCGGGAAGGTTTTATCCACGTTGGCCAGGCTGTGAAACGCGATGTTGTTGGTCAGCGCCAGCGTCGGCATGTAGCAGAGCGTGTAGCCAAACAGCAGGCCAATCAGCAGCGCGCCGTTCCCGGCAATCAGCGCTCCCGGCACGAACAAAAGGATCGCCGCGCCCGCGAGGTGCATCACCGCCATCACCCTCTGCGAGGCGAAGAAGCGGTCCACCAGCATGCCGAGCACGAACGGCGAGAGAATAGAGGCGATGGGCCCGGCGGAGAACGCATCGCCAATCAGCAGAGACATGTTGTACTGGGTCATCACCAGGCCGAGCGTGACCGACCAGCTACCCCAGATAAAAAATTGCAGAAACATCATCAGCGACAGCCGCGGCACCAGCAGCCGGTGCTGTGTTATCGCCTTTTCACTACCGTCAGTTGACACCATGATAAGCCTCGCCCGAAAAAAGTAATCGATTACAAAACGGTTCACATGAAAAGTAATCGATTACAATTTAAAGATCCTGCGGATCAAAACAGAATTGGGAGAAGGGTCACGATAAAGGTGAAGGGGGTGCCGGGTGACGGCTGCGCCTTACCCGGCCTACAAAATAACGTCCCCGGACATGTAGGCCCGGTAAGCGAAGCGCCACCGGGCGTGAAGGCGGGTACGGTCTGGTGCCCTCACCCCGGCCCTCTCCCTGTGGGAGAGGGTGAAAACCGCGCTACTTTTTGCGTGAAAGCTTAAAGGCAACAAACAGGAACACCACCCATACCGGCAGCAGCATTGCTGAAAGTCGCATCTCATCCATGGTGCACATCAGCACCAGAATCAACGCCAGGAACGCGATACAGAGATAGTTCCCCGCCGGATAGAGCAGCGCTTTGAACTGCGTCTCGCGTCCCTTACGGCGCATCGCCGCGCGGAAACGCAGGTGCGCCAGGCAGATCATGATCCAGTTCAGCAGCAGCGTCGCCACTACCAGCGCCATCAGCAGACCGAAGGCCTCTTTCGGCAGCAGGTAGTTGATCAACACCACCAGCGAGGTGATAGCGCCAGAAAGAAACAGCGAATTGACCGGTACGCCGCGACGGCTGACGCGGGTAAGGAATTTCGGTGCGTTGCCCTGTACGGAAAGGCCAAACAGCATACGGCTGTTGGAGTAGACCCCGCTGTTGTACACCGACAAAGAGGCCACCAGAATGACGAAGTTCAGCGCCGAAGCCACCACGTTGCTGTTCAGGTCGTGGAAAATCATCACGAACGGGCTGCTGTCGGACTTCACTTCCACCCACGGGTAGAGCGCCAGCAACACCACCAGCGAGCCGATGTAGAACAGCAGAATACGGTACACCACCTGGTTGACCGCTTTCGGAATGCTTTTGTGCGGGTCGCGCGCTTCAGCCGCGGTAATGCCAATCAGCTCCAGACCGCCGAAGGAGAACATAATGACCGCCAGCGAGAGGATGAGCCCTTTCCAGCCGGTCGCCAGGAAGCCGCCGTGCTGCCACAGGTTGTCGATGGTGGCTCGCTCGCCGCCGTGGCCGGAGAACAGCAGCCACAGGCCAAAGCCGATCATGCCGATAATTGCCAGCACCTTAATCAGCGCAAACCAGAACTCGGTCTCACCATACAGGCGCACGTTCACAAGGTTAACGGCGTTAATAATGATGAAGAACGCCGCCGCCCAGATCCACGTGGGCACGTCCGGTAGCCAGTACTGCATGTAGATGCCGGCGGCGGTCAGCTCCGCCATGCCCACCAGCACGAACATCACCCAGTAGTTCCAGCCGGAGAGGAAGCCTGCGAACGGGCCCCAGTATTTATAGGCAAAGTGCGCGAAGGAGCCTGACACCGGCTCTTCAACGACCATCTCGCCGAGCTGGCGCATGATCAGGAAGGCAATGATCCCGGCGATGCCGTAACCCAGCAGAACCGCGGGACCGGCCATCTGAATGGCGGGGCCGATGCCGAGAAACAGCCCGGTACCGATTGCGCCGCCGAGGGCAATTAACTGAATATGTCGATTTTGCAAACCACGTTGCAGCGTCGGATTCTGATCCGACGAAGCTTCAGCGCTACCATGGCCTGAAGCGGATGACGCGTCTTTCACGCCCTACCCCTGTCTCTTTTTTAGAAGGGGCACGTTTTAACACTTCATGCTGGTGGTAGCAAGCTTAACGCCGGGCCAGCGCATGCGCCCGGCGCGTAAACGTCACGAGCCGATGATCCCGCCGTCCGCTTTCACGATCACCACCGTGGACGATCGCGGGCGTCCGTTCGGGCTGGCGTCCGGCCAGTTTGAGACAGCGCGAGGATTGGCCGGGTCGGTAATATCATCCCCGCCCTCCCCCGGATGCTGAATGTTGATAAACAGCGTGCGGTTGTCCGGCGTAAACGCAATGCCGGTGATCTCACACCCGCGCGGCCCGGTCAGGAAACGGCGATACTCGTTGGTGCCCGGAATGGTCGCCACCATCTGGTTATTGCCCATCCCCTCGTACGCTTTCTTATTAATGGTGCTGGAGGAGACGTCGGTCTGGATCCACAGCACGCCCTGGTGATCGAACGACAGGCCGTCGGGGCTGCCAAATTCCGCGCCCTGCATGGAGCCTTTGGCCTTCGGATCGTCGCCATCGGTACGCCCGGCCATGACCAGAATATCCCACTTAAAGCGTGCGGCAGCAGGATCGGCCCCGTCTTCGTGCCAGTGCATAATATGCCCAAACACGTTGTTGGCGCGCGGGTTGGCGGCATCCACCGGCGCTTTCCCCTCTTTCCCACGATCGCTGTTGTTGGTGAGTGTACAGTAGACGCTGCCGCTGGCGTGCGGATCGACGGCGATCCACTCGGGACGATCCATTTTGGTCGCGCCCACCGCGTCGGCCGCCAGGCGGGTTTTAATCAGCAGATCGCCCTGGCTTTCAAACCCGTTGCTTTTATCCAGGCCATTTTGCCCGAAGATCAGCGGCAGCCAGTCGCCGCTACCGTCCTCGTTGAACCTGGCGACGTACAGCGTGCCGGAGGTCAGCAGCTGCATACTGGCTTCCCGGTTCGCGGGATCGTATTTTTTATCCGAGACAAACTTATAGATGTACTCGAATTTCTGATCGTCACCCATATAGACCACTACGCGATTATCGGCGGCGAGCGTGACGGCAGCCCCCTCATGCTTGAAGCGGCCGAGCGCGGTATGCTTGCGTGGCGTGGAGGATGGGTCGTAAGGATCGATCTCCACGACCCAGCCGAAACGGTTAGGTTCGTTAGGCGTTTTATCGACGCTGAACCGGTCATCCACTTCGTTCCAGCGGTAGGATTCATCGCTGTCGCTGATGCCGTAGCGTTTTTCCAGCGGATTGAGATCGGCTTTTTTCACAAAAATATCCGACCAGTTCTCCTCGCAGGTGAGGTAGGTGCCCCACGGCGTATGGCCGTTAGCGCAGTTTTGCATGGTGCCCAGCACGCGCTCCCCCTGCGGGTCGGCGGCGGTTTTCATTAGGTCCTGATGCCGCGCCGGACCGGTAAGCTGCATCGGCGTATTGACGGTAATACGGCGCGCGAACGAAGACGGACGAACCACCTCCCAGCCGCTGCCCGCTTTTTTCACTTCCACCACCGACACGCCCATCGCGTTCTGCCCCTTGCGGGCTTTGTCGAGGCTCCAGTTCGCCGTACCGTCGGTAAACAGCATCCCGTTGTCGATGTATTCATGGTTCATCGCCAGCAGGCCATGCTCCGGGCTTTGCCCCCCCTGCGGCAGGCTAAACCACGCCATGCCGTCGTGATGCATGCCCGCCTGCGCGGCCTGTTCGTCCGTGGTATTGCTGGCGTCCGGCTTAAAGGCCGGCATGTTGTCTTTGAGACCCGTCGGATCGCCCCAGCGATAGAACGGGCGGGCAATATAGCCTTCCGGCACCCTGACCGTATCTTCGGTGGAAACAGAGATGCTGGTAAACCCAAGCGACACCGCTTTTGCCAGCGCGGACGGTTTTGAGACCGCGGCAATGGCGTTCTCAGGTTTGATCAGAAACGGGAATGATACGGCGGCCCCCGCAACGGCCCCCATCTGGAGAAAACGGCGGCGGGAGAGGAACACCTCCGCAACCTCGGAAAATACCGGGTTAGCGCTGCGGTTACTGATATCGTCTTGATGTTCTTTTTTGAAAACGGATTTGAGGGGTCTGCCCATAGCGGCTTCCTGTCATTGGCCAAGAGGTAAAAGAGTTGGCGACCAGTGTAAGAAGCTTTTGTTACAATTTTATAACACGATAACGAGGGATTGGGGCGTCCCTGCCCCGGATAACGAGGTGGAACGCTTAGAACTCGTAGCCCACCGAGACCTTAAAGGTTCGCGGCTCGCCCTGAGTGATGTAGGTACCGGAATCGTCCACGCTTGACCAGTAGTTTTCGTTGGTCACGTTGTCGATGCCTGCGCGCACCGTCATCTGGTTTTCATTGTGGTTTACCGCGAAGCGATAGCGCATCCCCAGATCCAGCGTAGTGTAGCTGTCCAGCTTTTTGCTGTTCGCGAGATCGGCATACTGCGTGCCGGAGTGATTAACGCGCGCGGTGGCCGTCAGCCCCTCAATCGGCCTGATATCGTACTCCGCGCCCAGCACGGCGTAGAAGTTCGGAATACCGATCGCATCGTTCCCCTGATTCACGCCGTTTTTGGTTTTGGTCAGCTCGGCCTGAAGCCAGGTGGCGCTGGCATTCAGACGCATCCCCAGCATGGGCTCGCCGAAGACGTTCAGCTCCACGCCACGGTTGCGCTGTTCAGCGTCCAGGCCAAAGTGTCCGCTGTCGTCGAGGATAGCCGACGGCATTTTGATTTCAAACAGCGCCAGGGAGCCGCCCACGCGGCCAAAGTCTGCCTTCACGCCCACTTCATTCTGCTTAGAGTGAACGATACCGGTGCTCTGGCCGTAGTTGGTGGCGGTGTTAGGTGCGGTTTCACCGGGCTGTAATGCTTCGGTATGGTTGGCGTAAAGGGAGATTTCCTCCCACGGTTTGTAGACCACGCCGTAGGTTGGCATCCAGCGGCTGCCGTCGAAACCGTCCGCGTCGTTTTCCGCGCCGGTGATTTTGTTGTACCCGCGAATAACCACCTTCTGATGGCGCGCGCCGGCGGTGAACAGCAATTTATCATCCAGCACGCCCAGGGTGTCGCTCAGCAGCCAGCCCTGGGTACGGGTGCGCCCGCTGGTCAGCGGATCGCTGTATTTGCCGCCTGAGCCGCTGAAGTTGGTGCTGTCCGGCATAGCCACGCCGGTATTGTGGTAGATGTTGGTGGTCGGGTTATCCTTCGTCGCCGACATCTTCCACGCAATCTTTTCGTTTTTGGTCATCGCGGAATAGCCGACGTTCACCTTGTGCGATACGAAGCCGGTAGTGAAGTTACCGCGAATGCCCGCCATCCCGCTGACGGAATCGCTGATGCGGTTAGTGTCGAGACGGCTGACCGTTGCGTTACCGCTCTTGTCCACCAGCTTCGGCGCGCTGTAGATCCCTTCTTCGTGCGCGTGCTGCGCGCCTAGGCCGGTATAGGCCGTCCAGCTGTCGGTGATGTCGTACTCGCTGCGCCACATCCCGAACTCGTTTTCGATATCGCTGTAGGCCCACTTCTGCGAGAAGTTGCGATCGTTTTTCGGCGGTTCAGGCACGAAATCCACCGCCGAGATGTTGACGCTGGTCGGGCTGCCGTGGAAGGTTTTCTTCTGATAGCCGAGATCCAGCGAGGTGCGGAAACGGTCGCCTTTGTAGTCCAGGCCGGTGGAGAGCAGCGTGGTGCGGCGGCGGTCGTTCGGTACGCCGGTTTCGCCCTCACGATGCACGAGGTTCACGCGCGCGCCGAACTGGTCGTTATCGCCAAAGCGACGCCCCGCATCCAGGGTGGTGCCAATCTGAGAATCCGAGGTGTAGTCCACGCCCACTTTCGCCTGCGGTGTTTCCCCGGCATGCTTTGGCTCAAGGTTAATCATCCCGCCCACGCCCGAGCTTGCCGCGCCGTTCATCAGGGCGTTTGCCCCTTTGAAGATCTCAATGCGGTCGACCATCTGGGCATCCACCACCTGACGCGGCAGCACGCCGGAGAGGCCACCGAAGGTCATGTCGTCGCCGTCAAACTTCAGGCCGCGAATACGGAAGGTTTCCGCGCTGTTGCCGTAACCCTGCACAAACTGCACGCCCGCGTCGTTCGCGACTACGTCAGCAATGGTTTTTGCCTGCTGATCTTCCACCAGCTTCGAGGTGTAGCTGATGATGTTGAACGGCACGTCCATGGCGTTCTGTTGACCGAGCATCCCCATACGTCCACCGTTGGCCACCTGCCCGTCAAGGAAGGCGGGCACCAGCTGGTCACCGCCGGGTTTAAAATCACTCCCCGCGGTGGACTGGACAACGATGGTATCTTCTTTTTTTTCATCCGCCGCAAATGCGGAGTGGGTAACCGCGCCAATGGCAATCGCCAGCAGCGTTTTGTGCATTGTGGTGTTGTTCATAGTTAACTCGTTTAACGTGCGCGCAAAAATGACCCGTTGTCGGGCCTTAGAATTTATTAAGAGAAATGCAAATGAGAACTATACGTATTATCCATGCGTTATCAAGCGTAAACGCGCGTTTCTTTCTGTGTAAACGGTGAAAGTAAGACGGGAGGGTATGCAGGCGGGAGAAAGCGTGACGCACAGCCACCCCGCGTACGGGGGTGGCTGATCAGGCATTATTTTTTCTTGTAGATATCGGCGGTGCCGTGAATTTTGTTGTTGGTGTTACCGGAGGTCAGCACCAGCACATCAGCGCCTTCTTTATCGGCTTTCTCGACCAGCTCTTTTTTCGCATCATCGACAGAGACTTCGTTAGCGGTGCTCACGGTACCGATTTTTTCGTACTGCGATTCAACTTTTTCGAATTCGTTTTTTGTCATCATTTCAGCCGCAAAGGCGTTGGTGGTAAACAGAAACGCGGTGCCCAACAAAATAGCAGTCGTTTTTTTCATAACCTTTTTCCTTGAGATTAATGAGCAACTACGAAAAGGCCCCACGCGAAACGGTGAGGTGTAATGAGCATGGTAGAGGAATGGCGAAAATGCCACAGCGTAAGAAAAATACTGTTATAACAGTCAATTATGCTGTCAAAAATGTGAATTAACGCTTTTTTTTAGCGTTGTTGTCCCAAATATGTCCAACAGCGGAAATCAGGAGAATGTGAAGGAGGCTTAAGTGTATGATATTTAATGGCACGCCCTGTAGGATTCGAACCTACGACCTACGGCTTAGAAGGCCGTTGCTCTATCCAACTGAGCTAAGGGCGCACGGAGAAGAGTATACTTCGCGGTGGTGAAACGCCTGGAATTATACGGTCAATGCGTAGTGAGTCAATGCCTTTTCCGCCTTCTCTGCCGATAATGACTAGCTGATTGTAAATACGGCTGTTTTTTCAACATTTATGCTCCTTTTACGGGCTGCGAAAAGGCTTAGCCGCTTTTAAGTAACGCCTGCTGTTTTCCTGTTTACTTCGCCGTCACACTGTCCTGCGGTATCCCGGCCACCTGGAGGCTGGAAGTGAACAGGACGACGGAGTGACAGCGCCAGACCAGACAGGTTTCCCCTCGTGCGTGCAGCACATCTCACGCGACATTACAGGCATCAAGCTTGAACCCATTGTCGCCCTCTCCTCTTCCCGCACAATTGGGGCCGAAGTGCTCAGCGTGTTGTCACCGCATCAGCAAAGCGAAGACTTTTTCCGCGACTGGTCCGCCGCCCGGGCGCTTATGCTGCTGGAAGCCCAGATCGCTGCGTTAAAAAACCCCTCTCCCTGTGACAACCTTTTCATAAATGTGCCGATAACCGTTCTGACCATCCCGGATATGTTCCAGCGCTTACTGCAACTTAACAGCCCACCGCTGAACATTGAACTCGTGGAGCCCGCCTCGTTCTTTTCCCTCTCAGACCCAACACGTCTGAGGGTAAGTTGTGCGCTTCAGCAGTTGACGGCGCAGGGGCATCGAATCTGGCTGGATGATATTGATGAAGCGTCAGGGCGCGCATTTTTATCCTGCCGTCTGCCGTTAAGCGGAATCAAAATCGATAAGATGGCTTTCTGGCGACTACGTGCAACGCCAGCGCTGACGCAGCTGGTCGGTCTTTGTTCAAAAATTGCTGCCAATGTGCTTATAGAAGGCATTGAAACAGAAAAGGATCGTGAGTGTGCGCTTCAGGCTGGCGCGCGCTTCGGTCAGGGATATTATTGGCCATCCTGGAGATGGCAGGAGGACTGAACGGTCATCGCCAAGAGGGAAGCTATGCGAATGACAGTACGCCGTTACCGGCGTCGTCGGACAGGAAGTGATTCACTGGGTTCAACGCACTCGCCTTTTGCTCTCCCATTTTTTGATCGTCTCGAATATTTGAGCCAGTCAATCAACCAGACCCGCAAAACCGATGCTCCCTTTATCGTTCTGGTCACACAGGATAACTTTTTCCGTTCCGGTTTTCTGAGCGGGCATTCGCCCCTGAGCAATTGCTGCGACTACTCCACGCTGGAAGCAGCCCTCAGCGATTTGAATCAATGGCCTTCATCACGTCTGGTGGTAGACGTAGAGAGCCGCGCCTCGCCGCTGATTGACCTGCTGGACCGATTACGACGCCACAGTCTGTACCCTCCCTTCCTGACCCCCTACCTGCTCATCCGCGCCGATGATTACGATACACGCCTGTTTTGCAAAGCGGCTGGCCCTTTTCACGTGCTTGAACGGCAGCTTTCGGCGCTGGCTATGCAACAAACGTTGCTGGAGCCGCCGTCCCCCGTCGGCCACCGGAAAGAGTGGTTTTCCAGGGAAGAATGGCCAATCTTACAGGCGCTGTCGCAGGGTCGCTCCCTGCGTCAGATCGCGCAGATACAGAACCGCCCCTATAGCCGCATTATTTACCGTCTCAGCTGCATCCTGGCGAAACTTGGCCTGAACCATCGTCACGAGTTGCTACATCTTCTCAACAACCTCTCAGATTTCACGTATTAACGTATTCAATAACCCCTTAATTCCTAAAGACCTTTAGGAAAATACTTAGGATATATGTTAAATTTTTGTGTTTTTTAACAAAACTTTCGATTTTATAACTATTCCTAATTCTTCGCCCTCAACCGCGCGAAATGCTGTTTATATGCTCAATCAGAGTACTTTTATCCAGGCGTTAAGGACCTGACGTTTTCGTTAACAGAGTGATAATGGTGTAAAAACAAGCGATTTACGTGTAAATAAACGCGATGAGAGGTGAAGAAAACAGCAGATAGTGCTGTTCAAACGCCGGGATCTTAAGCCTGGCCTGAGGTGTTTATAAAGGGGCGATGACGTGCGAAAGCGCGGATATCAGGGGTGGCGAGCGGGCAGGATGACCTCCGTCACAGACCGCGCATTGTTAACATTTTAGCAACATACAGTAATATCGTTTATTTTTTGTTATTACATAAAGATGAAAGTGTGTGGTAAATGCAATATCAGGACATTTTTGCTAAATTTAAAAAGGTAGCGATTCAGATCCAGAAGATAATAATCAGCAATATATGGATATTAATTTACAGGCTTTTCGGACATTACTTAAACGGTATAATAAGACGTGTTTGACACACTAATAAGAAAAATCATTTTGCCATAACCAGCCTTATGAGATAACTGCGCTGAGGCATCGATATCACACTACGTAAACAAGGATGCTTTCGCTCTTCCCCGGGACATTTACCGTAGAAGGATCTGCGCAATTATCCTTCCGGCTTTTCGAGAGTTTTTACAAAACTCAGCATAACGCTTTTAACAATCTGAGGCATAAAAAATGAAACCGGCATCCGTTATCATTATGGACGAACACCCTATCGTCAGAATGTCGATAGAAGTCCTGCTACAGAAAAATAAAAACATCCAGGTAAAACTGAAGTCAGGCGACAGCCACGAAGTGCTTGACTGTATACGCAACCACCCTATCGACCTGGTCATTCTGGATATTGAAATGACGGGCACGGACGGGTTCGTATTATTGAAAAGAATCAGAAACTTAAACAAAGACATTAAGGTGCTTTTCCTCTCTTCAAAATCAGAAGCCTTCTATGCCGGCCGCGCCATTCGCGCCGGGGCCAATGGTTTTGTCAGCAAGCGAAAAGATTTGGGAGAAATTTATAACGCAGTGGAAATGATACTGATGGGCTATTCTTTTTTCCCGTCAGAAACGTTGAGTTTTATAAATCATCTGGGCTCCCGGACAGGCGCCGCTGTGGATATGCCTTTATCGAATCGTGAGGTGACGGTTTTGCGGTATCTGGCGAACGGATTATCTAATAAGGAGATTGCCGATCAATTATTACTTAGCAACAAAACAATTAGCGCCCATAAGTCTAATATCTTTTCGAAGCTGGGCGTGCAAAGTATCGTTGAATTAATTGATTACGCGAAAGCGCACGAATTATTGTAACCTGACACTCTCCCTGCAACGGATAACCGTTACAGGGAGAGTGGATTTAATTAATTATAATTAATCATGAACGTTGCATCGGCGTCAGCCCGGCCCGGCTGCGGATTATCCGCCGTGGCGATATAATTGGCATAAAACGACAGCTCTGCATTTCCCTGCGCATCCACCGATACCGTCTTGCTGGCCTGCTGCAAGGCGAGGCGCGTTTTATCCCGGTCGAGGATCTCCACGGCCACGTTGCTGGCCGCGCTGGCATCATTCAGCGCCAGCAGGCTGTTATCATGCCCGTCACCCTTCCCCGTAAACGTGACCGAAGCCGCCCCGGGAGGGCATCCGGTCAGCTTGAGGGTGAACGGCACGGGCTGCGTGCGGCTTCCCGTAGTGCGAAGCTGTTTCGTTGGCCAGGTGCCGAGCGTGACGGTCTTATTGCTGTCGTCCCCCTCCGCCACGCAGGTAAAGTCCACAATATTGCCGTAAAGCTGAATGTTAATTTCCCCAAGCGCCGTCTCTGCATGCGCATGCGCGCAAAGCGTCAGGAGCGCCAGAGAGAGATACCGCATCCCGTTTCGCATTCCCGCTCCTTAGTCGTAGTCGACGCGTAGATAGCCGCGAGAGGTAAAGCGCCCCTCGGCAGGTTTTTTACCGGTCACGCTGACGGGCCATGCACGGATCCCAACCTGCGCCTGCGCGCTGTCGTCCAGGCGGAACGGAATTTTGCTGGTCAGGTTGTTCGGCGTCAACGGCACGCCATTGCTGTTGGCAATCACAAAGCCCACATCCGCGTTATCGGAGACCAGCGTACTGCCTGAAACCTTCTCCGCTTCGACGCGCATCGTGAGCATGGCGTTCGCCTCCACGTTGGTGCATTTTATGCCGATGGTTTTGCTTTGCGCTGAGACCCCCTCCGGCTTATTCCCGATGCCCGCTTTACTGAACAAGGAGGCGCCGATGTCCCCGAAATCGAACTCCACCACATTCCCGGCATTAATTTCACAGCTCTGGGGCACCTGAATGGTCCCGCTGTAGCTGATGGTATAGACCGGCGTGGTGAGCGGATCCGAGGAGGTGGTGGTAACGTAAACCCGGAACATGGTCGCACGCGGGATCACCACCATATTGATAAAGCGCCGGGTCACCTTAAGCCGAAAGACGAGGCTGGAATCCTGAACGCCAAACGGTTTGTTTTTAGACACGTTCGGGTGGCTCCCCATCTGGATGTAGTTTTTGGGGGGATAAAACGTGCCCGCGTAGCTGTCGGTGATTTTCATCGCCCCGTCCAGATAGTCGTTAAGCTTCAGATACTGATAGCCATCGCTGGTGCCCGTGACCGGGAAATCGGTCACATAGCTGCGCTTGGTAGTGTTCCCGGACGTTCCCTTAGGGCAGACGGCGTTTACGCCCACCCACTGGGATTTCTCGCTGAGCGTAACCACCTGCCCCACCTGGTTATTGGCGCTGTTGAATTTATCCGTCAGGTCGTAATAGACCTCCGTCGGCACGCCATTTTCATTGACGCAGACGGTGGCGAGCGCGTCAGTTACCGGCAAAAACGCCAGAAGGGATAACCCCAGATAATGGATTTTATTCACAGCGGATCCCCTTAAGTGTGATCGCCTGTTGCAGGCTCTGTTCTGGCAAGCTGTAGGGCGCACGACACTGGGACTGCTTTCCGTCTCCCCACTGAATCAGCAGCTCCCCTTCCAGCGGCAGCCCGCTCAGGTAAATCTGCCCGTCATCGCCCACCATGCTGGTTACGCCGCTCTGCGTCTCACGCACCACCGCACCAAACGGTACGGGCTGGTTATCGCGCTTCACGGTCAGCAGCGCGCGCACGCCGATGCGGGTATCGAAGCTGGCGCGCACCAGCGCGCCGTTCGTCGGCACGACGCTGGACACGTTATTTTCAATGTCGGTGTTGTTGCTCATGGTGTTGGTATCAAGCGCCACGCGGTTGTAACGGTAAACCGTGGCGTACGGCATCACCGCATAGCCACGCCAGTCGGTTTTCACCCCGGTCTGGTTTTCGACGCTCACGCCCGACGCGCCCGGCGCTTTGATCAGCACGTTGGTATCGCCCAGTGGCTGGCTGAACGTTACGCCGTCGGAATGCCCTACCACGCCGCCGGAAAGCTGCCAGTTGAGATCGTGCTGATCCCGGGTGTAGTTGTAGCCCACGCCCAGCGTGCCGTAGGTGGCCTGCCAGTTGGCGCTGGCGCTGCCGCTTGCGCCGTTATTGCTGGCGTGGCCCTGGGTGACGCTATAGTTCAGGTTGCGATCTTTCAGCAGTGTTCCGCTTATCCCGGTCTGCCAGCTGGTATCACCGTTGCTGTTTCGGCTGGAAGAGGCCGTGGCATAGGCTCTGTCGATCGCGCTATCGCGACGGAAGCCGTGACGGGTGAACATGCTGAACGGTACGGAGACGTTGAACGAGGCGATACGGTCGGTTCCGTCAATGCCGACGGCCTTGTTCCACGACCAGGATAAGGCATAGCTGACCCCTTTCACCCCGCCCGCATAGCCGAGCTGGTACCAGACGTTGGACTCGCTGGTGCCCCAGTAACTCTGCTGGCTGCCTGAAACGTACACCGAGCCGTAATCGCCGAGAGACTGGGAGATATTGAGCTGGAAACGCCCTTTTTTATTCAGCGTCAGGTTGTGATAGCTCTGCACGTCCGGCACGCCGTCATCATCCTTATCGTCGCCATACTGATAGCCTTCCATTGTGCGCCAGGCCACATCGTCGAGGGTGTAGAAGCCTTTGGTCGAATAGCGATAGCCCAGCAGCTGGAAGTTGGTGCCGAATCCGTTAAGGGATTTTGCGTACAGGAACCGCAGGGACTGGCCTTCATGGCGGCTGTCATCCGCCAGCTGGCTGCGGGCGTGCGTGAGGTCAAGTGAGACCGCGCCCCAGTCACCGAGGTTTTTCCCCGCGCCAATGGCGATTGCGGTATACCGCGAGGCCAGCTGCGTACCGCCGTACAGCGTGTAGCCGTCGGCAAGGCCGGCAATCATCGTTCCCTGCGTAAAGAACGGCGTGTCCTGCTCGCTGTTGCCGCTGCGATAATCCCCCGCCACCAGATCGTATTTCCAGCGTCCTTCACGCTGGAGCAGCGGTACGGTGGAATACGGTACGGTGTAGCGCTGCTGGCTGCCGTCCTTCTCTTCCACCGTCACCTCAAGGTCACCGCTGGAGGAGGTGGGGTTAAGGTCGGTAATGGCGAAAGCACCCGGCTGCACATAGCTCTGGTAAATCACATAGCCGTTCTGACGGATCACCACTTTGGCAGGGGTACGGGCGATTCCGCGCACGGTAGGCGCGTAGCCTTGCAGGCTGTCCGGATACATGCTGTCGGAAGAATAGAGCCGACCGCCGCGAAAACCGACGCTGTCGAAGACATCGTTGCCGGTATTGCTGTCGCCGAGCACCAGCTCGCTTTTCAGCGGAATGACCGTACGCTGCGCCCAGGTACCGATATTTTGCCAGCTGCTGTGCCGCTGGCCGTTGCTTTCGGTATAGCGCCACGCGCCGTTATTGCGTAATCGCCACGCGCCATAGTTCAGCCCACTTTGCAGGTTCAGATAATAGCTGTCGTCTTCGCTGCCCCGGTTGCCGGTAAAGCTGTAGTTCACCAGCGCGGCGGGGATGCCCTCATCCCACTGTTCAGGCGGAATATACCCCCGGGCGCTGTTTTGCATCGCCACCTGAGGCAGGCTGACGTTAAGGCGCAACGAGGCGAAGTTGAACGCCGTTTCGCTGCCGGGAATAGCCGTGGTAAGCGGAACGCAGGTGTCGCCCTGCACGTTGCTGAGCTCCGGGAAGGCGGCGATATTCACGCCAAAGCGATCGAGCATCGCGCGCGTAATACACGGCGACAACCCGCCCGCGACCGGCGGCGTGTTGTCGGCTTGCTCAAACCGCACGTCCTGGGTGCCGATAAATTCATCGTTACGCCAGATATCGACGCGATAGACGCCCGGTGCCTGCTGGTGGCCCTTTTCAAAACGCGACAAATCCGCCACGTTCGCCGCGTCATCGGAGAGAAACGCCGGGTTAAAATAGCTGTCGCCCCAGCCAGCGTGTGGCCAGAGCGTTGCCATCAGCGCCAGCGCAACCGGGCAGTAACGCCATTGAGTGTTCATCGCCCTGTCTCTGCTCACAGGCTGACGCTACGCGCCGGCGTAATGGCACCGTAGTCGTTCACGCTCTGCCAGGAGAGCGTGCCGCTCGCGGCGGCGGGCAGTACCTGCTGTGCCGAGCTTTTAGGCGCAACCATCAGGTTATCGAGCGTCTGGCCGCCGAGCTTCAGGTTAACCAGCGTTACGTAATACGGCGAGGCATTGCTCACCTTAAGGTGGTTGCCGACGCGCTCAAAGCGCAGCTGCGAGAGCGCCTCTTCCGGCGGCATCGCCAGGTTAGCCGGGCGTACAAACAGTTTGATGCGTGACAAAATGGCCAGTTGCAGGACGTTGTTGCCGTCCTGGTGCGTTTTGCTGACCGATGGAATCGCTTTGACGTTCATGTAAAAGAGGGATTCGCGATCGGCGGGCAGCGCCGGGCCTGCGTAAATAATGCGCAGGGTGTTTTCGCTGGCCGGCTCGCTGACAAACAGCGGCGGCGTGACGACAAAGGATTTTTCCTTTTGCCCGCTGGCGTTTTCTATCCACGCGTTAATTAAATAGCGCTCTTGTTTATTGCTGTTGGTGATCGCCAGCGACGTTTGTTTTGCATCGGCCGGATAAATAACGCGCGTCGCGCCCAGCGCAATTCCGCCGGACGCATTTGCGCAGGCAGACATCATCATCAAAATAAAAGTTAAAAACAGTCCAGGTTTAATCAGGGTGTTCATCACAACCGTACCTTTAATAATTAGTTCGCAGGCGTCAGGGATAAATCAACGTAAACCAGACATTCGACTGAATAGTGCCTGGTACCAGGTGTTCGGAAATAGCCCGATAGCGGGCGCTAAAATGAAATGCCAGTTCGCGGGTATCAATGGGTAACCAGCTCACCGCCGTCGCGTTCGGGATGATTTGCCGTTGCTGTTCGTCAAAAAGCGCCAGCCCGACACCGCTGCTGACCGCGTTTTCCCCTGGCCGCGATGTCGCCAGGAAAACCTGCGGATCTTCTGCCGGTGTGACGCCCTGGAACTGGATCCCGACGGTGCGGGAGACGTCCACGCTACAATCCAGCAGACGTACGGTGAAAGGCACGTTAACCGTGGAAAAGCTGCCGACGCCGGAAAAGGCGTTTGTGCGGTATTGCCCCATATCCACGCGCATATTCTGGCTGTCCGGGGCCACCGCGCAGCCGCCGTTGACCAGCTCTCCTCTGAGGTGAACTTTGCCGCCGTCGATCACCACGGCATGTGCGTTTACCGCTGAGGCAACGGCAAGGGCGCACAGCAATATCCCAGTCCTTGTCATCCTTCGCTCCCGGTATAAGCGATTAAAAGACCTCTTCCCTGAGGCCAACCACATCCCTGTACAAAGGCATTACTCGTATTTCATTACGAATGTTGCGTCCGCGTTTGCCTGGCCTGGCTGGGTGGTCGCAGCCGTAGCTTTATAGCGCGCGGTGAAGTTCAGGGTGTTAGTCCCTTCAATCAGGCTCTGTGCCGCAGAGAAGGTGGCACCGTCCGGGGTCAGCGTGGTGGATTTGCTGTCGAGGATCTCAATGCCCACGCCCTTCGCGGAGTTGTCGTTGTTACCGGAGGTTACCGCCAGCAGGGTTTTGTCGGTGGCGTCGATCTGGCCGGTGAACGCAACAGCAGCGGTTTTCGCTACCGCAGGATCGCAGTCGTTCAGTTCGATGGTGAACGGAATATTGGAGGTGGTGTCACCCACTTTAGTGAATTTCGCGGTACGGTACTGGCCGAGATTAACGGTCTGCTCAGAAGAGTCAGTATTTACTGAACACGCGGCATTGACTAATTCACCTTTAAAATGCACCGTACCACCGTTAACAGATACAGGCGTTACAGGATCTTCTGCGTGAGCGGCACCCGCGACCAGGGCCAGAGTTGCAATAACAGTAGAAGCAATGTTGCTGAGTTTCATGTCTATTCCTTTAAAATGTAAATAACCCTTCCCGCACATATTCGGGAATAAGAAATACGTTCAATTAAAAAATTGAAGGCTTATTTCGGAGAAGACAAAGTAGCTCAGTAATCTATTTTGTAATATGTCAAAACGCTGCCATTTTGCCAGGTCACATCCTAATCCCCCCTAAGAAATTGGCCATGCCCTGAGAAGGGGTTTTGCAGGCTATCGGTGAAATCTCGTAAAGGGTGACTGACAGCGGCGCTCGCTTCTGACAAAATACAGGCAATCCCCCCTTCTAACGTTACAGACGGAATCTTCTCTCTGATGGCAGCAAAGATTATTGACGGTAAAACGATTGCGCAGCAGGTGCGCTCTGAGGTTGCGGAAAAAGTGAAGGCGCGTACAGCCGCTGGATTTCGCGCGCCAGGGCTGGCCGTTGTGCTGGTTGGCAGCAACCCGGCTTCGCAAATTTATGTCGGCAGCAAGCGCAAAGCGTGTGAAGAGGTAGGCTTCGTCTCCCGCTCCTACGATCTGCCGGAAACCACCAGCGAAGCGGAGCTGCTGGAACTGATTGACACCCTGAATGCCGATAAAGCAATCGACGGCATCCTGGTTCAGCTGCCGCTGCCTGCGGGCATTGACAACGTAAAGGTGCTGGAGCGCATCGCACCGGACAAAGACGTTGACGGTTTCCACCCGTATAACGTGGGCCGCCTGTGCCAGCGCGCGCCGCGCCTGCGTCCGTGCACTCCGCGCGGCATCGTGACGCTGCTGGAGCGTTATAACATCGACACCTACGGCCTGAACGCCGTGGTGATTGGCGCCTCCAACATCGTGGGCCGCCCGATGAGCATGGAGCTGTTGCTGGCGGGCTGCACCACCACCGTGACCCACCGCTTCACCAAAAACCTGCGTCACCACGTTGAAAACGCCGATCTGCTGATCGTCGCGGTCGGCAAGCCAGGCTTTATTCCGGGCGAGTGGATCAAAGAGGGCGCCATCGTCGTGGACGTGGGTATTAACCGCCTGGAAAACGGCAAAGTGGTCGGCGACGTGGTGTATGAAGATGCCGCAGCGCGCGCGTCTTACATTACCCCGGTCCCGGGCGGCGTAGGCCCGATGACGGTAGCAACACTGATTCAGAATACCTTGCAGGCGTGCGAGGAGTATCACGACGTAGAGGACGCGTAATCATGGCAACTTTTTCTTTAGGTAAACACCCGCACGTTGAGCTGTGCGATCTGCTGAAGCTGGAAGGCTGGAGCGAAAGCGGCGCGCAGGCGAAAATCGTTATCGCCGACGGGCAGGTGAAAGTGGACGGCGTGGTGGAAACCCGCAAGCGCTGCAAAATTGTCGCGGGTCAGACCGTGAGTTTTGCAGGACAAAGCGTGACCGTGACGGCGTAAGCCGTTTGATGCCCGGTGGCGCTGCGCTTACCGGGCCTACGTACTGTCTCCGGTTGTAGGCCGGGTAAGGCGAAGCCGCCACCCGGCAATTTCTGTCTCTATCCCCTCACACCCATCGCGGTTATTTATCGATCAACTTCAAATAATCACTATTTCATCTGTTGAAAGGTGAGAATTCAGTTGCGCGCTTTTCAGACTTTCCCCACGATGAGTAGAACGTTCTACTAAAACGTTCTACTTAAAATAACAGCGCGAAAAAAGCGCTATTCGGGGGAAATCAGCATGAGTCTGATATCAGGGTTTGTTAAATCGTTGTCTAAGCTGTCGATGATTGGCCGCGCCTTAATGCTGCCAATTTCACTGCTTCCCGCTGCGGGCCTGCTGCTGGCCTTCGGCGATAAGTTCCACCTGCCGCTGATGATGAACGCCGGCGGGGTTATCTTTGATAACCTGCCGATGCTGTTCGCCATCGGCTCTGCTGTCGGTCTGGCCTCGGAATCCGGTATTGCCGCACTTTCTGCGGCGGTCTCGGTGTTTGTCACCAATATCACCATCAGCACGGTGCTGAGCATTACGCCGGAAATGGCCTCTCAGGGCGGGAAATACGCCATGGTGGTCGGCATCCCGACGTTGCAGATGGGCGTCTTCGGCGGCCTTATTTGCGGCATTCTCGCGGCCTGGTGCTACAACCGCTTCCACACCATGCAGCTGCCGGAGTTCCTTGGCTTCTTCTCCGGGAAGCGCTTTGTGGCGATCGCGACGGCGTTTCTGTCGTTCCTGCTCGGCCTGCTGCTGCCGTACGTCTGGCAGCATATTCAGTCCGGGATCGACGCCCTGTCCGTGGTGGTGAACGGCGATAACCAGGCGGCCTCGACCTTTATTTTCGGGCTGGTGGAGCGCGCGCTGATCCCGCTCGGCCTGCACCATATCTGGTATCCCTCCTTCTGGTATTCGTTTGGGGATTACACCACTCAGGCGGGTCAGGTGATCCACGGTGACCAGACCATCTGGTTCAAGATGCTCGAAGAGGGGGTAAAATCCTTCAGCAGCGACACCTACCAGAACGCCGGGAAATTCATGCAGGGCGAGTTCCCGCTGATGCTGTTCGCGCTGCCAGCGGCGTGCCTGGCGATGTACCACGAAGCGTACACGAAGAATAAGAAAATCGCGGCCGGTATTCTGTTCTCTGCGGCGCTGACCTGTTTCCTGACGGGGATCACCGAGCCGGTGGAATTCACCTTTATCTTCGTGGCCCCCATCCTTTACGTTTTCAACGCCATCATGGCGGGGCTGGCATATATGGCCATGTACCTGATGCATGCGCATATTGCCAAATCGTTCTCCGCAGGCTTTATCGACTACCTGTCGTTCGGGATCCTGCCGTCGTTTAACGGCTATCAGACCAACTTCCTGAGCGCCATTATCATCGGCATTCCGATGGCGCTGATTTACTACTTCACCTTCCGCTTCGTGATCCGCCGTTTCGACGTAAAAACGCCGGGGCGCACCGAAGTCACCGCCAGTGCGAATGACAAGTCCGATTCCGAACTTGCCACCGAAATCATCGGCCTGCTGGGCGGCGCGCAGAACATTGACTCCGTCGGCTCCTGCATCACCCGCCTGCGTCTGGAAGTGGCGAAGAGCGATGCGGTGGACAGAGAGGGCCTGAACGGGCTTGGCGCGCGCGGCGTGGTGTTCGTGGGCGACAACGGTATACAGGTGATTTTCGGGGCCAGAGCACAGTTTATCGCCCAGACCATGTCCACCATGATTGGCAAATAATAAGATGCCTGAAGAAGGCGTCTCCTGTACGCTGGGGGACGCCTCTTATCTGGCTGATAATCGGTAAATTTCAGGGAGCGGTTTTGAAGAAAGTCAGCATTATTGATGTTGCAAAGCATGCGGGCGTGTCGGTTTCTACCGTTTCGCTGGTGCTGCGCCAGAAAGGGAAGATCTCAGAGGCGACGATCGGGAAGGTCAATGCCGCCATCACAACGCTGGGCTATGTTCATAACGTCGCCGCTGCCAACCTTCGCGCCAACACCTCCAACTTAATCGGCCTGATCCTGCGCGACTTCAGCGACAGCTTTTCCATCAAAGTGATGGCGAGCATCGTTCAGGAGCTGGAGAAACAGGGTTATATGGTTTTTCTCGGTCAGCCGCTGAACGACGGCGAACATCTGGAACGCACCCTGCTGTCGTTTAAGCAGCAGGGCGTCGCGGGCGTCATCTACCTGGCGTCGGATACCCACGCCGCCGCTCTCCCGGAACGCATTCGCCACTGCCCGCTGCCGCTTGTCACGGTTTCGCAGTCGTTGCTGGAAGAGAAATGCAACCTGGTGATGCGCGATAACCGTCAGGCGGCGAACCTGGCCGCGCGGTATCTTATCGAGCGCGGGCACCGCAACATCGCCTACATCGGCGGGCGCGACGGATGTCGTATCCGCGAGCAGCGCCTGCTCGGTTTTCGCAGCGCGATGACGCAGAACGGGCTGGTCTGGCGTGAGGAATATTCTCCCGCCTGCACCGATGACACGCAGGCGGCGGCCATGGCGACCCGCCAGCTGCTGGAGAAGAACAATACGATTACCGCCCTGCTCTGCCACTCGCCGGATGCGATGCTCGGTTCAATCTCCGGCATTCACCAGGTGGGGCGCACGGTGGGTAAAGATGTTTTCCTGACTCAGCAGGTGGCGCTGATCGGCTTTGAAGATATGCTTCACGTAAACCTCACGTCGCCGTCACTGACTTACGTTTCGTCTGCCAGCGAAGAGACAGGCCGCCAGGCGGCGGGGCTGATGATCCGCAGGCTGAAAGAGCCGGATCTGCAAACCCAGCGCATCACCCTCTCCGGACAGCTTATCGCGCGGGAATCGGCGTAAAATCAGAATTTGACACGGGTTTACTGCGGCGGATCCACTGCTATATTCCCATGATTTGCCATGGATATATGCAATGCCTACCGTTATCACCCACGCTGCCGTTCCTCTGTGTCTCGGCTTAGGGCTCGGAACCCGCGTCATCCCACCCCGCCTGCTGTTTGCCGGGATCGTCCTCGCCATGCTGCCCGACGCCGACGTACTGGCGTTTAAATTCGGCGTCGCCTACGGGAATATTTTTGGCCACCGCGGTTTCACTCATTCGCTACTGTTTGCCTTTGTGGTGCCGATACTCTGCGTGCTGGCCGGGCGACGATGGTTCAGGGCCAGCCTGACGCGCTGCTGGCTGTTTTTAACCGTGTCGTTGCTGTCGCACAGCCTGCTGGACTCCGTTACCACCGGCGGGAAAGGCGTCGGCTGGCTGTGGCCGTGGTCAGACGAGCGCTTCTTTGCGCCGTGGCAGGTGATCAAGGTCGCGCCGTTTGCGCTGTCGCGCTATACCACGTCGTACGGGCATGAGGTCATTATCTCGGAACTGCTGTGGGTGTGGCTGCCGGGGGTGGTGCTGATGGGGATGTTGTGGTGGAAACGAAGGTAAAAAAAGCCGGGTGGCGGCTGCGCCTTACCCGGCCTACGGTCGTGCTTTTGTAGGCCCGGTAAGCGAAGCGCCACCGGGCGTTAAAGACTTACTTACGACGCCATGTCGTCCCCTGCGGGCCGTCTTCCAGAATAATGCCCATCTCGGTCAGACGGTTACGCGCCGCATCCGCCGCCGCCCAGTCTTTCGCCTGACGCGCTTCCAGACGCGCTTTAATCAGCGCTTCAATTTCTGCCACTTCGCCGTCGTCTGCCTGCGCGCCGCTTTGCAGGAACGCGTCCGGCTCCTGCTCCAGCAGGCCGAGCACGGAAGAGAGCTTACGCAGATGAGACGCCAGCGCATTCGCCGCCGCCATATCTTCTGACTTCAGGCGGTTCACCTCACGCGCCATGTCGAACAGCACGGAGTAGGCTTCCGGCGTGTTGAAGTCGTCGTTCATCACCTCAACAAAGCGCGCTTCAAATGCTTCGCCGCCCGCCGCAGGCACAGATTTGTCGGTGCCGCGCAGCGCGGTGTACAGACGCTCCAGCGCAGCGCGCGCCTGCTTCAGGTTCTCTTCGCTGTAGTTCAGCTGGCTGCGATAGTGACCAGACATCAGGAAGTAGCGCACGGTTTCCGCGTCGTAATACTTCAGCACGTCGCGCACGGTAAAGAAGTTGCCCAGCGATTTAGACATCTTCTCGCGGTCAACCATCACCATCCCGGAGTGCATCCAGTAGTTCACGTACTCGCCGCCGTGGGCGCAGGTGGACTGCGCGATTTCGTTTTCGTGGTGCGGGAACATCAGATCCGAACCGCCGCCGTGAATGTCGAAATGGTTGCCCAACTGCTTGCAGTTCATCGCTGAACATTCAATGTGCCAGCCCGGACGCCCTTCGCCCCACGGGGATGGCCAGCTCGGCTCGCCCTCTTTGGACATCTTCCACAGCACGAAGTCCATCGGGTTACGCTTCACGTCAACCACGTCCACGCGCGCGCCGGCCTGAAGCTGGTCCAGATCCTGGCGGGAAAGCGCACCGTAGGTTGGGTCCGTCGGCACCGAGAACATCACGTCGCCGTTGTCCGCCACATAGGCGTGGCCGCGTTCGATCAGCTTTTCGGTGAGCTCGATGATTTCATGGATATGGTGGGTCGCGCGCGGCTCGCTGTCCGGGCGCAGAATATTTAAGGCGTCAAAATCCTTGTGCATTTCGGCGATCATGCGATCCACCAGCGCGACGAAGCTTTCGCCGTTTTCATTAGCGCGCTTGATGATTTTATCGTCGATGTCGGTGATGTTGCGCACGTACTTCAGGTTATAGCCCAGGAAGCGCAGGTAGCGTGACACCACGTCGAACGCGACAAAGGTACGGCCATGGCCGATATGACAGAGATCGTAAACCGTAATACCACACACGTACATGCCGACTTCCCCGGCATGGATAGGTTTAAATTCCTCTTTCTGGCGCGTCATTGTATTAAAGATTTTTAACATCGAAGATTCCATGTAAACACGTGTGTGGATTGTTTGTTCCTTATAATACCCATAATTGGGAGCACGGTCAGCACACAATGCAAGGTGATCGTGTCCTGTGGTTATGCTATAACAAGCCCCTATATGTGACCCGAGCACGGGTCGACGCACCACAATAACGGAACAGGATGCAAAAATGGTTACTTTCCACACTAATCATGGCGATATCGTAATCAAAACCTTTGATGATAAAGCGCCTGAAACAGTTAAAAACTTCCTGGACTACTGCCGCGAAGGTTTCTACAACAACACTATTTTCCACCGTGTGATCAACGGCTTTATGATCCAGGGCGGCGGTTTCGAGCCTGGTATGCGCCAGAAAGAGACCAAAGAAGCGATCAAAAACGAAGCGAATAACGGCCTGAAAAACACCCGTGGTACGCTGGCAATGGCCCGTACTCAGGCGCCACACTCTGCAACCGCACAGTTCTTCATCAACGTAGCGGACAACGACTTCCTGAACTTCTCTGGCGAAAGCCTGCAAGGCTGGGGCTACTGCGTATTCGCAGAAGTGGTTGAAGGGATGGACGTGGTCGACAAGATCAAAGCCGTTTCTACTGGCCGCAGCGGTATGCACCAGGACGTTCCTAAAGAAGACGTTGTGATTACAAGCGTGACCGTCAGCGAGTAATTCGTGGCGACACTCTTTATTGCAGACCTGCATCTGCAAACAGAAGAACCGGCGATCACCGCCGGTTTTCTGCGTTTTTTACGCGGCGAAGCGAAAGGCGCCGACGCGCTGTACATTCTGGGCGACCTGTTTGAGGCCTGGATCGGCGACGACGACCCGAACCCGCTGCACCGTGAAATGGCAGCCGCCATTCACGCGCTGGTGGATTCCGGCGTGCCCTGCTATTTCATTCACGGCAACCGTGATTTCCTGATAGGCCAGCGCTACGCCCGCGAGAGCGGCATGACGCTGCTGCCGGAAGAGCAGGTGCTCGATCTCTACGGTCGCAAGGTGCTGATCATGCACGGCGACACGCTCTGCACCGACGATACCGGCTATCTGGCGTTTCGCGCCAAAGTCCATACCCCGTGGATCCAGAAAGTATTCCTCGCCCTGCCGCTGTTTATCCGTAACCGCATTGCCGCCAGAATGCGCGCGGGCAGTAAAGCCGCCAACAGCAGTAAATCGCTGACCATTATGGACGTCAACCCGCAGGCAGTGGTTAACGTGATGGAAAAGCATCGCGTTCAGTGGCTGATCCACGGCCATACCCATCGCCCGGACGTGCACTCTCTTATCGCCAACGGCGAGCCCGCTCACCGCGTGGTTTTAGGGGCATGGCACAGCGAAGGTTCAATGGTAAAAGTCACGCCGGAAGGGGTGGAACTGATCGCCTTCCCGTTTTAACGTCTTCCCGTCTTTTCGCCCATTTCTCGACCACGCAACCGTTTTCCTTGCCGGTATTACATGCTATTCTCTGTGCCCTCGAAAGCAGTGTGTTCCGCACCACAGGAGTTTTAAGACGCATGTCTTCCCGCAATAATCCGGCGCGTGTCGCCATCGTGATGGGGTCCAAAAGCGACTGGGCTACCATGCAGTTCGCCGCCGAAATCTTTGAAATCCTGAATGTTCCGCACCACGTTGAAGTGGTTTCCGCACACCGCACGCCGGACAAACTGTTCAGCTTCGCCGAAAGCGCCGAAGAGAACGGGTATGAGGTGATTATTGCCGGTGCGGGCGGCGCAGCACATTTGCCGGGCATGATTGCCGCCAAAACCCTGGTGCCGGTGCTGGGCGTGCCGGTGCAGAGCGCTGCGTTAAGCGGTGTCGATAGCCTTTACTCTATTGTGCAGATGCCGCGCGGTATTCCCGTCGGTACGCTGGCAATTGGCAAAGCGGGCGCCGCCAACGCCGCGCTGCTCGCCGCGCAGATCCTGGCGACGCACGATACAGCGTTACATCAACGCCTGACGGAGTGGCGTAAAGCCCAGACCGACGAGGTGCTGGATAACCCGGATCCGCGGGGTGCAGCATGAAGCAGGTTTGCGTTCTGGGTAATGGTCAGCTTGGCCGCATGCTGCGTCAGGCTGGCGAACCGTTGGGTATTACCGTCTGGCCCGTCGGGCTGGACGCCGAGCCGGAAGCCGTGCCGTTCCATCAGAGCGTGATCACCGCCGAAATTGAACGCTGGCCGGAAACCGCCCTGACCCGCGAGCTGGCGCGTCATAACGCCTTTGTGAACCGGGACGTATTCCCGATCATCGCCGACCGTCTCACGCAAAAGCAGCTGTTCGACAAGCTCGGCCTTGCAACCGCGCCGTGGCAATTGCTCTCTGATAAAAGCGAGTGGGATGATGTGTTTGCGATGCTGGGCGAACTGGCGATCGTGAAGCGCCGCGTCGGCGGCTATGACGGTCGCGGGCAGTGGCGTCTTCGGGCGAACGACACCGCCGAGCTGCCGGACGACTGCTACGGCGAATGCATCGTTGAGCAGGGCATCAACTTCAGCGGCGAAGTGTCGCTGGTTGGCGCGCGCACGCATGATGGCCGCACGGTGTTTTACCCGCTGACGCATAACCTGCATCAGGACGGCATTCTGCGTACCAGCGTTGCCTTCCCGCAGGCAAACGCTGGCCAGCAGGCGCAGGCGGAAGAGATGCTCTCCGCCATTATGCACGAGCTGGGCTACGTGGGCGTGATGGCGATGGAGTGCTTCGTCACGCCGTCAGGCCTGCTGATCAACGAGCTGGCGCCGCGCGTGCACAACAGCGGCCACTGGACGCAAAACGGCGCCTCCATCAGCCAGTTCGAGCTGCACCTGCGCGCCATCATCGACCTGCCGCTGCCGCAGCCGGTGGTGACCAGCCCGTCGGTGATGATCAACCTGATCGGCACCGATCTGAACTACGACTGGCTGAAGCTGCCGCTGGTGCACCTGCACTGGTATGACAAAGAGGTGCGCCCGGGTCGTAAGGTCGGTCACCTGAACCTGAACGATACCGACACGGATCGCCTGAGCGCCACGCTGGAAGCGATCGTTCCTCTCCTGCCGCCGGAATACGCGAGCGGTATTGTCTGGGCACAGTCAAAGCTCAACTAAGACATCTGCGCCGGGGAGTTGACCTTCCCCTTCCCCGGCGTACAATTCCCGCCCATTGCTGCTCAGTTTTCTTCTGGAATCACCATGAACGATGGAACGGACTATCGCGCGATCCTCGCGTCCGATACCCCTTTAATCGACGTTCGCGCGCCGATCGAATTTGCCCAGGGTGCGATGCCCGCCGCACTCAACCTGCCCTTAATGAACGACGACGAGCGTGCCGCCGTGGGGACCTGCTATAAGCGCCAGGGACCCGACGCCGCGCTGGCGCTCGGCCATAGCCTGGTGAGCGGCGAGACGCGGGAGGCGCGCATTAACGCCTGGCGCGAAGCCAGCCTTGCGCACCCCGAGGGCTATCTCTGCTGCGCGCGCGGCGGTCAGCGTTCACATATCTCTCAGGCCTGGCTGAAAGAGGCTGGCATCGACTACCCGCTGATCCGCGGCGGCTATAAGGCCCTGCGTCAGACGGCCATTCAGGTCACGGTCGAGCAGTCGCAAAAGCCGATGGTGCTTATCGGCGGCTGTACCGGCAACGGTAAAACGCTGCTGGTGAAGCAGCACGCGCAGGGCATCGATCTGGAAGGGCTGGCGCACCATCGCGGTTCGTCGTTTGGCCGCACGCTCACGCCGCAGCTTTCCCAGGCGAGCTTTGAAAATCACCTTGCCGTTGAGCTGCTGAAAAAAGACGCGGCGCGCTGGGTGCTGGAAGATGAGGGCCGGATGATTGGCTCCAACCATCTGCCGGAGTGCCTGCGTGACCGCATGGCTGAAGCGCCTATCGTGGTGGTCGAGGATCCGTTTGACGTTCGTCTTGAGCGCCTGCGTGAAGAGTACTTCGACCATATGTGGGCGGACTTTTCTGCCGCCTACGGTGAAGACGCGGGCTGGAAAGCGTACAGCGAATACCTACATCACGGACTTTTTGCCATTCGTCGCCGTCTGGGGCTGCAACGCTTCGCGGAGTTTACCGCCCTGCTGGACGCCGCGCTCGTCGAGCAACAGCGAACTGGCAGCACTGACGCACACTTCAGCTGGCTTGTGCCGCTGCTGAACGACTATTACGACCCGATGTACGGCTATCAGCTGGAGAAAAAGGCGGAGAAAATTGTATATCGCGGGACGTTCGAAGACATTGCCGAATGGCTTAATCGCTGAAAAATAAAGCCGGGTGGCGGCTACGCCTTACCCGGCCTACGCGTGCTTGTGTAGCCCCGGTAAGCGCAGCGCCACCGGGGAACAAACACCTTAGAAGTCGTAACGCAGACGCACCAGGTTCATGTCGCCCAGGTTGTCGGTGCTGGAGGTGAACACGTGTTCGTAATCCACGCGGAAACCGTAGTCCAGCTGGAAGCTGATACCCACGCCGTTGTCGATGCGCTGGTAGTTACGGCCGTTCACGTACTCAATGCGGTCACCCATGAAGTAAGGCTGGATGGATTTCACCGCATACTGGCCGACCGGGAATTTGTACCCTGCGAAGTATTCAATACCCCATGCGTCACCGGCGAAGTAGTCGTTAACGGACACTTTTTTGGTGGTCATGAAGTTCTGATACCAGCCGCCGCCCGCGGAGAAGGTCCAGTTATCCGGGGTCCAGCTCAGCGCAGTACCGACAATGTTCTGGTCGTAGGATTTGCTGTCGCCGTTGTCCGGATTACGCATGTCCGCGCGGGTGTAGTTCCACGCTGCGCCCCAGGTCAGATCGGTGGTCAGGTGGTAATCGATACCCAGCGAGCCGCCGCCTTTACGCTTGTAGCGCAGGCCGTTGCCCGGCAGGTATTCACTGTCCTCAAACAGGTAAGATGCATAGATATCCGCATCGCCCACGGTTTTCTTGTACTTCAGCATCTGGCGTGAACGGTAAGAGCCGTCGTAGTCGCCGTTGATCCCGTTACCCGGCGCCTGGCCGATCATGTCGTAGTCCCAGATATCGGTTTTCGCGCCCACCACATCATAGTACACGCTGTTCTGCTGGCCGAAGGTCAGCGTGCCCCAGGTGTCGCTCTTCAGGCCGGTGTAGAGCATACGACGTGAGGTGTCGTGCGCGCCGTCGGCGTAGTGGTTATCCCAGTTAAACTGCGCCGGAATGTTCACACCCAGCTCGTAGTAAGTGATCCAGCTGATGTCATCGAACAGGTAGTAGTCTGCCGCGAAACGGAAGCGGGTACCGCCGTCAAAGCCGTTACGCTTGTAGCCGTTTTTGCCGTCATCGCCGGTCATGTTCTGGAACTGAGGACGAATACTGCCGCCAACGGTGAAGTTCAGGCGGCTCAGCGGGTTACCCGCCTGCGGATCCTGTTTCAGAAGAGTGATTTCCGCCTGGGATGCGAAAGAAGCCAATGCCACTGCTGCGCCGATCGTTGTCGCCAGCGCTGTTTTTCTTATAGTCATTCTTTTTCCTTGATAGACACGCTGCTAAATATTTAGCTGGTGAATATTAACCGGAAATATTCGGGCTGTGTGGGCGGGTTTTTAATGTTTTGTGCTACTAAATGCAGGGTCATTAACGATTTGTGCCGTTAAGCGGTGACGCACCAGCAGATATGCCGGTACGTCATCATCACGTCAGTAAACTAGCTGACAAACTGGCGGAACAGCGCTTTACCTTTCAACAGCCGGGTGCCGAGCCAGCCGCCGCACAGGGACAGCAGCACGGCGCCGCAGACGGGCAGCGTTACCCACAGCCGCCAGTCAGGCTCCCACGGGAAGTCGAAGACTTTCGTCTGGAGCACCGCCAGCGCGGTTTCCGCACCGATGGCCGCCACCAGCCCCGCCACCAGCCCAAGCAGCGCAAACTCGCTCCACAGCGTGGCGCGCAGCAGTCGCTTACCGGCGCCCAGCGTGCGGTAGACCACCAGCTCCTGATGTCGCTGGCGCATGCCGACCTGCACCTGCGCCAGCAGCAGCAATATGCCGCAGATCGTCACCAGCACCACCATCACCTCCAGCGCGCGGCTCACCTGCTCCAGCACCTGCCCGACCTGTTTGAGGATCGCGCCGATATCCAGCAGGCTCACTGTCGGGAACTCCCGGTTAAGCTGCGTCAGCATGCCGTTGCCGTTTTCCCAGCGGAAGCTGGTCAGCCAGCTCTGGGGCTGTCCTTCCAGCGCGCCCGGCGGGAAGATGAAGAAGAAGTTTGGCCGCAGGCTTTCCCAGTCCACCTTGCGCAGGCTGGTCACTTTGGCGCTGAAATCCTGCGTGTCGCCGGTAAAGGTCACGCTGTCGCCCAGCCCCACGTTCAGACGCTTCGCCAGCCCCTCCTCCATCGACACTTCCCCCGCCTTTGGCGGCCAGGTGCCGGCGACGATCGGGTTATGGTCCGGACGCTTCTCCTGCCAGGTCAGGTTCAGCTCTCGGTTGAGCGATTCGTCTTTGTTTCCTTCCGTCGACTGGCCGTTGATCTGCGTCAGGCGGGCACGCACGATCGGATAGAACGACTCGGGAATAATGTGATGCTCGGACAGGAAGCCCTTCAGCGGCGTCACCTGCTCGGGCGCGATGTTGATCAGAAAATAGTTCGGGCTTTCCGGCGGAAGCTGCTGCTGCCAGCGATCCAGCAGATCCCCGCGCAGCACCAGCAGGAGCGCCAGCAGCATAAACGACAGCGAGAACGCCGAAAGCTGGCTGAGCGTGGACCACGGCTGATGCAGCAGACGATTAATGGCCAGACGCACCGGCAGCGATTTCACCGTCAGCTTTTTTAGCAGGCTGAGCAGCACCCAGCCCAGCGCGCCGCACAGCAGCGCCAGCACGACCGCCCCCGCCAGCACCGCCCACAGCAGCGTACTGCCGCCCATCAGCCAGGCCAGCAGCCCGACCGCCACCGCAATAATCACCGGCAGGTAGAACTTCATTGGCCAGACGTTGGCCACCGTATCGCGGCGCAGCACGCGCAGCGGCTGGGTGGCGAGCAGCAGCCGGTACGGGCGCAGCCCCACCAGCAGGGAGATCACCGTCATCGCGCCAATGGCCCACAGCCACGGCCAGAGGCTGGCAGGCGGCAGCGCGGCGGGCAGTACCGGTTTGAGCAGCACCATCAGCAGTTTTTCAAACAGCAGCCCGATCGCTCCGCCGGTAATGGCCGACAGCGCCAGCACCATCAGCCACTGGCCGACAATCAGCTTGCGCAGCTGCGCCCGACCCGCGCCGAGGGTTTTGAGGATCGCCACCAGATCGTAACGGCTGCGGCAGTAGTGCCCCATCGCCACGGCGACGGCCGCAACGGCCAGCAGCAGGGTTAACAGCGCCGACAGCAGCAGGAACTGCTGGGAACGTTCAAGAGATTTGCCGAGCGCCCCTTCATCCTGCTCCAGCCCATACCAGCGGTGTTCCGGCTTGAGCTGCGGCAGAAGCCATTTTTCATACGCCTCCAGCTGTGCGGGCGTACCGCCAAACTTATAGCGCCAGGTGACGCGGCTTCCAGGCTGGACGGCGTTGGTTTTCGCGACATCGGCGGTGTTCATCAGCAGGCGCGGCGCGAGCTGGAACGGGTTAAAGCCGGAATCGGGCTCCTGCACCACTTCCCCGGCAATTTTCAGGGTGGCATCGCCAACGTCAATACTGTCGCCGGGCTTCAGGTTAAGAAGCGCCATCAGACGCGAAGCCAGCAATACCGTACCGGAGGCCGGTTTTAGCCCCGGCGGGCTGGTTTGTAGCTCGCCGTACATCGGGTAGATGTCATCCACGGCCTTCACGCTGGCAAGCTGCGGCGTGTCGCCCGCAAAGGTCATGGTCTGGAAGGTGATTTGCTCCCCGACCTTCAGCCCTTCCTTGCGCGCTTCTTCGATCCAGCCCGGCGGGACGGGTCGGGAACTTTGCAGCGCCCGGTCCCCCGCCATAAATTCGCGGCTCTGCTGGCTAAGCCCTTTTTCCATGCGATCGCTGACGCTGCCGAGCGCCAGCACGCAGGCCACCGCCAGGCTCAACGCCAGCCAGACAATTAGCAGCGAGGGCGAGCGCCATTCGCGCCAGAACCAGCGGGCAATCATGCTTCCTCCTGAAGAATACCGTTCACCAGCCGCAGGCGGCGGTCGCAGCGGGCGGCCAGCTGCGGATCGTGGGTAACCAGAATCAGCGTGGTGCCGTGCTCGCGGTTGAGCGAAAACAGCAGATCGGCAATTTTATCCCCGGTTTTACGGTCGAGGTTGCCCGTTGGCTCATCGGCAAACAGCACTTCCGGGCGTCCGTTAAACGCCCGCGCCAGCGCCACGCGCTGCTGCTCGCCGCCGGACAACTGCGCCGGAAGGTGGTCGAGCCGCTTCCCCAGCCCAAGCTGTTCCAGCAACGCTTTGGCGTGATCGCGGCTTTCGCGGGTATTTTCGCCGCGCAGCAGGCCCGGCAGCTCAACGTTTTCCAGCGCGTTGAGGGTTGGGATCAGCATGAAGGACTGAAAGACAAACCCGATATGCCGGGCGCGCAGCGCGGCGCGCGCCTCTTCATCAAGCGCGTGAAGGGGCTGGCCGACCAGGTTCACCTCGCCGCTGCTGCCATCGTCCAGGCCGGCCAGGATCGCCAGCAGCGTGGACTTACCGGAACCGGATTCGCCAATCAGCGCGATGCTTTCGGCGCGTTTGACAACGAGTTCAACTCCGGTAAGGATGGAAAGCTCGTGTTCTCCCTGACCGACGGACTTCTTAAGACGATGAACTTCAACAATGTTTTCCGCTGGCATTTGCCCTTCCTGTTTTTGATGCTGATGACCTTCCGCGCGGCGGCTGCGGACACGTTACTGGTGCTGGGCGACAGCCTGAGCGCGGGCTATCGTATGGCCGCCAGCGCGGCCTGGCCCTCGCTGCTCAATGATAAATGGCAGTCCGGGACGTCTGTCGTTAACGGCAGCATCAGCGGCGATACGTCGCAGCAGGGCCTGTCGCGCCTGCCTGCCCTGCTCAAGCAGCATCAGCCGCGCTGGGTGCTGGTTGAACTGGGCGGCAACGATGGCCTGCGAGGCTTCCCGCCGCAGCAAACCGAGCAAACGCTGCGGACCATTTTGCAAACCATTAAGGCCGCTAATGCCCAGCCGCTGCTGATGCAAATTCGCCTGCCCGCTAACTACGGCCGTCGGTATAATGAGGCGTTTAGCGCGATCTATCCTAAGCTTGCCAAAGAGTTTGATATTCCGCTGCTGCCATTTTTCATGGAAGAGGTCTATCTCAAGCCCCAGTGGATGCAGGAAGACGGCATTCACCCCAATCGCGATGCCCAGCCGTTTATTGCCGACTGGATGGCAACCCGGCTGGCACCTTTAGTAAAACATGACTCGTCAAACAGCTGAGAACCTGACAGGTAAAGTTATGCAAAAATCGGTCTTAATAACAGGATGTTCCAGCGGAATTGGCCTTGAAAGCGCCCTTGAGCTGAAGCGCCAGGGGTTTTGGGTGCTGGCAGCCTGCCGTAAACCCGAAGATGTCGAACGCATGAGAGGGCTCGGTTTTACCGGCATCCTGCTGGATCTGGATTCGCCAGAGAGCGTGGAGCAGGCCGCCGATGAGGTTATCGCCCTGACCAATAACCGGCTTTACGGCCTGTTCAACAATGCGGGCTATGGCGTCTACGGCCCGCTACAGACCATCTCGCGGGAACAGCTGGAACAGCAGTTCTCCGCTAACGTTTTCGGCGCGCATCAGCTCACCATGCGCCTGCTTCCCGCCATGCTGCCGCACGGCGAAGGGCGGATTGTCATGACCTCCTCGGTGATGGGCCTGATCTCCACGCCGGGCCGTGGAGCTTATGCCGCCAGCAAATACGCGCTGGAGGCGTGGTCCGACGCGCTACGCATGGAACTGCGCCACAGCGGCATTAAGGTCAGCCTGATTGAGCCCGGCCCCATCCGCACCCGGTTCACGGAAAACGTTAACCAGACGCAGGCGGACAAGCCGGTCGAAAACCCCGGTATTGCCGCACGCTTCACGCTGGGGCCGGAGGCGGTGGTCGCCAAAGTGCGTCACGCCTTTGAGAGCGACAACCCCAAAACGCGCTATCCGGTCACGCTGGTGACCCATGCCGTCGGCTGGTTAAAACGCTTGCTGCCGGGACGGATGATGGACAAAATTTTGCAGGGTTGAGTTGAAGCGATGACGCTTACCCCCATGTAAAGAGTAAACCGACAAAAGAGAATGCCGCATGTCCGTACAGAATATCGTCAACATAACTGAAGCTAACCTGCAACAGACGCTCGAACAGTCAATGGCTAAACCGGTGCTGTTCTACTTCTGGTCTGAACGCAGCCAACACTGTCTGCAACTGACGCCGGTCCTGGAAAGCCTTGCTGCGCAATACAACGGCCAGTTCATTCTGGCGAAACTGGATTGTGACGCCGAACCGATGGTGGCATCCCAGTTTGGCCTGCGTGCGATCCCGACCGTCTACCTGTTCCAGAACGGTCAGCCCGTCGATGGCTTCCAGGGGCCGCAGCCGGAAGAGGCGATCCGCGCCCTGCTGGAAAAAGTTCTGCCGCGTGAAGAAGAGCTGAAGGCGCAGGAAGCGATGGCGCTAATGCAGGAAGGCAAATACGACGAGGCGCTGCCGCTGTTAAAAGACGCGTGGCAGCTGTCGAATCAAAACAGCCAGATTGGTCTGCTGCTGGCAGAGACCCAGATTGCGCTGCACCGCCCTGAAGACGCGGAAGCCGTTCTGAAAACCGTTCCGATGCAGGATCAGGACACCCGTTATCAGGGCCTGGTGGCGCAGATTGACCTGCTGAAACAGGCGGCGGATACCCCTGAAATTCAGCAGCTTCAGCAGCAGGTTGCGGACAACCCGGCGGATGCGGCGCTGGCAAGCCAGCTCGCGCTCCAGCTGCATCAGGTCGGGCGTAACGAAGAGGCGCTGGAACTGCTTTTTAGCCATCTTCAGAAAGACCTGGGCGCCGCAGACGGTCAGGCGCGGAAGATGTTCCAGGAGATCCTGGCCGCGCTCGGTACCGGTGACGCCCTGGCGTCAAAATATCGTCGTCAGCTGTACGCGTTGTTATATTGATGCACTTTGCCCGGTGGCGGCTTCGCCTTACCGGGCCTACAAAAGCACGAATCGTAGGCCGGGCAAACGCAGTGCCGCCCGGCACAATCAGCGCACGTTTTTCAACAGCGTCACCACCAGCTGGTGGCGTGCGTTGTAGAACTTCCGATAGGTCAGGTAGCAGGCAATAATCGTCGACAGGCTCGCGGTGGAGAGCAGCATAAACGTCACCATTATCTGGTACTTAATCGCTTTAACCGGATCGATACCGGCAAAAATCAGCCCCGACATCATGCCCGGCAGACTGACCAGCCCCACGGTTTTTGCTGAATCCACCGTGGGGATCAGCGAAGAACGAATGCTGTCGCGAATCAACCGCGCCGAGGCCATCTTCGGCGTTGCCCCCAGGCTTAGCTTTTCCTGAAGCTGCTGCTGCTCGCTGCTGAAGCGTTGCCCCAGATTGTTGTAGCACAACCCTACCGCCACCATCGCGTTACCCGCAATCATCCCGGAAATGGGGATCACCTGCATCGGCGTAAATTCTATCGAGCCGGAGAGCACCAGCACCGCCAGCGTTAACGCGGTCCCGGTGGTAATCGCGATAAACGACGAGATGAACGCTTTATCGATGTATTTACTGCGCTTTTGCGCATTCCACGCCGCGTTGAAGCAGATAAATAGCACCATCAGCAGCGTCAGTACCGCATGGTTGACGTTGAAGATGTATTTCAGCACGTAGCCGACGATGATGAGCTGGATGACCGCGCGGGCGATACTCCACAGAATATCTTTCTCCAGCCCCAGCTTTTCCCGGTAGCTGACCACAATCGCCACCAGCACCAGTACCATCGACAGCGCCAGCGATTCGTTTGTTATATTATGTTCACCCACGGTTAGCCTCCTGCATTTTCCCGCCCTGCGGCCTGAGCGTGATGACATCATCCGCATGGCTAATTTCGTTTGAATCGTGCGTCACCCACAGCACGGCAATATCCTGTTCACGGGCGTAGCGATGAATAATCTCATTCACGTTGCGCTTGTTGGCGTCATCCAGCGCGCTGGTGATCTCGTCCAGCAGCAGCACCTTCGGCAGGAATTGCAGGTTACGGATCAGCGATACGCGCTGCTTTTCCCCGCCTGACAGGTCGGCAATCGATTTGGTCAGCGTCTCCGGCGAAAGCCCAAACCGGGCCAAATCGTCGGCAAACGTTTCAGGTTCAGGCGTTTGGTTGCGGATTTGCCAGGGGAACACCAGATTGTCGTACACCGTATCGCCAAACAGGGACGGCGTCTGCATGCAGTAGGACACCTGCTGGCGGTAGCGTTCCGGTGAAAGCGTGGCGATATCCTTCCCTTCAAACAGGATCGTTCCCTCCGTTGGGCTCAGTAACGAGGCCACAATTTTCAGAAGCGTGCTTTTGCCGCAGCCGGAGGGGCCGGTTATGAGCTTAAATTCGCCCGGTGAAAGGCAAAAATCGACGTGCTGAAGGATCGTGTTGTCACCCACGCGAAAGCCAACATCCCTGATATCCAGAAGATTTTTTTTATTATTCATTCCGATTCCATTTAACGCTTTTATGAGAACAGCCTGTAGCATAATCCTTTCAGGTTCACAGTGCGAATAGCCTTAAGCTATGGCTAGTGTTAAACTTTTTGTTTGCTCATTGTCACCTCTATCACTACAGGTAGTAAGCCGCATGACACATATTTTTTATGAGTTTTCCTCCCTGAAGCCAGGCGTGCCTGATGTCGAAACATTAATGGAAGTCATCAATTCGTCGGAACTCACGCGTTTTGTTATGGGTGCAGAGGTTGTCGATTTTGTTAAGAAGGCACTCATCGTTAACACCACGATTGGCAGCTTTAAGAACTGCTATTTTGCTTTCGATGACGGGGCTTACTTTCTCGAATTTGACAGCAAGGGTAAATCCAGACGCTTTACCGAGGTGCCGGACTGGTTCGTTTCGCCTGCGGAATTTGCCCGCTCGCAATGGCTGATCAACCATGACCTGGCCGATGTGAAGGCGACGGCGTTTATTGACGTGCTGATGTCCTACCCGCTAAAAGAACGCCGGGCGCACTGCAATCTGCTGTTTGGTCTGGATCTGCATAAGGTCAATGTGGTTCCGGCGCCCACCGCGCCTGTGGGAAAAATGGGCAATAAGAACGGAAAAACCACCAAGCCTCGCGTCACGGATCTCGGCTCTTTTGAGCTTTTTACCGCCTTCTTTGCGCGCATGAAAACCGCCGTCAACGCTAATGCATTCCCCACGCTACAGGTGCTGACCGGCCAGGAGAATCTTGCCAAAGCGCCGCACAGCCTAAAGCAAGGGATCAGAACCTGGTTTAAAGCGATCACCGGCGATCTGCCGCCGAACAACAAACGTGTCGGAGCGGGCAATGCAGTGCTGTTCTGCGCCCCGATCCGCGAACAGATCCAGCAGATAGAGGCTATTGGCCTGGAAAAATACTATCAGGGGTTATCGAAAGCCATCGCTGACGCCGGGGATGGGTTTATCACCGACTTCAGCTACACCTGGTCAGAAGACTAAGCGTCTGGGCCCTGCTCTCCTGGCGGGGCATTTTAATTTTACCAGTCCGGTTCCCACCTCTTTACAGGGGCGAAATCCCGCCCGTTAACCGATATACTAACGTTCAACAATTACGCAATTTTTCCCGCTACGGCATGCAAAACAGGAGGTTTTTATGCTCATCGTTGTCCCTGTCCTTATTTTCGTTGCGCTGGTTATTGTGGGCGCAGGCATCAAAATTGTCCCCCAGGGTTACCAGTGGACCGTCGAACGCTTCGGTCGCTACACCAATACCCTTCAGCCTGGTTTAAGCCTGATCGTCCCTTTCATGGACAGAATTGGGCGCAAGATCAACATGATGGAGCAGGTCCTGGATATCCCTTCCCAGGAAGTCATCTCGAAGGATAACGCCAACGTTACCATTGATGCGGTGTGCTTTATTCAGGTGATAGACGCGCCGAAAGCGGCCTATGAGGTGAGCAACCTGGAGCTGGCGATCGTCAACCTGACGATGACCAACATCCGTACCGTGCTGGGCTCGATGGAGCTGGACGAAATGCTCTCCCAGCGTGACAGCATCAATACCCGCCTGCTGCACATTGTGGATGAAGCTACCAATCCGTGGGGGATCAAGGTAACCCGTATTGAGATTCGCGACGTGCGCCCACCGGCAGAGCTGATCGCTTCCATGAACGCGCAGATGAAGGCCGAGCGTACCAAGCGTGCCTATATCCTTGAAGCCGAAGGGGTGCGCCAGGCCGAGATCCTGAAAGCGGAAGGGGAAAAACAGTCGCAGATCCTGAAAGCCGAGGGCGACCGTCAGTCTGCCTTCCTCCAGGCGGAAGCGCGTGAACGTTCAGCAGAGGCGGAAGCCCGCGCGACGCAAATGGTATCCGAGGCGATTGCCGCCGGGGATATCCAGGCCGTGAACTACTTCGTCGCGCAAAAATATACCGATGCACTGAAGGAGATCGGCTCTGCGAACAACAGCAAAGTGGTGATGATGCCGCTGGATGCCAGCAGCCTGATGGGATCTATCGCCGGGATTGCCGAACTGATCAAAGACGGCGGAAACGAGCGTAAAAAATGATTGAACTCATCGTTGCACATCCACATGCGTTCTGGCTAAGCCTTGGCGGCCTGCTGCTGGCCGCCGAGATGCTGGGCGGCAACGGTTATCTGCTGTGGAGCGGCATTGCCGCGGTGATTACCGGGCTGGTCGTCTGGCTGCTGCCTGTCGGCTGGGAGTGGCAGGGCGCGCTGTTTGCCGTACTGACGCTGGTGGCCGCCTGGCTGTGGTGGCGCTGGATGAACAAACGCGTTCAGGAGCAGAAGCCAGTCGATGCGCATCTCAACCAGCGTGGGCAGCAGATCGTGGGTAAACGTTTCACGCTTGATAACGCGCTGATCAACGGACGCGGCCATATGCGCGTGGGGGACAGTTCGTGGCCGGTCGTGGCCGATGATGACCTCAGCGCCGGAACGCGAGTTGAGGTCATTGCGGTGGAAGGTATTACCCTGCGGGTTAAAGCCTGTTAGGCGTGGGTTTTGCGGTGGCAGCAGCCGGAAAGATTGTCGATAATCGGGCAGTCGGCGCTGTCATCTCCCGGGCAGGATTCCGCCAGCTGTAACAGCTGCTCACGCATTGCCTGTAATTCGATAATATGGCGTTCGATCTCCGCCACTTTTTCCAGCGTACGTTTTTTCACATCGGCACTGTGGCGCTTCGGATCGTTAAACAGGTTTACCAGCTCCCCGCACTCTTCCAGGTTGAATCCAACCTGTCTGGCCTGGCGCAGTAACGTCAGTTCATCAAGATGCAGTTGCGTATAGCTGCGGTAGCCGTTCTCACTGCGCAACGGTGGCGTCACCAGCCCTTTCTCTTCATAAAAGCGAATCGCTTTGCTGGTTAAGCCGGTTTTTTTCGCAACATCGCTGATATTCACATTTCCCCCTTGACCTTCCCCTTGATGGAAGGTTTAACCTTCATAACAGTTAGCGAAAAGCAGAGTGAAGGTCAACAATTGACCAGAACATTATACGGGAGTTTTGTTATGTCTCACACTATTGACCTGACGCTTGACGGCCTCTCCTGCGGCCACTGCGTCAAACGCGTTAAAGAAAGTCTGGAACAGCGCCCTGACGTGGAAAGCGCTGAGGTGACTATCGATCATGCCGCCGTGACCGGCAGCGCCAGCGCCGACGCGCTGATTGATACTATCAAACAGGCCGGTTACGGGGCGGAGTTAAGCCACCCAAAGGCTAAACCGCTGGCAGAGTCATCATCCCCGTCGGAAGCACTGACAGCGGCCACTCCTGAGCTTCCGGTAGCGGATGACATTGATGACAGCCAACAGCTGCTGATCAACGGCATGAGCTGCGCCAGCTGCGTTTCACGGGTACAGAATGCCTTGCAGGCGGTCCCGGGCGTAGCGCAGGCACGGGTAAACCTGGCGGAGCGTACTGCGCTGGTGATGGGCAGCGCCTCCGCCGCAGATTTAGTACAGGCCGTTGAGAAAGCGGGCTACGGGGCGGAGGCCATCGAAGATGATGCCGAGCGCCGCGAGCGCCAGCAGGAAACGGCTATCGCCACCATGAAGCGCTTCCGCTGGCAGGCGATCGTCGCCCTGCTGGTTGGTATTCCGGTGATGGTGTGGGGCATGATGGGTGACAACATGATGGTCACCGCTGATAACCGCACCCTGTGGCTGGTGATTGGTGTCATTACCCTTGCGGTCATGGTGTTTGCAGGCGGGCATTTTTACACCAGCGCCTGGAAAAGCCTGAAAAACCGCACGGCGACGATGGACACGCTGGTCGCGCTCGGGACGGGGGCCGCGTGGCTTTATTCAATGAGCGTTAACGTCTGGCCGCAGTGGTTCCCGATGGAAGCTCGCCACCTCTACTATGAAGCAAGCGCGATGATTATTGGTCTGATTAACTTAGGCCACATGCTCGAAGCCCGCGCTCGCCAGCGCTCGTCGAAAGCGCTGGAAAGATTACTCGATTTAACCCCGCCGACGGCCCGCGTGGTGACGGACGACGGGGAGAAAAGCGTTCCGCTCTCGGAGGTGCAGCCGGGTATGACGCTGCGCCTGACCACCGGCGACCGCGTGCCCGTCGACGGTGAAATTACCCAGGGCGATGCCTGGCTTGATGAAGCCATGCTGACCGGTGAGCCGATCCCCCAGCAGAAATCCCAGGGCGATGCGGTGCATGCGGGTACGGTGGTGCAGGACGGAAGCGTGCTGTTCCGCGCCAGCGCCGTTGGCAGCCATACCACCCTGTCGCGCATCATCCGTATGGTTCGTCAGGCCCAGAGCAGCAAGCCGGAAATCGGCCAGCTTGCCGATAAAATTTCCGCTATTTTTGTCCCCGTGGTGGTCGGCATTGCGCTGCTCAGCGCGGCGATCTGGTATTTCTTCGGCCCGGCACCGCAGATTGTCTACACCCTGGTGATTGCCACCACGGTGCTGATCATCGCCTGCCCTTGTGCGCTTGGCCTGGCCACGCCGATGTCGATTATCTCCGGCGTCGGTCGCGCCGCCGAGTTTGGTGTGCTGGTTCGTGACGCCGACGCGCTACAGCGGGCAAGCACGCTGGACACCCTTGTCCTCGATAAAACCGGTACGCTCACCGAGGGCAAACCCCAGGTGGTGGCTGTCAAAACCGCGGGCTGTACGGAAGCGGATGCCGTGCGCCTTGCCGCGGCGCTGGAACAAGGTTCCAGCCACCCGCTGGCGCGCGCCATCCTTGAGAAAGCCGGCGATGCCCGCCTGCCGCAGGTAAGCAACTTCCGCACCCTGCGCGGTTTAGGGGTCAGCGGGGAAGCCGAAGGGCATACGCTGCTGCTGGGTAACCAGGCACTGCTGAATGAAAACGGCGTTGATACGTCCGCGCTGGAAGCTGAGCTTAACGCGCAGGCTTCTCAGGGGGCGACACCGGTTCTGCTGGCAATGGATGGACAGGCGGCGGCGCTGCTGGCCGTGCGCGATCCGTTACGCCAGGACAGCGTGGATGCCCTACAGCGCCTGCACCGCGCGGGCTACCGCCTGGTGATGTTAACCGGTGATAATCCGACGACCGCTAACGCCATCGCCAGAGAAGCCGGGATTGATGAGGTGATTGCCGGCGTGCTGCCGGACGGCAAAGCGGACGCCATCCAGAAACTGCAACGTGAAGGACGTCAGGTGGCGATGGTCGGCGACGGTATAAACGACGCCCCGGCGCTGGCGCAGGCTGACGTAGGCATTGCGATGGGCGGCGGGAGCGATGTTGCCATTGAGACTGCGGCGATCACCCTGATGCGGCACAGCCTGATGGGCGTGGCGGACGCGCTGGCGATTTCGAAAGCCACGTTGCGCAATATGAAGCAGAACCTGCTGGGGGCATTCATCTACAACTCACTCGGCATTCCGGTTGCCGCCGGGATTTTGTGGCCGCTGACCGGCACCCTGCTGAACCCGGTGGTCGCGGGTGCGGCGATGGCGCTCTCGTCCATTACCGTGGTGAGCAACGCCAACCGCCTGCTGCGGTTTAAACCGAAGGATTGAACCTTGTTCTCGTACGCGCTAGCATGACCCTTTCCGATCATGGAGCGCGTATGAGTCTGTTTAGCCGTATAAAAGCATCGTTTCGCGCCCTCTTTCCCCGCCGTTATGCCTGGCCCGGCATGGATATTTCGCTTCCGGGCGGACGGCATCTGCACCTGGTGGGAAGCATCCATATGGGCACACAGGATATGTCACCCCTGCCCGCCGGCCTGATTAAACTGCTGAAGCGCGCCGACGCGCTGATCGTCGAGGCCGACATCTCCGGCCACGAGTCGCCGTTTGCCGGGCTGGAAAGCGACCTCCCGCTGGCGGAACGTCTGGACGATGCTCAGCTCGCGGAGCTGACGCGCATTGCCAACGAGACGGGCGTATCGCTATCCATGATTGATACCCTGCCGCTGTGGCAAATCGCGATGGTGTTACAGGCCACGCAGGCGCAGCGCCTGGGCCTGCGCGGCGATTACGGCATTGATTATCAGCTGCTGAATATGGCACGGGCGCGCACTATGCCCGTCATCGAACTGGAAGGGACGGACAGCCAGATAGCGCTCCTGCGTCAGCTTCCGGACGACGGACGTATGCTGCTGGAAGATACCCTGACCCACTGGCACACCAATGCGCGGCTTCTGCAAACCATGATTGGCTGGTGGCTGGACGCGCCGCCGACAGACGGCAAGCTGGCGTTACCGTCGACGTTCAGTGAATCGTTGTATGATGTGCTGATGAACGCGCGTAACCAGGCGTGGCGGGAGACGCTGTATGCCCTGCCTGCCGGTCGTTATGTCGTCGCGGTTGGCGCGTTGCATTTGTACGGCGAAGGGAATTTGCCGTCGCTGCTGAAGTAAAAAAATGGCCAATATCGCTATTGGCCCGTCAAAGAGGAATTTCATCGTTTTTATTATACCGAAGTGACCTTCGGTTGAGCCGATTGTCGCTCAAAGTGACCATCACTGCCAATACTATTGCGCAAGATGGTGCTATTTTTTAGACAAACGTCAGGCGTATGCTGCTGGTATGAATCGTCTGTCGTAAGAAGGATAGCCATGACTCCCGCCGTTAAATTACTCGAAAAAAACAAAATTTCTTTCCGGATCCACACCTACGATCACGATCCGAACGAAACCAACTTTGGTGATGAAGTGGTGCGCAAGCTGGGGCTGAACGCGGACCAGGTCTACAAAACGCTGCTGGTCGCGTTGAATGGCGATATGAAGCACCTCGCCGTGGCGGTGACGCCCGTCGCCGGTCAGCTCGATTTGAAAAAAGTGGCCAAAGCGCTGGGGGCGAAAAAGGTCGATATGGCCGACCCGATGGTTGCGCAACGCACGACCGGATATCTTGTCGGCGGGATCAGCCCGCTCGGCCAGAAAAAGCGTCTGCCGACGCTGATCGATGCGCCTTCGCAGGAATTTGAGACGATCTACATTTCTGGCGGCAAGCGCGGGCTGGATATCGAACTGGCCGCGGGCGATCTGGCGAAAATGCTGGACGCGACGTTTGCGGATATTGCGCGCCGGGATTGAGAAAATTGCCCGGTGGTGCTGCGCTTACCGGGCCTACATTCGAATCGTAGGCCGGGTAAGGCGTAGCCGCCACCCGGCAACAAAACCACTACTGCCAGCTCACCTCGCCCTTCGGCTCATACGCGTTCACGTCAATCGGTGAATTCTGCTGGATAAACTGCTTCAGCACCTCCGCATCAATAAAGCCGGTATTCACATAGCCCGGTTTGTTATCAATGTGCGGATAGCCGTCGCCGCCGGTGGCATTGAAGCTTAACGTTGCCAGGCGGTAGGTTTTCGCCGGATCAACAGGCTCGCCCTTGATCTTGAGATCGTTGAGCTTGCCGTCCTTCGCCACGAAGCTGACGTTAGCAAACTGCGGATACGCCCCCGAGTCCGGCTTCATCTGCGCCACGGCCGTCAGGTAGTCAATCACCTCTTTCCCGCTCATGTCCGCATACACCACCACGTTGCCAAACGGCTGTACCTTCAGCACGTCTTTATAGGTGATGTTTCCGCCTTCGATGGAATCACGAATACCGCCGCCGCTCATCACGCCAAAATCCGCATTCGTGCGCGCCATCTGCGCGGCCAGCACCAGACGCCCCATGTTGGTCTGCACGAAGCGGACTTTGCTGCGGTCCCCTTCCAGACGACCGTTAAGCGTGCCAATCTTCACGTCCAGCTGCGCTTTCCCTTTGCTCTGGAACGGCGTCAGCAGGGAGAGCATCTGCTGGTTTTCAGCGATCTCTGGCGTGTAGAGTACGCGCTCACTTTTGCCGTCCGGGTAGGTGACTTTCTTCTTCAGGTTCACCGGGATGAGCTGATAGTGCACCAGCTTCATCTCGCCGTTACGGAATTCAAAATCCGCGCGGCCAACGTATTTCCCCCACTCGTGGGCCTGCACGATCCAGATCCCGTTCTGACGGTCCGGCGCGCACGGCGTGCCCGGCACGTAGTCCACCTGTTTTTTATTCTCGGAAGCCATGCAGACCGGATCCTGCGAATGGCCGCCCACAATCATCGCCAGCGAGCCCGCTGGCAGGCTGCGCGCCATCTCTACGTCGCCCGGCGCGTTGGAGCCGTGCTCGCCGTTATCGTAATGCCCCATGTGGGTGGTCGCGATAATCACATCCGGCTTTTCATTCTGCTGCAACTCCTGGATCACCAGCTTCGCTTCGTCCGCCGGTTTACGGAATTCAATGTCGGTGAAATATTCAGGATTGCCAATTTTGGCCGTATCGTCAGTGGTTAAGCCGATGACCGCAATCTTCAGATCCTGACGCTTAAACAGCGCCCACGGTTTAAACAGGCGCTCGCCGGTGCTTTTCTGATAAATATTGGCGGAAAGGAACGGGAATTTGGACCACTTCTCCTGCTGGCGCAGCACGTTCAGCGGATTATCAAACTCGTGGTTTCCGACCGCCATCGCGTCGTAGCCGATTAAATTCATGCCGCGAAAATCAGGCTCGGCATCCTGTAAATCCGATTCCGGTACGCCGGTATTAATATCCCCGCCCGACAGCAGCAGCACGCTGCCGCCCTGGGCCGCGACCTCTTTGCGAATGCCGTCCACCAGCGTTTTTTGCGCCGCCAGGCCATATTCACCGTATTCGCTGCGCCAGAAATGGCCGTGATGATCGTTCGTGTGGAGAATGGTAATTTTATAGGTTTTATCTTTTTCATAAGCCTGCGCGGGCAGGCTTGTCAGCCCCCATGCGGCGATGAGCGCCAGCGCGACGCCACGCTTTATTAACTTCATCTTCTCTCTCCCTGACCCATAGACAAACGCAAAAATTACAGTGACTCACAAGAATAGACAAATAAGTTTTCAGAATTGCGACTTTCTTCAAATGTCACGGACGAGTATGTTAGTCGGATAATAATTACTCCCTGCATCTCTAATAACAAATTGACGTGGTATTTATGGCAATCAGTGAATCAACCCAGCCTGTTCAGGGCGCTCCGGCGTCGCCGCCGAAATCGCGCACTTCCTTTAAAGTATTAGGCGCAATCAGTCTTTCTCACCTGCTCAACGACATGATCCAGTCGCTGATTCTGGCGATCTATCCGCTGTTGCAGTCCGAGTTCTCATTAACCTTCGTGCAGATCGGGATGATTACCCTGACCTTCCAGCTGGCCTCTTCACTGCTACAGCCGGTGGTGGGCTACTGGACGGACAAATACCCGATGCCATGGTCGCTGCCCATTGGCATGTGCTTCACCCTGAGCGGGCTGGTGCTGCTGGCGATGGCGGGCAGCTTTGAGGCGGTACTGGTTGCCGCGGCGCTGGTGGGTACCGGATCATCGGTATTCCATCCGGAATCGTCCCGCGTGGCGCGTATGGCCTCCGGCGGACGTCACGGGCTGGCGCAGTCTCTGTTCCAGGTGGGGGGCAACTTTGGTAGCTCCCTCGGTCCTCTGCTGGCGGCGGTAATTATCGCGCCCTATGGTAAAGGCAACGTGGCGTGGTTTGTGCTGGCCGCGCTGCTGGCGATTGTCGTGCTGGCGCAAATCAGCCGCTGGTATGCCGCGCAGCATCGCGTAAATAAGGGTAAGCCTGTGGCGAAGGTTATTAACCCCCTTCCCCGCAACAAGGTGATCCTGGCCGTCAGCGTGCTGCTGGTGCTGATTTTCTCGAAATATTTCTATATGGCGAGCATCAGCAGCTATTACACCTTCTATCTGATGCAAAAATTCGGATTATCGGTACAAAACGCCCAGTTTCACCTCTTCGCCTTCCTGTTTGCGGTGGCGGCAGGCACGGTGATTGGCGGGCCTGTTGGCGATAAAATTGGGCGTAAATATGTGATTTGGGGCTCTATCCTCGGCGTCGCACCGTTTACCCTTCTTTTACCGTACGCAAGTCTGGAATGGACCGGGATTTTGACGGTGATTATTGGTTTTATTCTCGCATCGGCATTCTCAGCCATCCTGGTCTATGCGCAGGAGTTGCTGCCGGGACGTATCGGTATGGTTTCCGGCCTCTTTTTCGGTTTTGCCTTTGGCATGGGCGGCCTTGGCGCAGCCGTGTTAGGGATGGTTGCAGACCACACCAGCATCTTCCTGGTTTATAAAATCTGCGCTTTCCTGCCACTTCTGGGGATGTTGACCATATTCCTGCCTGACAACCGTCATAAAGCGTAATTTCACGGCTGCCAAAGTTAAACTTTGGCAGCCGGATAACCTGATGCCATAAGGCTTTCCTCTGACTCCTCCCCACAAACTTAGTAAAACCTGCCCTTTTTCACGCTTATTGCCTTTTTATTCCTGTTTCAACAATTATTCATAAACATAAGGGTAAAAATTGTCATAAACTATTAATCGGCTTTTTGGTATTTGCACCAAAAATGGATCACCCATCGCGAAAGGAGACGGAATGCACCACGCCACACCGCTTATCACCACCATTGTTGGTGGACTTGTGCTCGCTTTTATCCTCGGCATGATTGCCAACAAACTGCGTATTTCGCCCCTGGTAGGCTATTTGTTAGCGGGCGTGCTGGCAGGACCGTTTACGCCTGGTTTTGTCGCAGATACCAAACTTGCACCGGAGCTGGCGGAACTGGGCGTTATCCTGCTGATGTTTGGCGTCGGTCTGCATTTTTCGCTGAAGGATCTGATGGCGGTAAAGTCGATCGCCATACCGGGAGCGATCGCCCAGATAGGGGTGGCGACGCTGCTGGGCATGGCGCTTTCGGCGGTGCTGGGCTGGTCAATTATGACCGGCATCGTATTTGGGCTGTGTCTTTCAACCGCCAGTACCGTGGTGCTGCTGCGCGCGCTTGAAGAGAGGCAGCTGATAGACAGCCAGCGCGGGCAAATCGCGATCGGCTGGCTGATTGTAGAAGATCTGGTGATGGTGTTGACGCTGGTGCTGCTGCCCGCCGTCGCCGGGATGATGGAAAAAGAGAATATCGGCTTCGCCTCGCTGGCGCTGGATATGAGCATCACCATCGGTAAGGTGGTGGCGTTTATCGCCATCATGATGCTGGTGGGCCGTCGTCTGGTGCCGTGGATCATGTCCCGCAGCGCCGCTACCGGCTCGCGTGAACTGTTTACGCTTTCGGTCCTTGCGCTGGCGCTGGGCATTGCCTTTGGCGCCGTCGAACTGTTCGACGTCTCCTTTGCGCTGGGTGCGTTCTTCGCCGGGATGGTGCTGAACGAGTCCGAACTGAGCCACCGTGCCGCGCACGATACCCTGCCACTGCGCGATGCGTTCGCGGTGCTGTTCTTTGTCTCCGTCGGGATGCTGTTCGACCCGATGGTCCTGATTCATCAGCCGCTGGCCGTGCTGGGCACGCTGGCAATCATCATCTTCGGTAAGTCGCTGGCGGCCTTCTTCCTGGTGCGGATGTTCGGCCACTCGCCGCGCACGGCGCTGACCATCGCCGCCAGCCTGGCGCAGATTGGTGAGTTTGCCTTTATTCTGGCCGGTCTGGGCATGGCCCTGAACCTGCTGCCGCAGGCGGGGCAAAATCTGGTGCTGGCGGGGGCGATCCTCTCCATCATGCTGAATCCGGTATTGTTTGCCCTGCTGGAAAAATACCTCGAGAAGACCGAAACCCTCGAAGAGCAGACGCTGGAAGAGGCAACGGAAGATGAGAAGCAGATCCCGGTGGATATCTGCAACCACGCGCTGCTGGTCGGCTTTGGCCGCGTCGGCAGTCTGCTCGGCGAGAAGCTGATGGCGCAGGGCATTCCGCTGGTGGTGATTGAGACGTCACGCACCCGCGTGGATGAGCTTCGCGAGCGCGGCATTCGTGCGGTGCTGGGCAACGCAGCTAACGAAGAGATTATGGAGCTTGCGCATCTGGACTGCGCCCGCTGGCTGCTGCTGACGATCCCGAACGGGTACGAGGCCGGTGAGATCGTGGCGTCCGCGCGCGAGAAGTGCCCGGGTATTGAGATCATCGCCCGAGCGCACTATGACGACGAGGTGGACTACATCACCGAGCGTGGCGCGAATCAGGTGGTGATGGGCGAGCGTGAGATTGCAAACACCATGCTGACGCTGCTGACGAAGCCGCCGGTTGAAGAGGCGGTGACGGGGTAAAAAAAAGCCTGCTGGCGCTACGCTTAGCAGGCCTACAAGCAGCCCCGGTAAGCGTAGCGCCACCGGGGTTTTCTTTTAACAATCAACGATCCCAGTACGCCTCTTCGAGGCTGTCTTCCCGTTCCGGCAGTCCTCGCGTTAAGCGCGGCGAATGCTGGTTCAGCACCTGATAGCTCACGCGGTTCGCGTACTTGCACACCTGCGCCAGCGAGGAGTAGGTCAGCCAGGTGAACCTGTGTTTGCTGGAGTTCGGCACGTTGGTTTTGTGGTAGGCGTTGGCGGTGATGTCGTGCAACAGCGCGGCCAGCGCGCCGTCGCCCGCGCCGTTGGTGTTCATGATCTTCTCGGGACCGCCCATATACGGTGCGATGTGGGAGAAGATGCGCAGCGGGTTTACGCAGTCTTTATGACGCATGGCGCGGCTGAATTCGTACTGGTTAAATTCGGCAATCGCCCCCGGCAGCAGCGGGTGCTGGGTTTTGCGCTTGCTCTCTTCTTCCGTGAATCCCGCCATGTACAGCCCAACCGGACCGGCGGTGCAGAGCACCAGATCCACCCAGTCCAGCGCTTTATCGGACGCCAGCAGCGGATCGCTTTCGCCGGTCAGCGCTTCGGCCTCTTCTTCGTTCATCGCCAGAATGGAGACGTGCTCCTTCAGGAAGGCCTGCCACCACTCCGGGTTGTCGGCAATCACGAATTTGGTGCCCAGCGTCAGAACTACCGGCACGTTGTATTTCTTCGCGTACTCAATCGCCTTCATGGTCGCTTCAGGCATCGGCTCGCCCGGCTTGCAGCGCACCAGGTAGGAGGTCAGCACCAGCGCAGACGCGCCCGCGATCACCTCTTCCGGGATACTTTCGGCGCGCAGCTTGTTCATATGGCCTGGGCTGATGGCGAAGGTCCGTTCGCCGGAATCGCTAATCAGCGTAAAACAGCGGCCAATCGGCCCGTCAACGCCCTGCAAATAGTTCAGATCGGTGCGGCTGGAGGTATTGCACAGGTAGCGGTAGGCATAGCCACCGATTTCGATATTGCTGCACATCACGCCAAGCAGGACCGAGCGGTCATCTGCCAGCACGGAGTAGTTGTGCATGGTGTTACCGATGGTGCCGCCGGCAAACTGGTGGGTGATGAGATTGTCGCGCTTTAGCTCCTGATACAGCGCTTCAGCAACGTCATCCTCAATCACCAGCGAGTGCCCGGCGCTCAGACCATAACGTGCGACAAACGCGTCATCCACTTTGGCTTCAATGTCCACCAGCGTCTGATCGATACCCACCACCCAGGCTGCGCTGGTTTCGCTTTCCGGCTGGATTTGCTGTAGCAGCGGATCGCGGGCATCGACGGGGAAATAGTGTTTGGACTTACGTTTACCGGGAAATTTCATGGTCTGAACTGTGCAAAGAATACGGGCCGGGAATGGTAGCACAAACCCGGCCCGTAACGCGATCAGCGGCGAGTGGTGACCAGCGACACCATCATGTCGATGTGTTCAGGAGAGTCGTTAAGCGCCGGAATGTATTCGTATTTCGTTCCGCCCGCCTCCATGAAGAACTCTTTGTTCTGGACGGCAATCTCTTCCAGCGTTTCCAGACAGTCCGCCGAGAAGCCCGGCGACATCACCTGAATATGCTTCACGCCCTTCTCGCCCAGCATTTTAAGCGTTTCATCGGTATACGGCGTGAGCCACGGCTCGCGGCCAAAGCGCGACTGGAAGGTCATCATTACCTTCTCCGGCGGCAGGCCGAGCGCAGAGACCAGCTCGCGGGTCGTATCGCGGCAGCGCTGGGGGTAATCATCCCCTTCGTTGGCGAAACGCTGCGGAATACCGTGATAGGAAAGCAGCAGCAGATCCGGCTCGCCATGTTTTTCAAACGACGCGCGCACGCTGCTGGCGAGCGCCTGAATATACAGCTCGTTATCGGCGTAGTCGCGGATAAAGGTAATACCGGGAATACGGCGGCGGGTCGCCAGAATGCGCGCCAGCTCGTCCCAGACGGCAGCCACCGTGGAGCACGAATACTGCGGGTAAAGGGCGAGCACCACGATGTGCTCAACGCCCTGCGCCAGCAGAGAATCGACGGCGCTGGCCAGCGAAGGCTTACCGTAGCTCATGCCGAGCGCAACGGGCATGTCCGGCAGACGGGCGGCCAGCGCTTTTTCCTGACGACGGCTGTAAACCATCAGCGGCGAGCCCTCTTCCATCCACACGGACTGATAGAGCTTTGCCACACGCGGAGAACGAATCGGCAGAATAACGCCACGCAGCAGTGGCCACCACAACAGTCTTGGGGTATCCACGACGCGCGTGTCGCTTAAAAATTGTCGCAGGTAGCGTTTTACCGCCGCTGGAGTAGGTGCTTCTGGGGTGCCCAGATTGGCAAGCAGGATGCCGGTTTTCGCCTGACTCATTCACGCCTCTTAACCATTTGATAGGTTGTCAATTGTAGCGGAAATGCGTTTAAACGAAACCCATTGCTGTAATAGGTAAGATGAGAATTTTTCTCACCCGGGATTCCGGGTGAGAGAGGTGCGGTTAGCCGAGGATTTTTTCCAGCTCTGCACGTACGTCAGCCACGGCTTTGGTGCCGTCAACTTTTGCGTATTTGGTGTTACCCGCCTGCGCTTCTTTGGTGTAATAGCCGATCAGCGGCGCGGTCATCTGATGGTATTCCACCAGGCGCTTACGCACGGTCTCTTCCTGATCGTCTTTACGGGTGGTCAGCTCTTCGCCGGTCACGTCGTCCTTACCTTCAACCTTCGGCGGGTTGAATTTGATGTGGTAAACGCGGCCAGAGGCAGCGTGTACGCGACGGCCAACGATACGGTCAACGATCAGCTCGTCCGGCACGTCGAACTCCAGCACGTAGTCCACGTTGATGCCCGCTTCTTTCATGGCGTCAGCCTGAGGAATGGTGCGCGGGAAGCCGTCCAGCAGGAAACCGTTGCGGCAGTCTTCCTGAGCAATGCGCTCTTTGACCAGCGCGATAACCAGCTCGTCGGTCACCAGCTTGCCTGCATCCATGATGTCTTTAGCTTGTTTGCCCAGCTCGGAGCCAGATTTAACAGCGGCACGCAGCATGTCACCGGTAGAGATTTGCGGAATACCGTATTTCTCCATGATGAACTGAGCCTGAGTTCCCTTACCCGCGCCCGGAGCGCCAAGCAGAATAATACGCATTGCGAAAATCCCCTCAAATGTCGATTCAATTTTTCAAAAGCGCTAAACAATACCACCAGAACGGGTATCGCTCAAGGAAGGCGGGGAGGCTGAAACGGTTAATGAGGGGAGATAATTTGGGAGAGTGCGGTCTGGTGCCCTCACCCCGGCCCTCTCCCACGGGGAGAGGGAGAAGACCAGGGGAGACGTGGTCAGTTACGCCAGCAGCAGCGCATTCACACGTTTAATGAACAGGTTAGGATCTTCCAGGGTGCCGCGCTCGGCCAGCAGGGACTGATCCAGCAGCAGCTCAACCCACTCGGCGAAGCGGGCTTCGTCCTGAGTATCCGCCGCGCGTTTCACCAGCGGGTGATCCGGATTAAGCTCAAAGATATATTTCACTTCCGGCACGGCCTGGCCCGCCGCAGCGAACAGTTTCGCCATCTGGGTGCTCATTTCGTCCGCATCGGTGGTGACAATCGCCGGAGTATCGGTCAGACGGTGCGTGAGGCGCACCTCTTTCACGCGGTCGCCCAGCAGGGTTTTCACGCGCTCAACGAACGGCTCCAGCGCCTTCTCGGCTTCTTTCGCGCTTTCGTCCACTTCATCCGCCAGCTTGTCGATGGACTCGTCGGCTTTGGCAACGGACTGGAACGCCTTACCGTCGAACTCGGTCAGGTAGTTCATCATCCACTCGTCGATGCGGTCAGACAGCAGCAGCACTTCGATGCCTTTCTTACGCAGCAGCTCCAGGTGCGGGCTGCTCTTCGCTGCCGCATAGCTGTCGGCGGTGATGTAGTAGATCTTCTCCTGCCCTTCCTTCATGCGGGAGACGTACTCTTCCAGCGACACGGTCTGTGCGGAGGAGTCGGTGTGCGTAGAGGCGAAGCGCAGCAGCTTAGCGATAGCTTCCACGTTCGCGGTGTCTTCCGCCGGACCTTCTTTCAGCACCAGGCCGAACTGTTTCCAGAAGGTCTGGTATTTTTCCGCGTCGTCTTTCGCCAGTTTTTCCAGCATCTGCAACGCACGTTTGGTCAGGGCGTTACGCAGATTACGGGTGACGGTGCTGTCCTGGAGAATTTCTCGGGAGACGTTCAGCGGCAGATCGTTGGAGTCTATCAGGCCACGAACAAAGCGCAGATAGTTCGGCATGAACTGCTCGGCGTCGTCCATGATGAAGACGCGCTGCACGTACAGCTTCAGGCCGTGCTTGTGATCGCGGTTCCACATGTCCCACGGTGCCTGCGCCGGAATGTACAGCAGGCTGGTGTACTCCTGCTTCCCTTCCACGCGGTTGTGGCTCCAGGTCAGCGGGTCGGTAAAGTCGTGGGCGATGTGCTTATAAAACTCGTTGTACTCGTCGTCTTTGATTTCAGCCTTGTTACGCGTCCACAGCGCCTGCGCCTTGTTGATTTTCTCCCAGGAAACCACGGTTTCACCGTCTTTCTCTTCCTGTTTTTCAATCTCTACCGGCAGCGCGATGTGGTCGGAATATTTGCTGATGATGGAGCGTACGCGCCAGTCGTTCAGGAAATCATCTTCGCCTTCGCGCAGGTGGAGGGTGATTTCGGTGCCGCGATCTGCTTTGGTGATGTCATCAACGGTGTATTCGCCTTCCCCTTTGGATTCCCACAGCACGCCGTTCTCGGCGCTGTCGCCCGCCGCGCGGGTGCGCACGGTGACTTTGTCCGCCACGATGAACGCCGAGTAGAAGCCCACGCCGAACTGACCGATCAGCTGGCTGTCTTTCGCCTGGTCAGAGCCCATGGACTCCAGGAACGCTTTGGTGCCGGATTTAGCGATGGTGCCAAGGTGGTCGATCACCTCGTCGCGGTTCATCCCGATGCCGTTATCGGCAATCGTCAGGGTGCGGTTCTCTTTATTGAAAGAGACGCGCACGCGCAGCTCGCCGTCGCCTTCATACAGATCCGGGTTGGACAGCGCACGGAAGCGCAGCTTGTCCGCCGCATCGGAGGCGTTGGAAATCAGCTCACGCAGGAAAATTTCTTTGTTGGAATACAGGGAATGGATCATCAGGTGCAGAAGCTGTTTCACTTCTGACTGGAAACCACGGGTTTCTTGTCCTTTCATCTAAGTCGACCTCAACAATGCCATTTAATGGGGTTGTAAAACGTTGAGTGAGAGATGGGGATAAGGGGGGAAATTTTCAAGCGGAGGCCGCGCACGCAGCCTCCGTTTGGTCAGAAAATAATCTTGTGACGTCCGGCCAGAGAGTGCGACAGCGTGGTGCCGTCGACCATCTCCAGCTCGCCGCCGACCGGCACGCCGTGGGCGATGCGGCTGGCGTCAACGCCGTACTGCGCGCACAGCTCGGCGATATAGTTGGCGGTTGCCTCCCCTTCCACCGTGGGGTTGGTGGCGAGGATCACCTCTTTGATCGTCTCGGACTCAAGACGCTGTTCAAGGCGATCGAGACCGATATCGTCCGGGCCAATGCCGTCCAGCGGGGAGAGGTGCCCCATCAGCACGAAATAGCGGCCGGAGAACTGCCCGGTTTGTTCGATGGCGTAGATGTCCGCCGGACTCTCCACCACGCAAATCTGGCCGTTTTCCTGACGACGCGGGTTCGTGCAGATGTTACAGACGTCCTGCTCGGTAAAGGTCCGGCAATCCGCACAGTGACCAATTTCTGACATGGCGCGGGTCAAAGCCTGCGCCAGGCGCATCCCGCCGCTGCGGTCGCGCTGCAATAGCGTAAACGCCATACGCTGCGCCGACTTCGGGCCAACGCCCGGCAGGCAGCGCAGTGCTTCCATTAACTGCGTGAGCAGCGGACTGGTTTGCATCAGAACGGCATCTTAAAGCCCGGCGGCAGCTGCATACCGCTGGAAACAGAGGCCATTTTCTCTTTCTGGGTTTCGTCGATACGGCGAGCGGCATCGTTAAACGCGGCTGCAACCAGATCTTCCAGCATCTCTTTGTCGTCTTCGAGCAGGCTCGGGTCGATTTCAACGCGACGGCAGTTATGCGCACCGTTGATGGTCACCTTGACCAGACCGGCACCGGATTCACCCGTGACTTCCAGCTGAGCGATCTCTTCCTGCATCTTCTGCATTTTTTCCTGCATCTGCTGAGCCTGCTTCATCAGGCCACCCAGACCGCCTTTTCCACCAAACATAGGCTTCTCTCTTCTTTCACGTTAAGGATTACAACCGTAAGTCAGACTCACGATCAAAGGGGGCGAATACTCTCTTCATCCAGATCGGCGTCGAAGAACCGGCGCAGGGTCTGGATGTTGTTATCCGCGATAATCGACTCGCGCGCCTGCGCGAGCTTCTCTTCATAAATCGCCTGTCGCCACTCGAGCGGTGTTTTCACCGCCGGATTATCATCTTCAATGATAGTCAATTCAACCGGCATGCCCTGTAAAGCGGCGAGCGCCTCGGCCAGCGCCTTTTGCGCGCCGGGGGAGTTGAGGTGCCGCTGGCCGGGACGCAGGTGCAGACGCACCTGATTGCCTTCCTGCTCTTTCCAGGCGTTCAGCGCGACCTGCTCCACCAGCTTCGGCAGTTGCAGTTTGCTGACCTCAGCGGCCCAGGCGTCGCGCGCGATGGACTCTTCGGCAAGCCTGGCGGAAAGCTCCGGCGTTTTTTCATGCTCCAGCGCCTTTTTCAGCGCTTTCGGCGTGGCGACCACTTCCTTGACCGTCTCAACAACGGTGGTCGCCTTCCAGCGGTAAGCCTCTTCTTTAGCCGGGGCTTTCTGCTCGAGCGCGGACGGTGCAGGGCGCGACTGTACGCGCTCCGTTACCGAAGCCAGTCGTTCAAGCGCGGCGTTGTTCACCGGCCGCGCTCTTCCTGGCGCTGCCGGTTCACTCTTTTTTGGTTTGGTTGCTCCCTGCGCACGCTGCAACTGGCTTCGTGCGGCAAGCACCGAACTGGTGGCATCCGACAGCGGCACGTTTTGCGGCGGCGGCGATGCCGGCTGCGGTGGCACCTGCTGCGGTGACATTACCGCGGTCGGCGCAACCGGCGCAAAGGACTGTCGGGGCGTTTCCGGCTCCGGCAAGGGCATACGCGGATGGAAAGCCAGCGCGCGCAGCAGCGTCATCTCAACGCCCATCCGGCGATCCGGCGCAAACGGCAGCTCTTTGCGGCCAATCAGCAGGGTTTGATAATAAAGCTGCACGTCAGCCGGCGGCACGGTGCGCGCAAGTTCACGCATCCGCTGCTCAATGGTTGCCATGTCCGCGCCAATGGCCGACGGGGACAGTTGCAGCATCGCCACGCGGTGCAGCAGGCTGAGCATCTCGACCAGCAGCGCTTCCCATTCAATGCCACGGGCGGCGGCATCGTTGACGAGCGTCATCACCCGCTCACCGTTGGCGGCGATCATCGCTTCGATAAGCGACAGCGCCTGATCGTCATCCAGCGTGCCGAGCATGGTGCTGACCGCGTCGGTGGAGAGCTTACCGTCACCGCTGGCAATCGCCTGGTCGGTCAGGCTTAGCGCATCGCGCAGGCTGCCGTCCGCCGCACGGGCCAGCAGTTGCAGCGCGCGCGGTTCATGAACAATGTTCTCTTCATCGAGAATATGCTCAAGCTGAGCGCGGATCTGCTCAACGTCCAGCGCCTTCAGATGGAATTGCAGGCAGCGCGACAGGATCGTGACCGGCAGCTTTTGCGGATCGGTGGTTGCCAGCAGGAATTTAACGTGCGCAGGCGGCTCTTCCAGCGTTTTCAGCAGGGCGTTGAAGCTGTGGCGCGACAGCATGTGCACTTCATCGATCAGATAGACCTTGAAGCGGCCGCGCGCCGGGGCGTACTGCACGTTGTCGAGCAGATCGCGGGTGTCTTCCACCTTGGTGCGCGAGGCGGCGTCGATCTCGATCAGATCGACAAAACGCCCCTGCTCGATCTCGCGGCAGTTGTCACACACGCCGCACGGGGTGGCGGTGATCCCGGTTTCGCAGTTCAGACCTTTTGCCAGCAGACGGGCAATAGAGGTTTTACCGACGCCGCGGGTGCCGGAAAAAAGATAGGCGTGATGGATGCGACCTAGCGACAAGCCGTTCGCCAGGGCCGTCAGCACATGTTCCTGACCGACAACGTCAGCAAAGGTTTGTGGTCGCCATTTACGGGCTAACACCTGATAACTCATGGGCAGGCTCTGCAACGCTGGAAGGTGAATTAATGGAGGGGAATGCTATCACAACCTCACCCATTGAGCGAGGTTGTGAGATACGGGATTAATGACCCGGGAAAGGCACCAGGCTGTAGCTGGTAATACCCTGTTTTACCAGGCGCTGCTCGCCGCCGAGATCGAACAGGTTGATGATGAATGCCGCGTCGGTCACTTCACCACCCAGACGACGGATCAGCTTGACGGTCGCTTCAATGGTGCCGCCGGTGGCCAGCAGATCGTCCACCACCAGCACTTTGTCGCCGGGCTTGATGGCATCAACGTGAATTTCCAGCTGATCGGTACCGTATTCCAGCTCATAGCTCTCGGCGATGGTTTCACGCGGCAGTTTGCGCGGCTTACGCACCGGCACAAAACCCACGCCCATCGCCAGCGCAACCGGTGCGCCAAACAGGAAGCCGCGGGCTTCAGTACCTACTACTTTGGTGATCCCGGCGTTTTTATAACGCTCGACCAGCAGTTCAATGCTGAGCGCGTACGCTTTCGGGTCTTCCAGCAAGCTGGTGACATCACGGAAAAGAATGCCAGGCTTTGGATAGTCCTGGATACTTTTGATGCTATTTTTCAGATATTCAAGCTGCTGTGCAGTTGCGGTCATCGGTTTGTGCCTAAATGAAACAGTGTTACTCACGGCGCGCGACGAGTCGGTCAAAGTAACAGTTGTTTAACCTTTGACCAGGCGCACCTGTGCTCGAAAACGGTCGAATTTACTGGCTGCGCGCCATAATTGCAACCGCCATGATGAGGCTTCAGTGCTTTTGTTGCTTTTCATCAACCACGGGGATCCGCCACATGAAGATCAGCAGGCAGGCCAGGATCGCCAGCAGCAGAATACGCACCCACATCATTTTCACCAGCCATAACGAAACGGCGAAGGTGATCAGGATAAAGGCAATGGCGCGCGGCTTGGCCCCAGGCGGCATGGCCCGGTGTTTTTGCCAGTAGCGCAGGTAGCCGCCAAACCACGAGCGGTACAGGAGCCAGTGGTGAAAACGCGGCGACGAGCGGGCGAAGCACCAGGCGGCCAACAGGATGAACGGCGTGGTCGGCAGCAAGGGCAAAACCACACCTAGCGTACCCAGCACTACCGCGAGCCAGCCAATGATGATTAAAATAGTACGCTGCATAATGCGAATCGTTATCAAACTGAACGGCTACTTTACCACTGGAGAGCGCATTGAAAACAGCACTGCTTCTTGAGAAGCTGCAAAATCAGCTGATCGCTCTGCGGGCGCAGGCCACGCCGCTAATGGGACACGCCACGCTGAAACCGCGCTTTGACCGGCAGCTTTTCCGCACCCGCAGCACTCTCATTCAGGATTACCTTGCTGAGATGCAGACCAACCTCGATGAGCTTCGCCACGCGGTTGAGCATGAACAGCAGGAACAGGTGGCGTGGCTTGCAGCGCATCTTACCGAGCAGATCACCGCCCTGCACCGCGAACTCGCCGCCTGGCCGCTACGGGCGTGGGACAGCGCCTCGCCTGGGCTGGGAAAATGGCAGCGCAAGCGGCTGGAGACCCAGGAGTTTGAGCGGCGTCTGTTTGAGATGAAGCGCGAGCGTGAAGCCCGCCTGAACAACAGCGAAACGCTGGAAGAGCAGCAGCTTTTAATGCGTGAAATCAGCGCGCTGGAAGGCCGTATCGTCCGCTGCCGTCAGGCGCTGGACGACATTGAGCGCGTCATTGAACGCCTGACCCGTTAACAGGAGCCACACTGATGTCACTGGAAAATGCCCCCGACGAGGTCAAGCTGGCCGTCGATTTAATTATGCTGCTGGAGAATCATGAGATCCCGGCGGAGACGGTGCTGAAGGCGCTGGAGATTGTGCGGCGAGATTTTGAAGGAAAGGTGAAGGCCGGTTGCCCTCACCCTGGCCCTCTCCCTTGAGGGAGAGGGAAAATAGTTTAGGCGGGAGTCGGATCGTCACCCTTAATCTCGCGCTTCACTTCCGTATGCTCGTCACCTTTCTCGTTGCGCAGGTGCACCTCAAGCTGGTTGAAGGCGATATTGATGTTGTTTTCACGGCACAGGCGGTCGATGGTGCGGTTCAGCTCGTCGACGGTGTAGCTGCGATCGCGCAGTTCACGCACGTATAACCGCAGCTCATGATCCAGCGTGCTCGGCCCAAACGTGGTGAAAAATACGTCAGGGGCAGGATCGTGCATCACTTTCGGGTGCGAGTTAGCCGCTTTCAGCAACACCTCTTTGACCTTATCCAGATCTGAGCCGTAGGCCACCCCAAGGCGGATCACTACGCGGGTGGTGGTGTCGGAGAGCGACCAGTTGATCAGTCGCTCGGTCACGAAGGCTTTGTTCGGGATGATCACCTCTTTACGATCGAAGTCAGTGATGGTGGTCGCACGGATACGGATCTTGCTGACGGTCCCGGAGAAGGTGCCGATGGTGACGGTATCGCCGATACGCACCGGACGTTCGAACAGGATAATCAGGCCAGAGACAAAGTTACCGAAGATCTCCTGCAAGCCGAAGCCCAGACCCACCGACAGCGCCGCCGCCAGCCACTGAAGCTTATCCCACGAGACGCCCAGCGAGCCGAATACCGTCATCGCCCCGACAATAATAATGACGTAGTTCAGGATGGTGGTAATGGCATACGACGCCCCCTGACGCAGGTTCAGCCTTGAGAGCACCAGCACTTCCAGCAGGCCAGGCAGGTTGCGAATCAACGCCCAGGCAACCACTGACGACACCAGCGCAAAGAGCAGGCTGCCCATGGTGACGCTTTTCATTACCGCAGCGCCCGCTTCGGTGCCGTTGTATTGCCAGAGGGTGATACTGTCGAGGTAGGCGAAAACGGTAATGAGATCAGACCAGATGGCCCAGAACATCACCGCAAACAGCGCAATCATCACCAGCATGGTAATACGCATCGTTTGCTGGTTGACCTGCTCCAGGGCAATGGTCGGCTCTTCCTGCGGCTCAGCCCCTTCAGCCCCCTCTTTAACCTGATGCTGTCGACGGGCAACAGCACGACGATAAGCGATGCGGCGCGCCGCCACGCTCAAACCGCGCAGCACGGTCTGGAACAGCAGGTTCCACACAATCACCAGGTAAACCGTTTCAATCCAGCGGCCTGACAGACGAAGCGTGGTATAGAAGTAACCCGTTGCCGTCAGCACCATCAGCGCCAGCGGAATGAACGCCAGCACCGTTACGGTAACCAGACGAAGATTGTGGGACTCTTTATCACGCCAGCTGTCGCGGCACATCGGCCACATCAGGACGGCAATCAGCAGCAGGTTCAGCATAATCACCAGTTGTCCGAGCACGTCATCCATCAGATGCAGCGGAGAAAGCTCGGCCACAACGGACCAGAAGTGCAGCGGCAGCAGCGCGAGGCTGATGCGCACAATCTGGCGACGCCAGTGGCTGGTAAGTTTCTCCGGCATGTTGAAGTGGCGGACGGCGACGCCATCTTTTTCCAGCACTTTCCAGCACAGGCCAAACACCAGCCAGAACAGCGCCAGCTTTTTACTGAACGCCCACAGCAGGTCGCTGATATTGAGCTGCATGGTCAGCAGGATCAGGCCGACGGCGAGGATCAGCAGGCAAACCGGCAGCGCGCGGATCAGATCGATCAGGATCGCTTTCGGCGTGTGCAGCTGGCTGTCGTTACGCAGTTGCCCCACTTCCGAGGCCAGCTTCGCCTGATACTGTTTCAGCCATTTCAAACGCCAGCGGATCACGCCGGCGATGAGCAGCAAAGGCAGGCCCGCCAGGAAGGCAATCATTACCGCAGGCCAGGCTTTCTCCCAGTTCACGGTAATTTTCATGCTTTTGATCTGGGATTTCAGCGTTTCAGGGAAAGATTTAAACCAGTCCCAGTCCATGGGTTTGTTGCTGTTCACCCAGAAAATCTGCTGGGTCAGGATCTCCTGTAGGCTTTTAGATACGCTCATCAGCTGCTGCTGGTTGATTTGCAGGTTAATCGCCATCATCAGCTGGTTGCCCAGTTGCTTATTAAGCTGATCGAGCAGTTCGCGGCGCATATCCACCACCTGCAACAGCGCGTCGTGAACTTCACCGTTCACTTCACTTGAATGGCCCTCTTCCACTTTGGCAACAAACGTGTCGCTCTGGAACAGGGCATCGCGCTGCTGGTTAACGTCAAACTGTTCAAGACGCAAATCCGCAATGCGGTTGGTCATGTCCTCCAGCTCGTCGGCGGATGGCAGCGTCTGCTGCTGCTGGTAAAGAATGCGCGACAGCAGCAGGCTGCCCTTCAGGACGGCAATCTGCTCTTTGATATTACGCTCGGCCTGCAAAGCGCGATCCAGCCAGTTTTTGACTTTAATATTCTGCTGCACCAGCGCGCTGCCGCTTTCAGTTGCCTGAATCAGGCGTTCGCTCAGCTGGTGGTTAATCTCCAGCTCCTGCTTCACCAGCGGATTGGCCTGGATGCGCGCCGTTTCGTCTGGCGAGACCGCTTCCTGCGCCGTTTTTTCGGTCAGCGTCAGGCGCTTGCTGTTCACCGCTTCCTGCAACAGCTGAAGCTGATGCTCGAGCCGGTTGATGTTCGCGTTCACGTAGTCACGCTGTTTTTGCAGCGCATCCTGCAACACCGTGTTGCCTTCCAGACTCTTACGCTGCTGTTCAATCTCCGCGTTCAGCAGTGTCTGCTGAATGTTCAGCAGCGTTTGCTGGCTCGGACGAAGCGCCCCTTCCCCCACGGTGATGCCATTCAGACGGTTACGTATCTGCTGGAGCTGTTGCGATGCGGAATACATAGCGTTCTGCACGCGCTCAGGCTGGGTTTGCAGTGAAACCAGCTGGCTGTTGTAGGTCGAGAGATCGGACTGCGCCGTTTGCAGATCGTCCAGCAGCTGCGCCACGCGCGACTCAAGCTGGCGCAACGACAGGGTGGCGAGCGTTTTCCGGGTTTCATCATCGTTATCAACGTCGCTGAGCGCGTTCAGCGCCTCCGTTGCTTTACGCATGTTCTCCGGTGCCTGAGCAACCTTCTGCCGTAGCTGGGCCGTTTCGGCTTTGATGCGATCGATCTTATCCAGCGTTTCCAGGGTTTCCGTCAGGTCCTGCTGAACGAGCTTTTCCTGAGCGGAGAGATCTTTCTGTTTATTCAGGGTGTCGAGTTGCGACTGAACCTCGGCACGCGTCGGAACGTCACTGCCGTTGTCTGCACGGGCCCAGGAATGCGGTGCGGCTGCAAAGAAAAACAGCAGGATCAAAAAAACGGCCAGAACAGAATGTGTCGAGCGATAGGTGTGCAGCATAGTCGTGAATGTGATCTGAGAAATGACCGAAAATAGTCGGGCGTGAAGAATATCACGCCCGCCTGAAGCAGAATAGCGGGAAGGTTATCCTCTAAGACATTTCCTGGACAGGTTCAGGCAGTCAGCGGCGGTTCCTCACTGCGGAGAGTCGGACAAAGCTGGCACATCTCAAGGAAGATCGCGACGTAGCTGCGCGCCTCTGCTTTCAAATCAAACGACTGCGGGGCAAAAAGCCAGTTTTCCATCAGGCCGGAAATATAGCTGCGCATCAGGATCGCCGCCCGGCGCGTTAACAGCGTGGCGGGAAGCATGTCGGCCTGCATACATTCCTTAAGAACCTGCTCGATGCGATCGTAGCTTTCCAGACACAGGTCGCGCTGTGCCTGCTGAACCACCGCCATTTCGCCAACGAATTCACATTTATGGAAAATGATTTCCATCATCAAACGTCGGCGTTCTTCCACAACGGTCGCTTCAAGGATATATACTAATATTTCTCTTAATACTGAGAGTGGATCGTGAGGGAATTTTGCCCGATACTCAGTCTCAAGATCGCTAATGCTGGACTCTGAAAGCTCCCAGATTTCACCAAACAGATCTGACTTGTCTTTAAAATGCCAGTAAATCGCTCCCCGCGTGACGCCCGCGGCCTGAGCAATCTGCGCCAGCGAGGTTGCCGAAACACCCTGCTGTGAGAACAAACGCATTGCCACATCCAGAATGTGTTGTCGGGTTTCCAGCGCTTGTTGTTTGGTTTTTCGTGCCATACGTTGATGAATTTACAGGAGTCAGATTTACATACATTTATGAATGTATGTACCATAGCATGACGATAATATAAACGCAGCAATGGGTTTTTAGACTCAGGACCCTTGATCAATTTGAAATCGGACACTCGAGGTTTACATATGAACAAAAACAGAGGGTTAACGCCTCTGGCGGTCGTTCTGATGCTCTCAGGCAGCTTAGCGCTTACAGGATGTGACGACAAAGAGGCTCAACAAGGAGCTCAGCAGGTGCCAGAAGTTGGCGTGGTGACGCTCAAATCCGAACCTCTCCAGATGACAACAGAACTACCGGGCCGCACCAGCGCCTACCGCATTGCGGAAGTGCGTCCGCAGGTGAGCGGTATCATCCTGAAACGTAACTTCACCGAAGGCGGTGATGTCAAAGCAGGTGAGTCTCTGTATCAGATTGATCCAGCAACCTACCAGGCGTCTTATGAGAGCGCTAAAGGCGATCTGGCGAAAGCAGAAGCGGCAGCCAAAATTTCGCAGCTGACGTTGAATCGTTACAAGAAACTGCTCGGCACGCAGTACATCAGCCAACAGGATTATGATTCTGCCCTGGCCGATGCGCAGCAAGCCAACGCGGCCGTTGTGGCGGCGAAAGCGGCGGTAGAAACCGCGCGTATCAACCTGGCCTACACCAAAGTGACCTCCCCTATCAGCGGTCGCATTGGTAAATCTGCCGTCACCGAAGGTGCGCTGGTGCAGAACGGTCAGACCAACGCGCTGGCCACCGTGCAGCAGCTTGACCCGATCTACGTTGACGTTACCCAGTCCAGCAACGATTTCCTGCGTCTCAAACAGGAGCTGGCCAGCGGTCAACTGAAACAGGAAAACGGTAAAGCCAAGGTTGAACTGGTTACCAATGACGGTATCGAGTTCTCGCAGACCGGTACACTGGAATTTTCTGATGTGACCGTCGATCAGACCACCGGCTCAATCACCATCCGGGCCATTTTCCCGAATCCGGATAAAACGCTGCTGCCGGGTATGTTCGTACGCGCGCGTCTGGAAGAAGGGACGAACCCAACCGCCATTCTGGTTCCTCAGCAGGGTGTGACCCGTACGCCACGCGGCGATGCGAGCGCGCTGGTTGTGGGTGCCGATAACAAAGTCGAAACGCGCAATATCACCGCAACGCAGGCGATTGGCGACAAGTGGCTGGTAACGAAAGGTCTGAAAGATGGCGATCGCGTGATTGTAACCGGTTTGCAAAAAGTTCGTCCTGGCGCGCAGGTCAAAGCTCAGGAAGTGAAATCTGACGACAAACAACAAGCGTCCGCCGCTGGCCAGTCAGAACAAACCAAGTCTTAACTTAAACAGGAGCCGTTAAGACATGCCTAATTTCTTTATCGATCGCCCCATATTTGCGTGGGTGATCGCCATTATCATCATGCTGGCCGGGGGACTTGCGATCCTGAAGCTGCCTGTTGCGCAATATCCAACGATTGCGCCACCGGCAGTAACGATCTCCGCAACCTACCCGGGCGCTGATGCGAAAACGGTGCAGGATACCGTTACGCAGGTTATCGAACAGAACATGAACGGTATCGATAACCTGATGTACATGTCCTCAAACAGTGACTCAACCGGTACGGTTCAGATCACCCTGACCTTTGAATCCGGTACGGATGCGGACATTGCGCAGGTTCAGGTGCAGAACAAATTGCAGCTGGCGATGCCCCTGCTCCCGCAGGAAGTGCAACAGCAGGGCGTGAGCGTCGAGAAATCGTCCAGTAGCTTCCTGATGGTTGTCGGCGTGATCAACACCAACGGCACCATGACGCAGGAGGATATTTCCGACTACGTGGGCGCCAACATGAAGGATGCCATCAGCCGTACGTCCGGTGTGGGTGACGTTCAGCTGTTCGGTTCTCAGTACGCGATGCGTATCTGGATGGATCCGAATAAGCTGAACAACTTCCAGCTGACGCCGGTTGACGTGATCAACGCCATCAAAGCGCAGAACGCCCAGGTTGCAGCCGGTCAGTTAGGCGGTACGCCGCCGGTGAAAGGCCAGCAGCTTAACGCGTCTATCATCGCGCAAACGCGTCTGACCTCTGCGGATGAGTTCAGCAAAATTCTGCTGAAGGTGAATCAGGACGGTTCTCAGGTTCGCCTGCGTGACGTGGCGAAAGTGGAGCTGGGCGGCGAGAACTACGACGTTATCGCGAAGTTCAACGGCAAGCCGGCATCTGGTCTGGGTATCAAACTGGCGACCGGCGCGAACGCCCTGGACACCGCGACGGCTATCCGTGCAGAGCTGAAGAAGATGGAACCGTTCTTCCCGTCAGGTCTGAAAATCGTTTACCCGTATGACACGACGCCGTTCGTAAAAATTTCGATTCACGAAGTGGTAAAAACCCTGGTTGAGGCGATCATCCTCGTCTTCCTGGTTATGTACCTGTTCCTGCAAAACTTCCGCGCGACGCTGATCCCAACCATCGCCGTACCGGTTGTATTGCTCGGGACCTTCGCGGTTCTGGCGATATTTGGCTACTCGATAAACACCCTGACGATGTTCGGGATGGTGCTCGCCATCGGCCTGCTGGTGGATGACGCCATCGTAGTGGTCGAAAACGTCGAGCGTGTGATGGCGGAAGAAGGCCTGCCGCCGAAGGAAGCGACCCGTAAATCGATGGGTCAGATCCAGGGCGCGCTGGTCGGTATCGCGATGGTACTGTCTGCGGTGTTTATCCCGATGGCCTTCTTCGGTGGCTCAACGGGTGCGATTTACCGTCAGTTCTCCATCACCATCGTGTCAGCGATGGCGCTGTCGGTGCTGGTTGCGCTGATCCTGACGCCAGCCCTGTGTGCGACGATGCTGAAGCCAATTCAGAAAGGCGGTCACGGCGAGCACAAAGGGTTCTTCGGCTGGTTTAACCGCATGTTTGATAAGAGCACGCACCACTACACCGACAGCGTGGGGAACATTCTGCGCAGCACCGGTCGTTACCTGCTGCTCTACATCATCATCGTGGTAGGGATGGCCTTCCTGTTCGTTCGTCTGCCAAGCTCGTTCCTGCCAGATGAAGACCAGGGCGTGTTCCTGAGTATGGCTCAGCTTCCGGCCGGTGCGACGCAAGAGCGTACGCAGAAAGTGCTGGATGAGATGACCGACTATTTCCTGACCAAAGAGAAAGACAACGTCGAATCCGTGTTTGCGGTTAACGGCTTTGGCTTCGCGGGTCGTGGTCAGAACACCGGTATTGCCTTCGTTTCCCTGAAAGACTGGTCTGAACGTCCGGGCGACGAGAACAAAGTTGAAGCGATTACCGGCCGTGCAATGGCTACCTTCTCGCAGATTAAAGACGCTATGGTCTTCGCCTTTAACCTGCCCGCGATCGTGGAACTGGGTACGGCGACCGGCTTCGACTTCCAGCTGATTGACCAGGGCGGTCTGGGCCACGAAAAACTGACTCAGGCGCGTAACCAGCTGTTTGGCGAGGTGGCAAAACACCCTGACCTACTGGTGGGCGTGCGTCCTAACGGTCTGGAAGATACGCCGCAGTACAAAATCGATATCGACCAGGAAAAAGCGCAGGCGCTGGGTGTGTCCATCAGCGACATCAATACCACGCTGGGTGCAGCCTGGGGCGGTAGCTACGTCAACGACTTCATCGACCGCGGTCGCGTGAAGAAAGTGTACGTCATGTCCGAAGCGCAGTACCGCATGCTGCCGAACGATATCAACAACTGGTACGTTCGCGGTAGCGATGGCCAGATGGTGCCGTTCTCATCCTTCTCAACCTCGCACTGGGAATACGGTTCGCCGCGTCTGGAGCGTTATAACGGTCTGCCGTCGATGGAAATCCTCGGTCAGGCAGCGCCAGGTCGAAGCACCGGTGAAGCCATGAACCTGATGGAAGAGCTGGCCAGCAAACTGCCTGCGGGTATTGGCTACGACTGGACCGGCATGTCCTATCAGGAACGTCTGTCCGGTAACCAGGCCCCTGCCCTGTACGCCATTTCACTGATTGTGGTGTTCCTGTGTCTGGCGGCACTGTACGAGAGCTGGTCGATTCCGTTCTCCGTTATGCTGGTGGTTCCGCTGGGGGTTATCGGTGCGCTGCTTGCTGCAACGTTCCGTGGGCTGACCAACGACGTATACTTCCAGGTGGGCCTGCTGACAACCATTGGCTTGTCGGCGAAGAACGCGATACTTATCGTCGAATTCGCCAAAGATCTGATGGAGAAAGAAGGTAAAGGCCTGATTGAAGCTACGCTGGAAGCGGTTCGTATGCGTCTGCGTCCAATCCTGATGACGTCCCTGGCGTTTATCCTGGGCGTTATGCCGCTGGTTATCAGTTCAGGTGCAGGCTCCGGCGCGCAGAACGCGGTAGGTACAGGCGTTATGGGCGGTATGGTCACCGCGACGGTGCTTGCGATCTTCTTCGTGCCGGTGTTCTTTGTGGTGGTTCGTCGCCGCTTCAGCCGTAAGAATGAAGATGTTGAGCACAATCATTCGGTAGAACATCACTGATACCGGTTTCACATGATAAAAAGGCCGCATTTGCGGCCTTTTTCATTTTCTGAAAAGATCATAAAATAGACCTATTGTCGTTCTATTTATTTTCTTCTTTTTTATAAGGCCTGGCATAATAGGCCGAAAATCAATACGAAGAACTCAGCATTCTTTTATTATCATTTCGCGGCGTAAATTATTCGGACTATTCCTAACTTAAAGAAAATATCTGAGATATCTGGTTCCGGACTTCACATCAAACTTTGCGCTAACTCAATGAATTTTAAGGAACCGATAAAAAACTGCGTTTTTTACTGATTAAAGCGTTCCCTGCCAAAGGAACATTTGCGTAAAGGCTCGCACAGTAACGTTTTAATTGTAATTTTTCGTAATAGCGCGATGAAATCTTGATCAGAGTGGCTTATAGTTAGAGTTATCAGGAACACAGCTCCCGTGTAGCTAAGCAAGTTGTATCCATCCCGACATGATGTTCGGTGAGTAAAAAATCACTCAGAAGGGGATGCGCTATGGACGAGTACTCGCCAAAAAGGCATGATATCGCGCAGTTGAAATTTCTCTGCGAATCCTTGTACCATGACTGCCTCGCCAATCTTGAAGAAAGTAACCATGGCTGGGTGAACGATCCAACGTCTGCTATCAATTTACAGCTAAACGAGCTGATTGAGCATATCGCTACCTTCGCACTTAATTATAAAATTAAGTACAATGAAGATAATAAGTTGATAGAGCAAATTGATGAATACCTGGACGACACCTTTATGTTGTTCAGCAGCTACGGCATTAACGCACAGGATTTGCAGAAATGGCGTAAATCAGGAAACCGTCTATTTCGCTGCTTCACGAATGTCAGCAGAGCTAATCCGGTTAGTCTTTCCTGTTAAAATTATTACAATTACTAAGGTGAATTTATGTCTGATAAACCATTAACTAAAGTCGATTATTTGATGCGCCTGCGACGCTGCCAGTCAATTGACACACTCGAGCGGGTTATTGAGAAAAATAAATACGAGCTGTCCGATAATGAACTGGCGGTATTTTATTCAGCTGCCGACCATCGTCTTGCTGAACTGACCATGAATAAACTGTATGACAAGATCCCCACTTCGGTGTGGAAATTTGTTCGTTAATCGTTGAAGAGAGACTGTAAAGGCACTACGCCCGTTGTTAAGCTGAATTTACCTTCGAACTACGCTTCAAGTGCAAACGCCAGGTTCCCGTGTAAAACGTATCTATGCTCAAGAATGTTGTGACTACCGTCACAGCCATTTTTAGGGAACGTTCCCTTTCTGGCTAATCCTCTTTACGCTACGTAAAACGATTCCAGTGAGGTTCCCATGAGTGAAGAAAAACAGAAGATGATTGCATGTGAATATTACCGCCCTGGCGACGACACGTTAAGGGCTGACCGTTTACGCGCGCGTCATCTTATTCATCGCTATAACCATACCGCCCCCGATGAGAAAGCCGAACGACGCGCCTTGTTAGCTGACCTGCTGGGTCAAAGCGAAGGCGCCTATATAGAGCCGAGCTTCCGCTGCGACTACGGCTATAACATCTACCTGGGCAACAACTTTTACGCTAACTTCGACTGCGTTATGCTGGACGTCTGCCCTATCCGCATTGGCGATAACTGTATGCTCGCGCCGGGAGTGCACATCTATACGGCCACGCATCCCCTGGACGCGACCGCGCGTAACAGCGGGCTTGAGTACGGCAAACCGGTCACCATAGGCCACAACGTCTGGATTGGCGGACGGGCGGTCATTAACCCGGGCGTGACCATTGGCGATAATGCGGTTATCGCGTCCGGTGCGGTTGTGACCAAAGACGTGCCGGCCAATGCGGTCGTGGGCGGAAATCCCGCGAAAATCATAAAAATGCTCTAAGGCCCCCTGAGTAACTGTTATGCTTTTTCCCGGCATAACTGTTACTTTCCACGCCTGACCCCCTCTCATAAAATAGGCAGATCACCTGTATTTTCAATATGTATAAAGGCAAAAAATGACAGAGATACAGCGCCTGCTTACCGCCACCATCGACGATCTCAATGCCCGCGAAAAGCGCGACAATCGCCCGCGCTTTAGCATCAGCTTTATCCGTAAACACCCCGGACTGTTCGTTGCGATGTACGCCGCCTGGCTGGCAACGCTTATCGTCATGCTGCGGTCCGAAACGCTGGTCGATTCAGTCTGGCTGCTGGTTGTGCTGTTCGTGGTGTTTAACGCGTTCTTCTTTTTCGACGTTAACCCGCGCTACCGGTATGAAGATATCGACGTGCTAGATTTCCGCGTGTGCTACAACGGCGAGTGGTACAACACGCGCTACGTGCCGCCCGAGCTTATTGACAGCATCATGCGCTCACCTTCAGTCGAGGCCGGGCTTAAAGAGAAGCTGCAAAAAATGGTGGCGAGGAAGGGAGAGCTTTCGTTTTATGACGTTTTCACGCTCTCTCGCCCTGCTAACGGCTAGCAGGGCTGTTGCCTGTGAAGAGGCGCTAAGCATCCGCTTAGCGCCTTTTTTTACGTCCCTGTACGGCCTTAAAGCGCGGATTGGATTTGCAAATAACGTACAGACGCCCTTTGCGCCTGACGATCTGGCAATCCGGATGCCGTTGCTTTGCGCTACGCAGTGAGTTAAGTACCTGCATGGTTAGCCTCGCTTCGCATCAAGAAAGCCGCCAAAACGCTTGCGGAAGCGCGCCGCGCTGCCGTCCGTGGAGAAGGTCTTCTGCTTCCCGGTATAAAACGGATGCGATTTTGATGAGACATCAAGGGTGACGTAAGGATACGTTTCGCCGTCGAGCTCGATTTCCCGGTCCGTCTTGATGGTTGAGCCAACGCGGAAGTATTCATTAGCCGTGGTGTCGTGGAACACAACGGTGCGATAGGCTGGATGGATATTCGGTTTCATATCTGACTCTCGTGTATTGTTATAACATAACAAAATACTAGCCGAGCCTTGCTGTAAAAACAACCCCCAGGACGATCCAGCGCACTTTTGTCTTTTATCCAAAGGCGGATTCAGATACCTGCCTGCGACTTTCGCATGCTATAACTATATCATTTAGCACTAAAATCTTTCTCCTCTGGCGCGCAAACTCACTGCCCTTCATGGGCAAATGGGAAGGAAAACGGCATGCGAACCCGACATCTGGTGAGCCTGGTCACGGGCGTACTGATCATTTCTGTGCTGGTCCCCGTTTGCCTCAGTATCTGGCTGGCGCATCGTCAGGCAGAGGAAAAGTTTGTGGAGGCGCTGGACGGCTATGCCTCGCGCGTCCTGATCCGTACCGACAGAGTTGTCGTGCAGGCTAAACAGGCGCTCACGCACCTACAGTCGTTCAACGCCCCGCCCTGCACTCCCTTGCATTTACGTGAAATGCGCCGGGTCGCGTTCTCCTGGCGCTATGTTCAGGAAGTGATGTATGTCGATAACCTGAAGCCGCTCTGCTCTTCCCTGGAACAGTCGAGTAATACGGAGGCTCTGCCGCCTCCGGTGCGCATCACCGAGGACGGTTACAGCACGTGGCTCACCTCGCAAAACGACCTCGGCATTCACCGCTATATGGTGGTGATCGGGAAAGGGCATTATCTGGTGATGGTCGATCCGGCATCGCTTGTAGATGTCGTTCCGTTCGGCGAAATCTCGATGGATGCCGCCCTGGTGGGCAACACGACACAGCGCATATTTGCCAGAAGTCATGTCCTCGATCCGCATATCCTCTCGATTGTTAAGGATCGGCAGGAGATGACGAGCGTTCAGTACAACGGCTCGATGTACATTCTGAAGCCCGTGCCCGAGCTGGGGTTTACCGTCATTGCCTGGGCCTCGCTGAAGCCGCTGGCGGAAGCCTGGCATCAGCAGCTGCTCATCTGGCTGCCGGCTGGCGTGCTGATTAGCCTGGCGGCGGCCCTGATTGTTCTGCGGATCCTCCGCCGGCTACAGTCTCCGCGTAACCGCCTGATGGACGCGATAAACAACCGGGAGATCCAGGTTCACTATCAGCCCATCGTGGCGCTGTGCAGCGGCAAACTGGTAGGAGCCGAAGCGCTGATGCGCTGGCCGCAGCCGGATGGCAGCAACCTGTCGCCAGACATATTTGTCCCTCTGGCTGAGCAAACGGGGCTGATTTCCCAGTTAACGCTGCTGGCAATCGATAAGATCTTCGACGAGCTGGGCGACTGGCTGCATCATCATCCGGAGCTGCACATTTCCGTTAACCTGGCCCCAGCCGATTTAACGTCCGTGGAGCTGCCGCGCCTGCTGAGCCAGCTGCTGAACAAATGGAAAGTCCACCCGCAGCAGATTGCGCTGGAGTTAACCGAGCGCGGCTTCGCCGATCCCGCCGTCAGCGCCCCGGCCATCGCGGCGTTTCGCCGTGCCGGACACGCCGTCTACATTGACGACTTTGGTACAGGCTACTCCAGCCTGAGCTATCTCCAGGATCTGGATGTCGATACCCTGAAGATCGATAAATCTTTCGTGCACGCGCTGGAGTATAAAAACGTCACCCCGCACATTATCGAAATGGCAAAATCGCTCGAGCTGGCGATGGTGGCGGAAGGCATCGAAACGGAAGGACAGATTGCCTGGCTGCATCGCCACGGCGTGCAGTACGGACAGGGCTGGTACTACAGCAAGGCGCTGCCTGAGGCGGAATTCATTCTCTGGGCCGAGCGTAATCTCAACAGCGGCTCCGCCTGAGCGGAGCCGGTGCTTTTATTCAGCCGTTCTGCTGCCAGCAGAAGGTGTAGCGCAGCTGCCGGTTTTGCAGAAGGAAGTCCGGCGCCACGCTCGGGCTCCAGGAATCATCTCCCCCTACGCCCATCTGGAAGGCGTCCAGGTTCAACCAGCAACCCGGCTCTTTCCGTAGCAGATGCTGATGCGTTGTCTCATGCAGCTGCTGCTGGCTGTAGCGGCTCACGGAGAAATGGAACCGCCCCTGCAACCGATGCGCGCCAAACGCCAGCTCGCGGGTGTCGCAGCGCAGGCCGTTCTCCGTCGGGAAGATATACGGCGTGTGCATGGCTTCCAGCGGAAGCGTCCAGCGCCCCTGCTGCGCCGCCAGCTTTCTGTCCGGATAATTTTCCAGCGGCCCCAGCCCCAGCCAGCGCACGGTTTCCGGGATATCCACCAGCATAACGCTCAGGCCCACGCGAGCAGGCTCGGGAATATTAGACGCTACCGTCACCTGCACGTCACCGTGCAGCGCGCCGCGATCGTCAATCCGCCAGATCTTACGGCTGACAAACAGCGCTTTCCCCCGGGATTCCCAGACGTGCTGCGTGGTCACCACCACCTCACGGGCGTGCTGTTCTGCTTCACACTGGAGAAGGCGCGGCGACATCTCATACATCCCTGCCGCCTTCCAGCGTTCCACCCACGCGTTCGGATCGATGCGGGTCGCCTCGCTGACGCCGATATCATTGTCCAGCGGCGCGCGGGTAAAGTTATCCGTTAGCGGAGAACGGAGCGTTTCAGCCCCCGCGTTCCACCACTGGGTCAGGTTTCCGGTAAGGCGGCTAAACTGCCAGCGCTGCTGCTGATGGACAATCTCCAGCGCCTCGCCGCACGCGGTTAGCTGCGGGGCCGTACCCTCCACATTCGCAGGCGCAACGTACAGCGGAGCCGGGAGCGGCCACTGATCCCAGGCACAACGGTGGCCGGACGGCGACCACGGCGTCTCCTGCGGCTGAACAACTTCCACATTGAGCCAGACCTCACCCCGCTCAGCGGCAAGTTCAGGCAGCGGGATCTCGATGCGTTGCGCCTCCTGGGGCGCGACAGAAAGCGTCATGCCGCCACAAGCCACTACCGCACCGTCACGCGCCACCGACCATTGCAGACGTTCGTTGTCGGTATGACGGAACAGATAATCGCTCTGTACCTCGACGACCAGCGGAGAGGTGCTCACCAGCGTAAAGGTAAAGAACTGCTGGGCACGCTGCGCCTCGAAAAGGGCGGGATGCGGGGTGCGATCGGGGAATACCAGCCCGTTTAGGCAGAACTGACGATCGTTGGGCTTATCGCCAAAATCGCCGCCGTAGGCCCAGAACGCCGCGCCATTTTCCTCTTTTTTGGTTAATGCCTGATCGACCCAGTCCCAGACAAAGCCCCCCTGCAACCGGGGATGGCTGCGGAATGCCTGCCAGTAGCTGGCGAAGCCGCCAAAGCTGTTGCCCATCGCGTGGGCATACTCGCACAGGATCAGCGGACGGGTTTCATCCGGCATGCCGATCCACTTTTTAATCGACCACTTTGGCACCGCCGGGAACGGCTGATCCTGATCGACGCGGGCATACATCGGGCAAATAATATCGGTTGCCGTCGTACAGGCGCCGCCGCCTTCGTACTGCACCGGACGCGTGGGATCGGTGGTTTTCAGCCAGCGGTACAGCGCATCGTGGTTCGCCCCATGACCAGATTCGTTCCCCAAAGACCAGATGATGACTGACGGATGATTCCGGTCCCGCTGCACCATACGCGTTACGCGCTCGCTCATGGCGGGCAGCCAGCGCGGATCGTCCGCCAGGCGGCTCATCGGCACCATGCCATGGGTCTCGATATTCGCCTCATCAACCACGTACAGGCCATAGCGATCGCAAAGCGTGTACCACAGAGGATGGTTCGGATAATGCGAGCAGCGCACGGCGTTGAAGTTATGCTGCTTCATCAGTTCAATGTCGCGGCGCATGGTCGCCCCATCCATCACCTGCCCCTTCTCAGGATGATGTTCGTGACGGTTCACGCCGCGGATCAGCAGCGGCTTGCCGTTGAGCTTCAGCAGACCATTGCTGATTTCGACGCGCCTGAAGCCGACATCGCAGGCTTCGGTCTCCAGCACACTGCCCTGCGTATCACGAAGCGACATCGTCAGACGATAGAGTTCCGGTGTTTCGGCGCTCCACAGCGCGGGATCGTTCACGGGTATCGCAACCTTGAGCCGCTCCGCCCAGCTGCCGCGTTCATCGACGATGGCCGATCCTGGCTGCTGCGTGGTTTGCGCGCAGGCTTCGCCGTTACGCCACAGAGTAAATGCCACCTCACATTCGGCGTAGCGTGAGCCTTCCAGCGCCACGTCAACCCGGAGTATCGCCCGATCGCATTCGGCATTCAGATCGGTCACGACCTGATAATCGGCAATCCGCGTTTCCGGCTTATGCAGCAGCGAAACGTCACGGAAAATGCCGCTCATCCGCCACATGTCCTGATCTTCCAGGTAGCTTCCGTCGCACCAGCGCAACACCATCACCGCCAGGCGGTTCTGCCCCGGTTGCAGCACCGTGCTAAGGTCAAACTCCGCGGGCAGACGACTGTCCTGCGAATAGCCCATCCACTGGCCGTTACACCACAGATGAAAAGCGGAATTGACCCCGTCAAAAATAATGCGGGTCTGTCCGCTGCGTGGCCAGGCGTCATCCACTTCAAATGTGAGCGAGTAACAGCCGGTAGGGTTTTCAGCCGGAACATACGGTGGGTTCACATTTATCGGATAGGTGACGTTGGTATAAATGGGGGTATCAAATCCCTCCATCTGCCAGTTCGACGGCACGGGCATCTCAACGGCGTCAGCAAGATCGTCCGTTACCCAGGCCTCGGGAACCTGCTCTGGCGCGGCGAAAAAGCTGAATTGCCAGACGCCGTTAAGCGAGCGCTTGCTCAGCGAAGGTTTATCCTCCCGGGCGAGAATTTCATCGCGCCAGCTATGAAAAGGCGCGTGTGCGGCCAGACGGTTCCATTGCGTCACGCCGGGGTTTTCCCAGTCACGACGAGCCAGAAGTGCGCTGAGGGTCAGCGGTAATGCAGAAGACATATCAACCTCTTTGCGAAGCGCTCACAATTTTAGTCAACATGCCCTGGTAAACGGTGGCGGTAAAGACTTTGATCGTCACCAGGCGAGCCCGATCACAAAAGCGCTAGCTGCGCGCCAGTTTCTCCGCCAGCAGCGCCAGCGTTCGTAGCTGCTGCGCCAGATCTTCACGATCGGCCTGCTGCGGCGCGTGCGGCGCGGTGGAGTGACGAACGATCAGCGTAACGGGTAGCTGTTTCTGCCAGCGTTCGTCGTGAGGCGTGGGCGCCAGGAGCCACTCCACGCTGCGCTCACCGGCCTCGCGGAACGCCTGCCGAATAGTGGTCAGCGGGGGTGAAAACCATGCGCTGTCGGCCGTATCATCAAATCCGACCACCGAGATCTGACCCGGTACCGCAATCCCTTTTTCCGCACAGGCGCGTATAACGCCGAGCGCCATCTGATCGTTCGCAACGAGGATCGCGTCGGGCAGCGCCGGGCCCGATAAAAGCTGATGCCCTTTCTCGTAGCCGGAAGCCGCGCTCCAGTCGCCCTGCGCTACTGCAAACGCCTCCACGCCGGACTGAGCGAGCGCGGTTTTCCATCCCGCCAGACGCGCCCGGGCAGAGACGGAACTTTCCGGACCGGCGAGCAGCGCAATTCGCCGGTGCCCCAGCGAAAGCAGATGCTCCGCCCCCAGGCCAGCGCCCTGTTCGGCATTGAACACGAGGCTGTTCACCCTGGCTGAGGGGGAAACATCGAGAAAAAGAACCGGGATCGGCGAAGCCATTTCCTGAAGCATTTCTGCCTGTGCATCTTCCAGCGGAACGTTCACCAGCAGCGCCTCCACGCGCTGCGCCAGTAACGCCTGCAAAGCAGCCTGACACTGCGCGGGCTGTTCCACCATAGAGATGAGCACGCTTGCCCCCTGCTCCACTGCCCGGGATTTTACGGCTGAGACGATTTGCGACGGCGCATGCAGCGCCAGATCGGTCGTTATCAACCCGAGCGTGCGGGTGCGTTTCCCGGCCAGCTGCTGCGCGCCACGGTTAGGCACATAGTGTAGCGCCGCCATGGCCTGGCGGACCTTCTCCCGCGTGCGGGCAGAAACGTGTTCCGCGTCGTTAATCACCCGGGAAACGGTCTGATAAGAAACGCCCGCCTCGCGGGCAACGTCATAGAGAGTGATCGCTTTCATACATTCTGGCGTCGCAAAAAGTGTAACCACTATTCTGACACAGTTGCGTCATTATAGCCTGTGAGCGCTTCGCAAAATTAGACAATCCGCTCCGGCTGCGGTGCTTTCTGAACGCGCGGCCGGTGGCGAAACCACGGCAAACAGAGCTGGATCAGCGGGCCGATCGTTAACGCATACAGCACGGTTCCAACGCCAAACGCTCCCCCGAGGAGGTAGCCGATGATTAACACGCTCACCTCGATCGCGGTACGCACGCTGCGAATCGACCAGCCCAGCCGGGCATGTATACCGGTCATCAGGCCGTCACGCGGGCCAGCACCAAAACCCGCCCCGATATACATCCCGGTGGCAAGGGCGTTAACCACAATGCCTGAAACCAGCAGGATAATGCGCACGGGCAGCGAAGTGAGTTCCGGGATCAGCGCCAATGACGCATCAGCCGCCAGGCCGATACAAATCACGTTACTGACCGTACCCAGCCCCGGAAGCTGGCGCAGCGGGATCCACAGCAGCAGCACCGCTGCTCCGGTTAAAATAATCACCGTGCCGATGCTCATCCCGGTCTGGATGGCGACGCCAAGGTGAAAGACATTCCAGGGGTCTACCCCCAGATCCGAACGAATAAACATCGCGGTTGAAAGCCCGTACAGGCCTAAACCGACATAAAGTTGTACCAGACGACGTACCATTTTCTCTTCTCCGAAGAACCCGGTTCCATCTTCGGTGAAAATGGCACTATGATTAATGTCCAGTTTTCAAATAGTGGACTGCTCATGTCATCACGTCGTTTTGGTAGCCAGTCTCTGGTTCGCCTGTTAGGGCACTGGCAGCAAGCCTCTTCCCGCACCCCGCTGTGGCGCCAGCTGGCTGACGCGCTACGCCTGTTGATTCTGGATGGCAGGCTGGCGCTAAACACTCGCCTGCCCGGAGAGCGGGAGCTGGCCGCCGCACTGGACGTCAGCCGCACCACCATCAGCAGCGCGCTGGCACATCTACGGGAAGAGGGTTATCTGGAGAGCCGTCAGGGCAGCGGTTCGCGCGCGATCCTGCCCGACAGCCGCGCGGTGCCCACCCTTTCCACTGCCAGCGCGGCGCTTGATCTCTCTACCGCCGCGCTCAACGCGGGGCCCGAGATCCACCAGGCTTACGCCCACGCACTGACAGCCCTCACGCCGAACCTGGCGCTAACCGGGTACGATCAGCTCGGGCTCCCGGCGCTGCGTGAAGCCATTGCCGCCCGCTACACCGCACGGGGTTTGCCGACCCGGGCAGACGAAGTGATGGTGGTGAATGGCGCCGTCAGCGGCTTCGCCCTGATCTTAAGAATGATGACCGGTCCCGGGGATCGCGTGGTGGTGGATCATCCTACCTACCCACTGGCGATCGCCGCCATTCAGGGGGCACTATGCCGGCCCGTGGGCGTCTCGCTGCCTGAAACGGGCTGGGATACCGACGGTTTTGCCGCAACGCTTGCCCAGACCGCCCCGCGTCTGGCCTATCTGATGCCGGATTTCCATAATCCGACGGGGCGCTGTATGGATGCCGCAACGCGCCAGACCATAACCCACATTGCCGCGCAAACCCGCACCACGCTGGTCGTGGATGAAACCATGGTCGATCTCTGGTTCGATGCTCCCCCACCGCCGCCGCTGGCCGCCTTTAACCCGGAGGCCGCCGTAATAACGCTGGGTTCCGCTGGAAAAAGCTTCTGGGGCGGGCTTCGTCTCGGCTGGATCCGCGCCTCGTCACGCACTATTGCCACGCTCGCGCAGACGCGCGACACGCTGGATTTGGGCTCACCGGTGCTGGAACAGCTAGCCACGCTGTGGCTTATCGAAAACAGTGAAACTTTTCTGCCCGCTCGCCGGAAAATGCTGGCAGAACGGCGCGACCGCTGTGGCCAGATGCTGCGGGAACATTTTCCCGAATGGCGGTTCCAGGAAGCGGAGGGAGGGCTTTCATACTGGATAGAGTTACCCGGCATGCTGGCGACGCAGCTGGCGGCACGCGCCGAGACGACGGGCATCATTATGGGCACCGGCACGCGCTTTGGGCTTTCAGGCGCGTTCGACCGCTACCTGCGCATGCCTTTCTCCCTCAATCCACCAGAACTTGAAGAGGCATTATTGCGGATTAAACCGCTGTGGCTTGCTTTAAACAGAAGTACACCACCAGTAAAACGGAGCCTGGTGTAAATTTTTCGCCAGAAACAATAAAAACTGCTGACTGTAACGCATGCAGTCAGCAGTTTTCATGAAGAACAACTTAATGTTGAGGAGGAATCGGGAAGCCTTTCAGTGAAATAATGAAATTATCCCCTTCTTTCTTTATTTTTGCACCGGTGTCACACCAGTCAGATGCAATTCGAAAGAACTCGTCACTTCCTACATTCCAGCCAAGACGAACATGTTTCACGTAGCCGGAACGTAACAGATTACAGGCCTCGTTGTAGTCGCTGGCCGTCGATAGTTGTTGTTTCATTTTCTCTTCTTCAGAAGTTTACGTAGTGCTTTGATTTCTTTAGGAGTAAATGGAGTTACGCTCTCTTCTTCCGTATGCTGATTATCAATATCCTCTTCCGATACTCCCGCCTCTTCTACCGCTTCAAATGCCAGCAGCAGCAGTTTCTCTGTGGTCACGCTTAAATTCTCATTATTATCTTCCGCATAGTGGCGAAGTCTTTCTTTTAGCGCTTCATCAATTTTAACGTTTAAAACCGCAGTAACCATGATTGTCACATCCTTTCGGAACACGTGTTTAATTTAATACACGAAGATATGTTTGTTATCCAGATATATATTTTTTTGCTTATGACAACAAAAAGACGCCCGATAATAAAATGACAGTCTATTATTACAGGTTTATGACAATATTATTTCAGTTAAATGAAGGATATATTGCACGACAGAATAACGGGCCTGGTAAAGCAGTCGTTGAATAGTTATGGGATAGTTGGCGACCAGCCGTGGTGCAGGGAAGGTTAGCGGTCAGCAAAGCAACCTCCTACAGACCAAAGACTTCCAGATCGCTTCTCTGTTTGTAGTAACATTGCCGGCATGTAAAGCATTCTGACTCTTGATACACTTCCGGGCTACACAGGAGCGGTATGCAATTTGAACTTTTTTGTTACCCAGTGGAAATATGATGCGCTTGTTGGAATTGGCCGATCAGCATAGAAAAGAAGCGAATAAGCTATTAAATCCAAAGACAAAATCTGCATTTGGTCAGTTTATGACCCCGGCTCCGATTTGTCTGTTCATGGCAAGCCTGTTTGACGACATAAAAGGTGACATAACGCTACTTGACCCAGGCTGTGGAGTGGGGTCGCTCTCTGCGGCGTTCATAGAACGGGCGTTGATGGCTGAAGTCGAAAAGATTGAGCTTGACGCCATCGACATTGAAGATGTGATGCTGACGTATCTTAGAAAGACGCTGAGAGCCTGCAATGAGGCTGCAAATGGGAAATTATCCCATAAAATCAGAAAGGTAGATTATATACTCGAGGCAAGTCTTGCGGCCAAAAGTATATCGACCCGTGAAGAGCCGGGGGTTTATAGCCATGTGATCATGAATCCACCCTACAAAAAAATTCTCTCTTCGAGCGCACACCGGGACTCTTTACGCAAAGCTGGCATAGAAACGGTCAACTTATACTCTGGATTTGTTGCCTTAGCTTTGAAACAGCTGAAAATGGGAGGAGAGTTAGTGGCAATTATTCCACGCTCTTTCTGTAATGGTCCGTACTACCAGCCTTTTCGTGAGCAATTACTGTCGGATACGTCCATTAAGCACATCCACATTTTCGACTCCCGTAATGCGGCATTTTCTGAAGATGAAGTGCTTCAGGAAAATATCATCATTCACTGTGTAAAAGGTGTTCCGCAGGGGCAGGTTATCATTACATCCAGCCCAACGTCTGATTTTCATCTGGATGAAGAATCCGGGCAAATCACAGCCACCGATATGACGCAACGCAAGGTGTCGATAGACAAAATAGTTAACCCAGAGGACAAACAAAAGTTCATTCATATCGCCGCCAGCCCCAGAGAACAAGACATAATCGAGAGATTATCCCCTTTTACATCTACTCTGGGCGAGCTTGGCGTTCAGGTTAGTACAGGACCGGTAGTTGACTTTCGTCTTAGAGAAGATCTCAGAGAAAGCATGGATTCTGAATCAGTGCCGCTTCTTTTTCCTCAGCATTTGCATGGGAAAGTTAATTGGCCCCTTGATGGCAAAAAACCTAATGCAATCAGGGTTTCCGATTCATCACGACCCTGGCTATGGAAAAACCATGGTAATTACCTGATTGTAAAAAGATTTAGCAGCAAAGAAGAAAAACGTCGCATTGTAGCAACCTTATATGACTCCTCTTTACCGGGCGAGCTGATCGGTTTCGACAATAAGACTAATGTTTTCCATGTGCAGAAGACGGGTATGGATGCGGATCTTGCCCGCGGGCTTTATGTCTATCTGAACTGCACTTTGCTGGACAAGTATTACCGTCAGTTTGGCGGGCACACTCAGGTAAATGCCTCTGATTTAAGAGCAATTCATTATCCATCACTGGAAGTTCTGCGAAAGATGGGTGGTGAGTTCGGTGATGAAGTGCTCAGTCAGAATCAGATAGACGAAATCATTAACAGGGAGTTGAACCTCATGACCAAAGGAAAAATAGCTGACCCGCTTAAAGCGCAGGAAAAGATTGAGCAGGCGCTTGATGTGTTGCGTCAACTGGGAATGCCTCGTGCGCAAATAAACGAACGTTCCGCTTTAACTTTGCTTGCACTGCTCGATCTTCATCCCAATGGCGATTGGGAGAAAATTGAACGCCCGATGATGGGTGTGACACCGATCATGGATTGGTGTAGAGACGTCTACGGCAAAGAGTATGCCCCAAACACGCGCGAAACCTTCCGGCGACAAACGCTGCATCAGTTTTGTGATGGCGGAATAGCAATATATAACCCGGATAAGCCCGATCGCCCTGTCAACTCCCCTAAGGCTTGCTATCAGATAGCGCCTGAACTGCATACAGTGTTACTCAACTATGGTTCCGCTAAATGGGAAAAAGCGCTTGATGAACACAGGGGCAACGTACCGACCTTAGTTGAGCAGTATGCTATGGCGCGAAAAATGGAAATGGTGCCATTAAAACTGAATGACGGTACAGAATTAGAATTAAGCCCCGGCGCACATAGCCAGCTCATCAAGGATATCATCGTTGAGTTTGGTCCTCGTTTCGCTCCTGAAGCAGAAGTTATTTACATCGGAGATACGGGTGCGAAGGAAGATCATTTTAGAAAAGAGCGGCTTGCGGAACTGGGCGTTATCGTTGATCGAAAAGGTAAACTGCCCGATGTTGTTCTTTATTGGCAAAAACGCAACTGGTTACTGTTAATTGAATCGGTCACTTCGCATGGGCCCGTCGATGGAAAGCGTCACGGTGAGTTAGCAAAATTATTTGCGAATGCTAAACCTGGACTGGTATACGTTACGGCCTTCCCAGACCGGAAGGTGATGTCGAAATATCTTATGGAATTATCCTGGGAAACAGAGGTTTGGGTAGCTGACGCGCCAACGCATATGATCCACCTGAACGGCGATCGGTTCCTTGGACCCCATACTTAAGCTAAAAGCGTCATCTATGATTAGTGGAGCCGGATATAATCGGCTCTGCATCAGAGCGATTGTCGGCAAAGAAATGCGCTATTAAGCCATAGAGTTAGCACAAATGGGTGGGGGCCCTGCCAGCTACATCCCGGCACCCACGTCGTCTGCCCTGGCTGCTTCCTTCCGGACCTGACCTGGTGAACAGAGTAGCGTTGCGGGAGAACCAACAGAGCCCCCATTGAGAGCGTTGATAACCAACGCGCTGGCGCATTATCCCTGTGGAGCACTACAATTGCAAGCCGCTGGCAACCGGATGCTGGATTATTGCGCAAACTGCCCCGGCAATCTGCTTTATCTTCGTTTACCCTACCCCTTCGCTGATTTTCCGCAGGAGAAACAATGGACGAACATGACACTTTCCCACAGCGAGTGTGGCAAATTGTGGCCTCAATTCCGGAAGGTTATGTCACTACCTATGGTGAAGTTGCCCGACTCGCAGGTTCTCCACGCGCGGCGCGTCAGGTTGGCGGTGTGCTAAGAAGACTACCGGAGGGGAGCACGTTACCATGGCATCGGGTCGTCAACCGCCATGGCGCGATCTCTCTCACCGGGCCAGACTTGCAGCGCCAGCGTCAGGCATTACTCTCAGAAGGGGTTCAGGTGTCCGGGTCAGGAAAGATTGATATGCAGAAGTATCGGTGGGAGTACTGACGCCCTCTTCAGGAGGCCTGAAGAGGGCGAAAGAAAATTACAGCTGAGTCGGCGCTGTTGGCAAAGTCGGCTGGTTGGACTGTGGCGCAACGGGCACTGCCGTTTGCTGGACAGGAACCAGGGTCAGGTCGATTTTGGTGCCGCCTTTATTAACCGCTTCCTGCACGGTATCGGTGATAAAGACCAGCTTATCGTTGATCGTTACCGCCGCGCTCAGGAGGATACGCGCGTTAGGCTGCACGTCAGACGGGTTATACGGCAGCACGAAGCTGAACGGCGCCTGTTTACCTTCTGTACGAACCGCGCGCTGGGCCAGCACTTTCGACGGTGCATCCGCCAGAGAGGCATCGGACAGCGTAACCGTGAGTACCGCGTCCGGCGGCAGAGCTACTTTCTGCTTGATCCAGATAGTACCGGATACGTTAGGCTGTCGAATGGCTTGCTGTGAAAGGGTGTTAATCCCGTTTGGGGTTGCCGTTGGCACCGGAACATCGGCACTCTTATCCGCACAGGCGGACAGCGCTACCGCCATTGCAACACCGCTTAACATAGGCACGAGTTTCATTGAAGTCTCCTTATCATCAATGCACCGGCGGGATCGATCCCATCCGATGTCGTTTTATTCACATAACGTAAACAAGTGTGGCACAAATCACGGATTAATGCCTAATTTTGGCCTGGTATTAAGATAATTCCACCCATCGGACCACTCTCGTTTCTGCGTTATACTCTGCGTATCTTTCGCCACGGCGTTTATTGAGGACCACTATGAGTCAGGCACTGAACAATCTGCTGACATTGCTGAACCTGGAAAAAATAGAAGAAGGGCTGTTTCGCGGACAGAGCGAAGATTTAGGCTTACGCCAGGTTTTTGGCGGCCAGGTCGTGGGGCAAGCGCTGTATGCCGCAAAGGAGACCGTCCCGGCAGACCGTCTGGTGCATTCGTTCCACAGTTACTTTTTACGCCCTGGCGACAGCGCTAAACCGATTGTGTACGACGTGGAAGTTCTGCGTGACGGCCAAAGCTTCAGCGCCCGCCGCGTGGCGGCCATCCAGCACGGTAAACCCATCTTCTACATGACCGCCTCGTTCCAGGCGCCAGAGCCGGGGTATGAGCATCAAAAAACGATGCCCCCTGCCCCGTCGCCGGACGATCTGAAATCGGAAACCGACATCGCGCGCGCGCTCGCGCATCTGCTGCCGCCGCAGGTAAAAGAGAAGTTTCTGTGCGATAAGCCACTGGAGATCCGCCCGGTAGAATTTCATAACCCTATGAAGGGTCACGCTTCCGAGCCCACCCGTCAGGTGTGGATCCGCGCCAACGGCAGCGTTCCGGCAGATTTGCGCGTGCACCAGTATCTGCTCGGGTATGCGTCGGATTTCAATTTCCTGCCGGTTGCGCTACAGCCGCACGGCGTGGGATTCCTGGAAAAAGGGATGCAGGTTGCCACGATTGACCACTCTATGTGGTTCCACCGTCCGTTCGATATGAACCAATGGCTGCTTTACAGCGTGGAGAGTACCTCTGCGTCCAGCGCGCGCGGCTTTGTACGCGGGGAGTTTTATACCCAGGATGGCGTGCTGGTGGCCTCGACGGTCCAGGAAGGGGTCATGCGTAACAGAGGATGATGTAAAAAGCCCGGTGGCGCTACGCATACCGGGCCTGAGGATCCTGTCTTTGCGGGCCGGGTAGACGAAGCCGCCACCCGGCAAAGCACGCAAATCATGCGTTATAAGCATTCTCGCCGTGGCTGTTGACGTCCAGACCTTCGCGCTCCTGCTCTTCCGGCACGCGCAGCCCGACGGTCATATCGGCCAGCTTGTAGCCGATAAAGGCCACCACGCCCGACCAGACAACGGTAATAGCAATGCTTTCCAGCTGGACCAGCACCTGGTGCATCATGGTCACGCCTTCCGCGTAACCCACGCCGCCGAGAGACTGCGCCGCGAAGATGCCCGTCATTACGCAGCCGATGATGCCGCACACGCCGTGCACGCCGAACACGTCGCACGGATCGTCAACGCGCAGAATACGTTTCAGCGCGGTAACGCCCCACAGCCCCGCCAGACCGGCGACGATGCCGATCAGCAGCGCGCCGCCCACGCCCACGTAACCGCACGCTGGCGTGATGCCCACCAGGCCGGCAATCGCCCCTGAACAGGCGCCCAGCAGCGAAGGCTTGCCGCGAACAGCCCACTCGCCAAATACCCACGAGAGGATAGCGCCGGCGGTTGCCACTACGGTATTCACGAAGGCCAGCGCGGCGATTTCGTTAGCGGCACTGGCTGAACCGGCGTTGAAGCCGAACCAGCCAAAGTAGAGGATGGCTGTGCCGGTAAAGACCATCGGCAGGTTGTGCGGTTTGAACGCTTCTTTCCCGAAGCCCACGCGTTTACCAATCAGGTATGCGCCGACCAGGCCTGCTACCGCGGCGTTGATGTGCACAACGGTACCGCCCGCAAAGTCCAGTGCGCCATGGGAAGCCAGCAGACCGCCGCCCCAGACCATATGCGCAATCGGGATATAGGAGAGCGTCAGCCAGACCACCACAAAAATCAGTACCGCAGAGAAGCGGATACGCTCAGCCAGCGCGCCCACAATCAGTCCTACGGTGATGCAGGCGAACGAGCCCTGGAACGCGACGTGAATATACTGATAGAAGCTGCCCATCACCGCGGTCAGCTCGATATTTTTCAGCATCACCCAGTTAACGTTGCCGAAGAAGGCGTTACCCTCGCCGAAGGCCAGCGAGTAACCGTAAACCACCCACAGCACGCACACCAGCGCGAACGTGACGGCAACCTGCGTCAGCATGGAGAGCACGTTCTTGCCGCGGATCAGGCCGCCGTAAAACAGCGCGATGCCCGGGATCGTCATGAACAGCACCAGCGCGGTGCAAATCATCATAAACGCGTTATCGGCTTTGTCTGCCACGGCAGGTGCAGCCATTGCCAGGCCCGGCAGCAGTGCCAGCGACCCCAGAGCTGTTTTCATTGTTGTTCTCTTCATTTTCTCGATCCCTATCACTGTGTGCCAGGAGTTACTTACAACGCCGCTTCGTCAGATTCGCCGGTACGGATGCGAATGACGCGCTGTAGTTCAGCAACGAAAATTTTGCCGTCGCCAATTTTGCCGGTGTAGGCCGCTTTGCTGACCACATCAATCACCTCATCAAGCTGATCGTCGGCAATCGCCACGTCAATCTTCACTTTTGGCAGGAAGTTAACGCTGTATTCCGCCCCGCGATAAAGCTCGGCATGACCTTTCTGACGCCCAAAGCCTTTCACTTCGGTGACGGTCAGCCCCTGAATACCCATGGAAGACAGCGCTTCACGCACGTCTTCGAGTTTGAATGGTTTGATTACCACCGTAACCAGCTTCATAAATCCCCTCCAGTCAGAATTCGGTAATGGCCGCAGCTAACACGAAAGGGACATTGCAAAGGGTGTGCCAGAAGTGAAATGTGAGAAGGAAAGCGGCGCGGCGCGCATGCTCAGAGAACGGGTGAAAAAAAAACGCACCATGACGGTGCAGGGTGCGTTTCTGTTTTGCACCAACAGGTATGTCTGTTAGCATATTGCCTTGGAATGGTGCATCAGGCGCTGAGTGACTCATCCTCGCGTACGCTGGCGGCCAGCTCGTCGCCTGCCAGCTGCAACTGATACATCTGCCAGTAGCGCCCTTTTGCCTCAAGCAACTCCCTGTGCGTTCCCCGTTCAACGGCCTGACCACGGTGCAGCACCAGAATGGTATCGGCATCGACGATGGTTGAGAGGCGGTGGGCGATCACCACAAGCGTGGTGCGATCCCGCACGGCAGCCAGCGCCTGCTGGATCGCCTGTTCGGTACCGGAGTCGATGCTGGCGGTCGCTTCATCCAGAATCAGCACCTGCGGCGTCTCAATCAGCACGCGCGCCAGCGCCAGCAGTTGCTTTTGCCCGACGGAGAGGTTGTTGCCCTGCTCGCCCAGCCGGGTATAGATCCCCTCGCTTAACCCGCGCGCCAGATCCGCCAGCTGTACCGTCTCCAGCACCTCCCAGACCTGCTCAGGTGTGAACGGTCGCCCCAGCGTCACGTTGGCATAAAAGGTATCGGCCAGCACCACCGGATCCTGCTGCACCATCGCGACGCCCTTGCGCAACGCGTTGTGGCTAAGCGCGGCAAGAGGCCGTCCGTCCAGACGGATCTCCCCCTGCGTCAACGGATAGTAGCCCATCAGCAAACTGGCGAGCGTGCTTTTGCCGCTGCCGGTATGCCCAACCAGGGCGACAAAACCGCGCGACGGCACATCCAGGTTGATATCCTGCAAGACAAGCTGGTCGTCGCGGTAGGCAAACGAGACATGATAGAACGCGATAGATCCACTTTCCAGCGGGCGGTCGTCATCGCCATAGGTTTGACGCGGCCTGTCCATCAGCTCGAACACACGCTCGCCCGCGACCACCGCCTGTTGCAGCATCGACTGCTGCGTGGTGAGTTCAATCAGCGGCTCGTTGAGGCGTCCGAGGTAGCTGATAAACGCGTACAGCACCCCCACCTCAATGGTTCCGCGCGTCGTCAGGCCAAACAGCATCAACAGCCCGCACAGCACCAGCGCAGAGAAGAGGCTCAGCAGCGGGCGTAACAGGAAACCGTCCAGACGTAACGTCTGCATCCGCGCCATATAGTGCGAGCGGCTGGCTTCCCCCATTCGCTCGCCAAAACGCGCCTGCTGGCGAAACTGCTGGATAACGCTCATGCCGTTGATCACTTCGTTGAAGCCATCATTGATATCCGCAAGGTAAGCGCGCACGCGGCGAACAATCGGCGTGCTGTAGCGCTGGTAAATCACCATCACAATCAGCACCGCCGGGAAAATGGTGATTGCCACCAGCGCCATCCGCCAGTCCAGGCTGAACATCGCCACCAGCATCGCGCCAATCAGCGCGGCACTGCGCAGTACCGTTGCGACAACGGTGACGTACAGGTCGCGGATCACTTCGGTGTCGTTAGTGACGCGCGAAATGACCTGTCCGACCGGCTGGGTATCAAACTCGCTCAGCGGCTGGCGCAGCGCGGCATCCATCACATCCGTGCGTAGCTGCTGAACCACGCCCACGGCGGCCCGGTTAAACAGCAGCGACTGGGCATAGTGTAGCCCCGCCGCCGTCAGCTGTAGCCCGACATACGCCACGCCCAGCCCCGCCACCAGCCCCAGCGGCAGATAGCGCTTCGCCACCATGTTATCGATGAAATAGCTGATTAGCAGCGGGCCGGTCACCTCCGCAATCGCGGCGATCCACAGCAACAGCACGGCGATGGAAAGCGGTTTGCGCCACGGTGAGCCATAGGCGAGCAGCCGTTTTAACGTCGGCCACATCTGTCCAAACTTACGCATCGGCGACCTCCTCATCCAGCGCGGCTTCAAGCTGTTGATAGCGGTACATATCCCGATACCAGCCGGTCTGCCCGGCGAGCTGCTCATGCTGACCACGCTGGGCAATATGTCCGTGCTGAAGCACCAGAATTTCACTGGCTTCGGTAAGCGCCGACAGACGGTGCGCGCTGATGATGACCGTACGCCCCTCCCCCCACTGGCGAAGGTTATGCAGAATTTGATGCTCGGTACGCCCATCAACCGCCGACAGCGCATCATCCAGAATCAGGATCTCAGCGTTCAGCAGTAGCGCGCGGGCGATGGAGATACGCTGCTTTTGTCCACCGGAGAGCATCACGCCCCGCTCCCCCACTTCCGTATCGTAGCCCTGCGGCAGGCGCAAAATATCCTCGTGGACGCTGGCCAGGCGCGCTACGTGCTCGATCTCGTCCTGCGTCGCCGTCGGGCACCCGAGCGCGATATTGTTGGCAATGGTGTCTGAAAACAAAAACGGCGTCTGGCTAACGACCGCCAGGCGGCTGCGCCAGTCATCCAGCAGCAGGCGCGGCAGGGGGACGTCGTGGAAACGGATATCGCCTTCGCTCACGTCAAAATGGCGCTGAATGAGTGCCAGGAGGGTACTTTTTCCGGACCCCGTCGGGCCGCAGATGCCCAGCATCTGACCAGGCCGCAGCGTGAAGCTGACGTTTTCAAGCACCGGGTGTTCCGTTTGCGGGTAGATAAAGGCGCGAACGTCAGCCTTCAGGATACCCGGACCTTCCGGTACCGGCTCGCTGCCATCGTTCACCACCGGCACTTCCGCCAGCATGGCGCGGATACGGCTGTAGGCGGCGCTCCCGCGCTCAACGATATTAAACATCCAGGCCAGCGCTAGCATCGGCCAGATCATCAGCCCGAGATACATCGCAAAGCTGGTTAGCTGACCGAGGGTCATCGTGCCTTGCACCACCATCCAGCTGCCGCCGCCAACCGCCAGCAGGTTCGCCATGCCAATCGCAATATAAATTGTCGGATCGAAACGGGCGTCAATCCGCGCCACGCGCATGTTTTTCGCGCCGGTGTCGGCGGCGTCTGCGGCAAACAGCGCGGACTGCCTGTCTTCCAGACCAAACGCTTTGATCATGCGGATGCTGGTCATGCTCTCCTGGGTGCGATCGTTCAGCGACGAGAACGCCGCCTGCGCCAGCTTGAAGCGTTCATGGAGCTGCTCGCCGTAGCGGTTAATCGCCAGCGCCATCAGCGGCATCGGCAGCAGCGCAAGCAGAGTGAGCTCCCAGCTAATTTGCGTAGACATCACAATCAGTACCGCACAGCCCATCACCAGGGAATCCACCAGCGTTAATACCCCTTCGCCAGCGGCAAACACCACGCGATCTACGTCGTTAGTGGCGCGGGCGATGAGATCCCCGGTACGGTGACGCAGATAAAACTCAGGGTGCTGGCGGCTCAGCTGGCGGTAAAAATCTTCGCGCAGCTCCACGGCAAGCTGGTAGGACGCGCCGAACAGCAGCACGCGCCAGACATAGCGCAGCAGGTAAACCACCACGGCCGTCAGCACCAGCGTGCCGACCCACATCATCACCCGTGCGGCGGTGTAATGTTGTTCGGTAACGCCATCCACGACGTATCCCACCACTTTGGGCGGGAGCAGTTGCAGGATGGCAATGATGATAAGCAGGGCCACCGCGCCGAGGTAGCGTTGCCACTCCCGACGAAAGTACCAGCTTAATTGGGCAAATAATCGCACGCGGTATTTTCCTGAAGGTTTTTTATGATGTTATTCAATGGGTAATGCTGTGGTGTATTTAATCTGTTCCATGGCAAAACTGGAGGTGACATCGGACAAGCCCGGTACGCTGTTGACCAGCCGCTTGTAAAAATCATCGTAGCGCTTCATGTCCGCCACCTGAACGCGCATCAGATAGTCGTATTCCCCCGCCATGCGCCAGAAGCCGAGCACCTCGGGCATATCGGAAACCTGCGTGACGAAGCGGCTGTACCATTCACTGCTGTGATGCTGCGTTTTTATCAGGACGAAGGCGGTCAGTCCAAGCCCCAGTTTTTCGGGATCCAGCAGCGCCACGCGTCCCAGCAGAATGCCATCATCTTCCAGCTTCTTGAGGCGCTTCCAGCACGGTGTGGTGGTCAGATTAACGGCATCTGCCAGCGCCTGCAAAGAGAGGGTGCAGTCGCTTTGCAGTAAAGAAAGCAGCTTGCGGTCAATTTTATCTAGCATACCCACCTCGCAGAGAAAATTATTCTCCATACATTCTATTTTAAAGGCCAGATAGCAACAATTTTTTCTGTGCTTTTCGCTATGCTGGGCACAAAATGACAAACGGATAACTACGATGAATAGCACCTGGGTTAAACATGCCATCAGCGAAATAAATGCCGACTATCAGCGCTCGGCAGACACCCACTTAATCCGCCTGCCTCTGCCGGGATTTCCCGGTATTCAGCTCTATCTGAAGGATGAAAGTACCCATCCTACCGGCAGCCTGAAGCATCGCCTGGCGCGTTCACTCTTTTTATACGGTTTATGTAACGGCTGGATTAAAGAAGGCACCACGATTATTGAATCCTCATCCGGCTCTACTGCCGTCTCCGAGGCCTACTTTGCCCGCCTGCTGGGCCTGCCGTTTATCGCCGTGATGCCTTCCTGCACGGCGAAACGCAAAGTCGAACAGATCGAATTTTACGGCGGACGCTGCCACTTTGTGGAAAGCGCCTGCGAAATCTACGCGGCCTCCGAAATGCTGGCCCGCGAACTGAATGGCCACTATATGGACCAGTTCACCTTCGCCGAGCGCGCCACCGACTGGCGCGGCAATAATAATATTGCGGACAGCATTTTCCGCCAGATGACCCACGAGCCGCATCCGGTTCCGTCGTACATTGTGATGAGCGCCGGTACGGGCGGAACCTCCGCCACTATCGGACGCTACATTCGCTGTCAGGGCTACGATACCCAGCTGATGGTGGTCGACCCGCAGAACTCGGTGTTCCTTGATTACTGGCAATCCCGCGATGCCGGCCTGCGTAGCCCCGTGGGTAGCAAAATCGAAGGGATTGGCCGCCCGCGCGTGGAACCGTCGTTCATTCCGGACGTCGTGGATGAGATGCTTCGCGTGCCGGACGCTGCCAGCGTCGCGACGGCGCACTGGCTGGAGACACAGCTTGGCCGTAAGGTCGGGGCCTCAACCGGCACCAATATGTGGGGCGCGCTACAGCTGGCGGCGAGGATGCGTGAAGAAGGCCGTACCGGCTCTGTCGTCACGCTGCTGTGCGACAGCGGAGAGCGCTACCTGGAGACCTATTACAACGCGCAATGGGTACAGGCCAATATTGGCGATGTTGAACCGTGGAAGGCGCAGATCTCTCAGCTGGTGAAATAAAAAAAAGCCAGGCTTAAGCCTGGCTTGCTGGAAGGATCTCGCTATTCGGGGGAATATGGGAGGTTATTTTTGTCCAGCCAATGTGTCAAAAAATGGGACACCGCTTCGTTACGACAGTGTCCGATAACCGGTAAATGAGGGAGCGCGGCGATAAGTTGCGGCATCGCGTTCCCCATGATCAGCCCACGGCCAACGCTGCCCAGCATCTCGTGGTCGTTCATGGCATCGCCAAAGGCCATGCAGTCCTGCATCGTCAGCCCAAGATGGTCGCTCAGCACCGCCAGCGCAGAACCTTTGTTACAGCCCACCGGCAACACTTCAAGACAGTCCACCGCCGAGAAAGTCAAATGCGCCCGGTCGCCCAGCGCCTCGTTAAGCTGAATGCGCAGGCGGCAGAGGTCGTCGTGATCGCCGCAGAAGCAGATCTTGGTCACCTTGTGCGCCGGAATACGGCGCAAATCGATAAGCTGATACTTAAAGCCGCTGTAGACGTGCGCGTGCAGTAAGTCCGGGATCTCACGCCCGGTAAACCAGCCTTCATCGTTAAAAACGTGCACGCTGGCCTGGGTATCCCAGGCGCTGTGCAGGACAATATCGGCCACTTCCGGGTTCAGATCCTGACGGTGCAGCACCTCGCCGTCGACGGAGTGAATGCGCGTCCCGTTGCCGGTGATCAGGAACGCATCGAGGGAAAATGTTCCCAGCAGATGGCGCATCTCAAGGACATGACGACCGGTGGCAAACGTCAGGGTGACTTCACGCTCGTGCAGGCGCTTAAGGGCGTTGAGGGTTTTCTCCCCTAAACGGTGATCCGGCATTAACAGCGTGCCGTCCATATCAAATGCAGCGAGCCGAGCCATGATTACTCCCGAAATGTGATGCGGTTAACTTGTGCATCAGTATTACGTGAGATATACGGAAGTAATAGTGAATAGATGATAATTATTGTTCCGGGTTTTCCATGCGCCAGCTTAACCGTCTTAACCAGTATCAACGTCTGTGGCAACCCTCCGCCGGCGCGCCGCAGCAGGTGACCATCAGTGAACTTGCCAGCCGCTGCTTTTGCAGCGAGCGCCACATTCGCACCCTGCTGCGCCAGGCGCAGGAGGCGGGCTGGCTAAGCTGGCACGCCCGGTCCGGACGAGGAAAGCGAGGGGAGTTACTCTTTCACGTCACCCCAGATTCGTTGCGTAATACGATGATGGAAGAGGCGCTGAAAAGCGGGCAGCAGCATAACGCCCTGGAGCTGGCCCAGCTCGCGCCTGAAGATTTGCGATCGCTGCTGCATCCGTTTCTGGGCGGGCAGTGGCAGAACGATACGCCAACGCTGCGTATCCCCTACTATCGCTCGCTGGAGCCACTTCAGCCGGGGTTTTTACCTGGCCGGGCGGAGCAACATCTTGCGGGACAGGTGTTCTCTGGCTTGACGCGTTTCAACGGTAACAGCAGCGAACCTACGGGCGATCTGGCGCATCACTGGGACGTTTCTGCTGACGGTCTGCGCTGGCATTTCTATATTCGCTCGACCCTGCACTGGCATAACGGCGATAAAATAGAGACGTCGCAGCTCCAGCAAAGCCTGACGGCGCTGTTATCGCAACCCGGCATGGGCACGCTTTTCCGGAGCGTCCTTCGCATCGAAACCACGCATCCACAGTGCCTGACGTTTATTCTGCATCAACCTGACTACTGGCTGGCGCACAGGCTGGCAACCTACTGTAGCCGTCTGGCGCATCCCCGTCTCCCCGGGGTTGGCAGCGGCCCCTTCCGTCTGAGCGTTTTTGAGCCCGAGCTGGTGCGTCTGGAAAGCCACGAGCAGTATCACCTCAGCCATCCGTTGCTTAAGGCTATAGAATATTGGATCACACCGCAGCTTTTTGACTACAGCCTGGGCACCAGCTGCCGCCACCCGGTGCAAATCGCCATTGGTCAGGCCGACGAGCTGGCCAGTCTGCGGCTGGTGAGTAATAGTACCAGCCTGGGCTTCTGCTACCTCACGCTGAAGCAGAGCGCGCGCCTGAGCGAGCTTCAGGCAAAGCGGCTGATTAATATCATTCATCTCTCAACGCTTCTGCACACGCTTCCGCTGAACGAAGGGCTTATCACGCCTACCGGGGAACTGCTTCCCGGCTGGGCGATCCCCCAGTGGCCTGATTTAACCGACGTTGCGCTGCCAGAGGCATTGACGCTGGTCTACCACCTGCCGGTTGAGCTTCACACCATGGCCAGCCAGTTAAAGGCATACCTTGCGCGGCAGGGTTGCGAGTTGACCGTCATCTTTCACGACGCCAAGACGTGGGACGGGTGCCAGCCGCTTGCCGAGGCAGACATGATGATGGGAGACAGACTGATTGGCGAAGCGCCGGCGTACACACTTGAGCAGTGGCTCCGCTGCGATGCACTCTGGCCGCATCTGCTGAGCGCACCGGCATACGCCCATTTACAGGCCACGCTGGATGCGGTGCAGATGCAGGCCGACGATCGTGATCGACACGCAGGGCTTCAGGCCATATTCAGCCGGTTAATGGAAACTGCCGTCCTGACGCCGCTCTTTAACTATCAGTATCAAATCAGCGCCCCTCCGGGCGTCAACGGGATACGCCTTAACACCCGCGGCTGGTTTGACTTCACCGAAGCCTGGCTCCCTCCCCCAAACGCGTGAAGAAGCTGGTCGCCGCTGTAGCCAGGCGTTAACATGACGCTTTTACCGTAACTGTCGAGATGATCTATGAAACGTGCCGTCGTCGTGTTCAGCGGAGGACAAGATTCCACAACCTGCCTGATTCAGGCGCTTCACCAGTATGATGAAGTTCACTGCGTCACTTTTGATTATGGACAGCGTCATCGCGCTGAAATTGATGTCGCTCGTGAACTGGCCCTGAAACTGGGCGCCCGCGCGCATAAAGTGCTGGACGTGACGCTGTTAAATGAACTGGCCGTCAGCAGCCTCACCCGTGACAGTATTCCGGTCCCTGATTACGAGCCGGATGCCAGCGGCATTCCGAATACCTTCGTACCGGGCCGCAACATTCTGTTCCTGACCCTGACGGCAATCTATGCCTACCAGGTAAAAGCCGAAGCGGTAATTACCGGCGTGTGTGAGACCGACTTCTCTGGTTACCCGGACTGCCGGGATGAGTTCGTGAAAGCACTCAATCACGCCGTGGATCTGGGAATGGCAAAAGAGACCCGCTTCGAAACGCCGCTGATGTGGCTGGATAAAGCCGAGACATGGGCGCTGGCCGACTACTGGGGCAAGCTGGATGTGGTTCGCAACGAGACCCTGACCTGCTACAACGGCATTAAAGGAGACGGCTGCGGCCAGTGTGCCGCCTGTAATCTGCGCGCAAACGGGCTGAATCATTATCTTGCGGATAAAGCGGGCGTGATGGCCGAAATGCAGAAAAAGACCGGGCTGAAATAGGGCTACCTGACCGTGCTGTCGAACAGTTTTACGCCGGCAGCACGGGTAATTTTCATCAGAGTAGACAGCGTTGGGTTGCCGTTATCAGACAAGGTTCGGTATAGCTGCTGACGTGACAAACCCGATTTAGCAGAAATTTCTCCGATGCCGCCACGGGCCTCAATGACCTGACGAAGCGCAATGAGATAGGCAGGGATCCCCTGATCTTCATAAATCTCTTCCAGTGCAATCTGAAGATACAGTTGAGCATAGGAAGGGTTCTCTCGAAGCATTTTCACAACGGCATCGTGATGACTGACAGAACTTGAATATTTTCGTTTAGGCGTGCCCATCTGTTTTTCCTTGAGAAAGATGATCTTTCAGATATTCTACCGCCTGCTTAACATCTGCTCTTTGACGCTTCTTGTCGCCACCGATGAGTAACAATAAGACATTCTGATGCTCTACGGCAAAATAGATCCTGTAACCGGGACCACAGTCAATTCGCATCTCCCAAACACCTTCTCTTAGGTATTTGTAATCGCCAAAATTACGTTTTATTGCACGGTTAACGCGCATAAGGATCCGTAAAACGGTCTCCGGATCCTTTCGCCTCGTTTTTGCCAGCCACTCCTCAAACGGTATCTTCCCGTCACGGGTCCGGTAGCGTTCAACAACGTAGTCCCTGTTCATTATTTTATCCCTGAAAAACTTTTTTGTCTTTTATAAAAGACAAAAATTTACGCGATCATCAGCTCCAGCTTTTCGCGCAATTCCCCTTCCAGCGGCAACGCTTTCTGGGTTTTGAGATCGATGCAGACAAAGGTGATCAGCGCGTCTGCCACAACCAGCCCTTCAGGCTCCAGCTTGACGACCTGGCTCAGCACGCCGCTTTTGCCATTCAGCTGCTGTACCTGACTGGTCACGGTAAGCACATCCCCCAGCACGGCCGGACGTCGGTAGTTAATGTTGATGTTGGCGACCACAAACGCGATGTTGTGTGCAGTCAGCCACTGGAAACTTTCGCTGTTCTCCAGGCCGTCCCAGCGCGCCTCTTCAAGAAACTCCAGGTAGCGGGCGTTATTGACGTGCTGGTAAACATCGAGGTGATAACCGCGGACTTTGATTTGTGTTTGCATTGCGCAATAGCCTTTCATTGTTATAGGATCAGAGGTCATAACTGGTATGACCTCTTTATCCTGGCAAATTTTTGCCGCAGTGCAAGTGATTACGCGATTACAACGTCAGGTGTGCGAGATTGCGCTCAACCAGCGCGCTGCCCATCCCCGGGACCTGCTTGAGATCGTCAATGGTTTTAAAGGGGCCATACTCTTCGCGATAGCTGACGATGGCCTGCGCTTTTTTGAGCCCTACGCCATTCATCGCCCGGGCCAGATCTTCCGCAGAGGCAGTATTGATACTGACTCGCGTACCCTCGTCCTCGGCCGCTTTGGTGCTGGCCGTCGCGTTGGCTTTAACATGACCTTGCGACGTCGCATCCGCCTGGTTTTGTACAGCCTGCGCTTTAGCTGCGGGGGTTGCAGCCAGCGCTCCCGCACTCATCCCGGAAGTGGCAATCGCCAGGGTAATTAACAGTGCTTTGATTCCACATTTCATGCTGCTTTCTCCTTGTTTGTTGACAGCCAGGCCACGATAGCCGCACGGGGAAACAGGCACAAACAGCAGATTGCAGAAATGGAAAAGGCCGCGAAAGCGGCCTTTAGTTTTTGCAGAGCGTTACGAAAATCTGCGAGCAGGTACGAAATTATTGCTCCTGGGTAACCACATCACCCAGCTTGATTTTGGCGTCTTTACGCAGGTTGCTCATCATCGCTTCGAAAGCAATCTGCGCATTGTTCTGGGTAATACCCTGAACCATAGCCTTCTTCTGCGCGTCCGGCAGCGTGCCGGCTTTCACTTCATCCAGCGCCAGAAGAACCACATTACCCTGCATATCGGTCGTGGTACCAAAGACAGGTTTGTCCTTCGCCGGCAGGCTCAGACCAAACGCCGCCTGGCTGACAGGATCCTGACCGGTGCGGCTTAGCGTTTTGGCTTCGCCAAAGCTCAGGCCAGCCGCCTTCATCGCATCACTCTTACCGGCTTTCAGATCGGCCAGAATTTTCTCTGCATCCAGTTTTGCCTGCTGTGCCGCTTTGTTATGTTTCACCAGCGCCACCACCTGATCTTTCACTTCCGCCAGCGGTTTCACCGCCTCGGCTTTGTGCTCGCTGACGCGCAGAACAAACGCACGGTCACCGTCGACGGTAATGATGTCTGAGTTGCTGCCCGGCGTACCGTTCTCGCCCACCAGACCCCCATTGAAGATGGCATCAGAAACCGGTTTGAAGTTCAGTTCTTCCGGCAGGTTTTCGTGGCTGAACCAGCCCGTCTCAACCGCTTTCACGCCGGCAGCCTGCTCCGCGCCCGCCAGTGATTCGTTGTCGTTGCTTGCGGCATCGCTCACTTTCTGTTGCAGCGCATAGAAGGCGTCAAGCGCTTTCTCCTGCTTCACTTTCGCAGCGATATCATCCCGCACCTCAGCCAGCGGCTTGGTTTTTGCCGCAGTGATATCGTCAAGGCGCGCCACCAGGAAACCAACGGAGGATTTGATCACGCCAGACAGCTGGCCTTTCTCTTTCAGGCCGGCGTTTTTCAGCTCGTCCGGGGTGGTTGCGTCTTCCAGCCAGCCCATATCCCCGCCGTTTTTAGCAGAAATAATGTCGGTGGATTTTGCTTTCGCCACGGTCGCGAAATCTGCGCCTTTGTTCAGTTCGTCCAGCACGGCTTTAGCTTCTGCTTCCGTTTTGGTCTGGATCACGCTGTAGCGGTTACGCTGCGGCTGGGTGAACTGATCCTGATGCTGATCGTAATAAGACTGTATTTCCGCGTCAGTCGCGTTTTCCTGCATCGCCGCCGCGTCCAGCTTGATATAGCTTACGCGGAACTGTTCAGGAGAGATGAAGTTGTTCTTGTTTTGCTCGTAGTAAGCATTAACTTCAGCGTCGCTGACCTGCTGTTTCGCCGCCAGCGCGTTGACGTCAATCATCGCTTCGCGCACCACGCGTTGCTGCGCCACCAGCGCCGCCAGCTCTTCCGTTTCGCCTTTCAGCATAAAATCGGTGCCCACCACAGCGTTGATCAGCTGTTGCGTGGTCAGCTGGTTACGCAGCGCCTGCGCGTACTGGTCAGCCGTCATACCCATCTGGTTAACAATGCTGTTATAGCGCTCGTTGTCGAACTTCCCGTTAGACTGGAAAGCCTGGGTCGAGAAGATGGCTTTTTTGACCTGCTCATCGCTGATGCCCAGACCCAGGCTTTTCGCGTACTGGTCCAGCAGCGCTTCGTCAATAAGACGGTTCAGCGTCTGCTGACGCAGGTTTTTCATATAGCCTTCGTTGGCTGCGAGTTCAGAGTATTGGTCGCCCAGCTGCTGCTGCATGCGGTTACGTTCACCAGCAAAAGCGTTCTCGAACTGCCCACGGCTAATTTCCTGGCCGTTCACTTTTGCGGCGTAGTTCGCGCCACCGCCGATGAGGTAACTACTCACACCGGTCAATATGAACGACACGATAATGATACCGAAAATAATCTTGAGCACGAGACTGTTAGCAGCCGTGCGTAAGCTGTCCATCATGGTGTAACAACACTCCGCTGTAGGTGACTGGTTACCTGACGCTGACGGAAAATCCTGACCGTCGCGCGTAAAGGCGTATTGTGACAAGAAAACAGGGCAATTGTCAGCCCACAACTCGCATAAACTCGCACAAATCAGGCCTGGACAAACAAAAAAGGCACATCAAACGATGCGCCCTTGTACTTTTCAGCTTCCCTGAAGCGGGAAAGCAATCAGTTTACTGCGTCTTTCAGCGCTTTACCTGCACGGAAACCCGGCACTTTAGCGGCAGCAATGGTGATCTCTTTACCGGTCTGAGGGTTGCGGCCAGTACGGGCAGCGCGCTCTTTAACCGCAAAAGTACCGAAGCCTACCAGTGCAACGTCGTCCCCAGCTTGCAGAGATTCAGTAACAGAAGCAATTAAAGCATCTAAAGCACGTCCAGCTGCAGCTTTAGAAATATCAGCACCCGCAGCAATTTTGTCAATCAGTTGAGATTTATTCACTGTTCTCTTCCTCTCTTTATAATTTATATCGCACCTGAATCCTTCACAGCGCGACCGCGCAGCAGTTATATCAGTCCTGCTATGACCTTACAACACCCGTTGTTGATGGCTTACCCAATCAGCAATCTAAATTAGCTATACAAAAAAAGGCTGGCAAGTACGAAATGACTTACCAGCCTTGTTTTTATTGACGCTCTTTGCGCGAGGTCACTATTTTGCGGTTACAACCTGCATTCCGGACGGTTCATTTTGCAGTGCGAGAGTCAGAACTTCCTCAATGCGTTTCACCGGATGGATCTGCAAATCAGCAATAACGTTGTCCGGAATCTCTTCCAGATCGCGTTTATTCTCGTAAGGGATCAATACGGTTTTGATCCCACCGCGGTGTGCCGCCAGCAGTTTTTCTTTTAACCCGCCGATTGGCAGAACCTGGCCACGCAGGGTGATTTCACCGGTCATGGCCACATCGGCACGAACCGGGTTACCCGTCAGGCAGGAGACCAGCGCCGTACACATGGCAATACCCGCGCTTGGACCGTCTTTCGGCGTCGCCCCTTCCGGAACGTGAACGTGAATGTCGCGTTTTTCGTAGAAATCAGCGTTGATGCCCAATTTCTCCGCGCGTGCGCGCACCACGGTCAGCGCCGCCTGGATGGACTCCTGCATCACTTCACCGAGCGAACCGGTGTAGGTCAGCTTGCCTTTGCCCGGCACGCAGGCGGTTTCGATGGTCAGCAGATCGCCGCCCACTTCCGTCCATGCCAGACCGGTCACCTGACCCACGCGGTTTTCGTTGTCCGCGCGACCATAGTCGAAGCGCTGAACGCCGAGGTAAGCATGCAGATTGTCGCCGTTAATCACGATGTGTTTCAGGCTCTTATCCAGCAGCAGCTGTTTCACCGCCTTACGGCACAGCTTGGAGATCTCACGCTCAAGGCTACGCACGCCCGCTTCACGGGTGTAGTAACGAATGATGCCTACAATGGCGCTGTCCTCAACGGTCAGCTCGTTAGCTTTCAGCGCGTTACGCTCAATCTGCTTCGGCAGCAGGTGCCGCTTAGCAATGTTCAGCTTCTCGTCTTCGGTATAGCCGGACAGACGGATCACTTCCATACGGTCCAGCAGCGGTGCCGGAATGTTCATGGAGTTGGAGGTCGCCACGAACATCACATCGCTCAGATCGTAGTCGACTTCCAGATAGTGATCGCTGAACGCGACGTTTTGCTCTGGATCAAGCACTTCCAGCAGCGCCGACGCCGGATCGCCACGCATGTCCGAAGACATTTTGTCGATCTCATCGAGCAGGAACAGCGGGTTTTTAACGCCCACTTTCGCCATCTTCTGAATCAGCTTGCCCGGCATCGAACCAATATAGGTACGACGGTGGCCGCGGATTTCCGCTTCATCACGCACGCCGCCCAGCGCCATACGGATGTACTTACGTCCTGTCGCTTTGGCGATGGACTGACCCAGAGAGGTTTTACCCACCCCTGGCGGTCCGACCAGGCACAGGATTGGGCCTTTGATTTTGTTCACACGGCTCTGTACCGCGAGGTACTCAAGAATGCGGTCTTTCACGCGTTCCAGGCCGTAGTGGTCGGTATCCAGGATCTCCTGGGCCTGACGCAGGTCTTTTTTGACCTTGCTGCGGGCATTCCACGGAACCTGTACCATCCACTCAATGTAGCCGCGAACAACGGTCGCTTCTGCCGACATCGGAGACATCATTTTCAGCTTCTGCAACTCGGCTTCGGCTTTCTCTTTTGCCTCTTTCGGCATTTTCGCCGCGTCGATCTTACGCTTCAGCGCTTCGTTTTCATCCGGCGCGTCGTCCATCTCGCCGAGCTCTTTCTGAATGGCTTTCATTTGCTCGTTCAGATAGTACTCACGCTGCGATTTTTCCATCTGCTTTTTGACGCGGTTGCGAATGCGCTTCTCAACCTGGAGCAGATCGATTTCAGACTCCATCATCGCCATCAGGTATTCCAGACGTTCGTTAACATCGGACATTTCCAGCACGGACTGTTTGTCAGCCAGCTTCAGCGGCATGTGTGCAGCGATGGTATCCGCCAGACGTGCAGGATCGTCGATGCTGTTCAGCGACGTCAGCACTTCAGGTGGGATTTTCTTGTTCAGCTTGATATAGCCTTCAAACTGGCTGATCGCGGTGCGTACCAGCACTTCCTGCTCACGCTCATCCAGTTCCGGTGAATCAAGGTACTCCGCCTTCGCAGAGAAGTGCTCGCCATCATCTGACAGAGTGGTAATACGCGCACGCTGTAAGCCTTCCACCAGCACCTTCACGGTGCCGTCCGGCAGCTTCAGCATTTGCAAAATAGAGGCCACGGTCCCGACGGTGAAAAGATCGTTTACACCCGGCTCATCCGTTGATGCTTCCTTCTGCGCCACCAGCATGATTTTTTTATCATGATCCATGGCGGCTTCGAGGCAACGGATAGATTTTTCCCGCCCTACAAATAAGGGTATGACCATGTGCGGATAAACCACCACATCGCGCAACGGCAATACGGGGATTTCAATGCGTTCAGAACGCTCAGGATTCATAGAGCTCTCTCTTAGTTTAGTGTCCGCCAGGTAAGCTGGTCATGTCACTGTGCTTCACACAACCATTAACATGTAATCCAGTATATGGGGATGTTTCCCATACATTCAACGCCATGAATACGGAAAAAGTAAAGGGGAGATAAAATCCCCCCTTTTTGATTAACTGATTGTATGAGTTGGTGAATTATTCGCCAGATGCCTGCTGCGCTTCCGGTTTGCCGTAAATCAGCAACGGCTTGGTCTGGCCACCAATGACGGACTCGTCGATCACGACTTTTTCGACGTCTTCCATAGAAGGCAGATCGTACATCGTGTCGAGCAACGCTGCTTCTACGATAGAACGCAGACCACGCGCGCCGGTTTTACGCGCCATCGCTTTCTTGGCAATCGCGTCCAGCGCTTCGTCACGGAATTCCAGCTCAACGCCTTCCAGATTGAACAGCGCCTGATACTGCTTGGTCAGCGCGTTTTTCGGCTCTTTCAGGATCTGAATCAGCGCGTCTTCGCTCAGTTCATTCAGGGTCGCCACCACCGGCAGACGGCCGATAAACTCAGGGATCAAACCGAATTTGATCAGGTCTTCCGGTTCCACCTGCGCCAGCAGCTGACCTTCGTTTGGTTTTTCAGACGTGGCTTTCACCGTTGCGCCAAAACCAATGCCGGAGCCGGTTTCAACACGGTGAGAAATCACTTTATCCAGGCCTGCAAACGCACCACCGCAGATAAACAGGATCTTGGAGGTATCAACCTGCAAGAACTCCTGCTGCGGATGCTTACGCCCACCCTGTGGTGGAACAGCCGCAACCGTACCTTCAATCAGCTTCAGGAGCGCCTGCTGCACGCCTTCGCCCGATACGTCACGGGTGATGGACGGATTGTCTGACTTACGAGAGATTTTGTCGATCTCATCAATATAGACGATCCCACGCTGGGCTTTCTGCACGTCGTAATCGCACTTCTGAAGCAGCTTCTGGATGATATTTTCAACGTCTTCACCCACATAACCGGCTTCGGTCAGGGTGGTGGCATCCGCCATGGTGAACGGAACATCCAGCAGGCGCGCCAGGGTTTCCGCCAGCAGCGTTTTACCGGAGCCGGTCGGCCCGATCAGCAGAATGTTACTTTTACCCAGTTCCACGCCATTGCTGGTATCGCCGTTACGCAGACGTTTGTAGTGGTTGTATACCGCCACCGCCAGCACTTTTTTCGCCTGCTCCTGACCAATGACATAGTCGTCGAGGTGGTGGCGAATTTCGTGTGGCGTTGGCAACGCGCTGCGCTCACGGTGCGGCGCGACTTCTTTAATCTCTTCGCGAATGATGTCGTTACATAAATCGACGCATTCGTCGCAGATATACACGGACGGCCCGGCAATCAGTTTACGCACTTCATGCTGGCTTTTGCCGCAAAAAGAGCAGTACAGCAGTTTGCCCGAACCATCTTTGCGTTTATCTGTCATGAGTCCAAACCTCTTTTTAAGTTCTATGTGCCGCACATGACGACGCAAATGCCATTCTCAGACGCAAGCTGCTTACTGGCAACGTGCCGCCCTACCTTAGTATAGCGGCACACTCGCGTCGCGGGCATCAATTACGATGGGTCAAAATGGAGTCGACTAAGCCGTACTCAACTGCCTCTGGTGCAGAGAGGAAGCGATCGCGCTCGGTATCGCGCTCGATCTGCTCAAGAGGTTGACCTGTATGCTGCGCCATAAGTTCATTCATGCGCGATTTTACTTTCAGAATTTCTCGGGCGTGGATTTCGATATCCGTCGCCTGACCCTGGTAACCACCCAGCGGCTGGTGAATCATCACGCGGGAATTTGGCAGGCAGAAACGCTTACCTTTCGCCCCTGCGGTTAACAGGAAGGCACCCATGGACGCCGCCTGCCCCATACAGATGGTGCTGACGTCCGGCTTGATGAATTGCATGGTGTCATAAATAGACATGCCCGCCGTAATCACACCGCCTGGCGAGTTGATGTACAGGTAAATGTCTTTTTCCGGGTTTTCCGCTTCCAGGAACAGCATCTGCGCCACGATCAGGTTAGCCATATGGTCTTCCACCTGGCCGGTCAGAAAGATAACGCGTTCCTTGAGCAGACGGGAATAGATATCGAAAGAACGCTCACCGCGTGAGGTCTGTTCAATAACCATTGGCACCAGCGCCATATGGGGTGCAAAGTTATCTCGTTCGCCACTGTATGACATTTCCGTCTCCTGGTTCAAAATTGAAAACACCTGCTGTACTGATTGTAACCTTATGGACGGATTATCAGCCAGTCTCAATCATCGTGATTACATACTAATGGGGGTCGCCACGCCCTATTTCAAGCATAACAACGTTTTGTTGTAACGCTAACACTGAAAGGGCGTTTTAGCACCCTTCCAGGACTCAAGCTGCGATAAAAAAAACCCGTCGCCGGAGGGCAACGGGTTTTTTGTTCAAACTTTAAACCGTTGGGGCGAAATTACGCCTGCTGGTTCATCAGTTCGGTGAAAGAGGTCTCTTTTTCGGTCACTTTAGCTTTCGCCAGTACCGCTTCAACAGCCTGCTCTTCCAGTGCGACGTTGCGCATGTTGTCCATCAGCTCTTTGTTCTTACCGTAGAACTCGATCACTTCTGATGGATCTTCGTATGCAGACGCCATCTCTTCGATCAGGCCTTTCACACGCTCTTCGTCAGCTTTCAGCTCGTGGGTACGAATCACTTCACCCAGCAGCAGGCCAACTACAACGCGGCGTTTCGCTTGCTCTTCAAACAGCTCGCGCGGCAGTTCCATCGCTTGCTGCTGGTTGCCACCGAAACGCTGTGCAGCCTGACGGCGCAGAACGTCGATTTCGCTGTCGATCAGGGCAGCAGGAACGTCGATCTCGTTCGCTTTTACCAGACCTTCAATCGCCTGAGATTTCACACGGTTACGTACAGCGCCGTTCAGCTCGCGCTCCATGTTCTTACGCACTTCGGTACGCAGGCCAGCAACAGAACCATCTTCCACGCCGAAACGCTTGATGAATTCTTCAGTCAGTTCTGGCAGTTCGCGCTCTTCAACTTTCTTCAGGTTGATGACGAACTTCGCTGCTTTACCTTTCAGGTTTTCAGCGTGGTACTCTTCAGGGAAGGTCACGTCGATGGTGAACTCTTCGCCCGCTTTGTGGCCTTTGATACCGTCTTCGAAACCTGGGATCATACGACCCTGGCCCATCGCCAGTACGAAATCAGACGCTTTACCGCCTTCGAACTCTTCACCGTCTACAGAACCGGTGAAGTCGATGGTTACGCGGTCTTCCGCGTCAACAGCGCCTTCTTTTTCTTTCCAGTTCGCCTGCTGCTTACGCAGGGTGTCCAGCATGCCGTCAACGTCTTCATCGGTCACGGAAACGATCGGTTTTTCAACTTCGATAGATTCCAGACCTTTCAGCTCAACTTCAGGGTACACTTCGAACTCTACGGAGTAGGTGAAGTCTTCGCCCTGCTTGTATTCGCCTGGAACGTAGTTCGGCGCGCCGGCTGGATTGATTTTTTCTTTGATGATCGCGTCGATAAAGTTACGGCTCATCAGTTCACCCAGCACATCCTGACGCACGGAAGCGCCATAACGCTGAGCAACAACATTCATTGGTACTTTGCCCTTGCGGAAGCCGTCAATACGTACTTTTTTTGCTACGTTGACCAGCTCGCTTTTCACAGCAGTTTCGATGCTGTCAGCAGCGATAGTAATCGTTACACGGCGGCCAAGGCCTTGAGTGGTTTCAACTGAAACTTGCATCTTGTTACCTCAAAAAAATCACAGTGCTCGGTCAACTCTGAATCTGTCTGTTATACCGGGATGCTCTCTTATGTGCAGATTCACATTCCCTGTCGCCAGAATCATCCCGAAGACATTCATTAAGACGCGGCATTATAGCGGCATCACCTAGGTGAGTCGAGAACGGTTGGCGTATGTAGCTGCGGCTTTTTTCACACTTTAAGGCTATTTTTAGCCTCAAAAACGCACCATCCGCTCAAAACTCAGACAAAACAAAACGGCCCGAAGGCCGTTTTGACGAAATCTGTATGCAACATACTGGAAAAACTCCGGCGGTTGCAAATCCGATTTATCAGGCGATGGTGCCTGCACCGCGACAAGGCGGAGATGCGAATACCGTATCCTGTAGCCCTTCCCACTCCTTAATGGTGTAAGTGTGCAGCGCCAGGGCATGTACGGTTGTGGAGAGTTCTTCCGTCAAGGTGCTGTAGATCAGGCGGTGTCGGTTCAGGAAACGTTCTCCCGTGAAGCGATCGCTGACCAGAACCACTTTGAAGTGGCTTTCAGAACCTGCCGGCACGTTATGACGATAGCTTTCGTCGACAACTTCGAGAAACACAGGGTTGAACGCTGCCCTTAATTTTTCTTCTATCTGTTCACGTATCATCATGAAATCACTCCTCCGACAACGCTAAGATGTCACCCATCCCTTTAAATATTAGCCGCTTTTACCGTTTCCATTACACCTTGACAACAAATATTTAGCTTTCGTCTGATTTTCTCAGTCAAACGAATGAAGTTCACTATGAAGTTCATACGTTTTGTCACTCACAGGCAGAGAAAAGCGGAAAGCTGGTCAGTTTTCGGACAAGGCGATGAATTTACATGCGTTGACCACTTCCACTGGCCGTTGGCGATGTTATGATGGCGGCAATTTTTCTCTATTTGCTTACGATTCGTTGAGAACCCAAAAATGTTAAAAAAAATCTTCTTTCCGTTGGTAGCACTCTTTATGCTCGCCGGCTGCGCGACCCCGCCGACGACGATCGACGTTTCACCAAAAATTACCCTGCCTCAGCAGGACCCAAGCCTGATGGGCGTCACGGTCAGCATTAATGGTGCCGATCAGCGTCAGGATCAGGCGCTGGCGAAAGTGACCCGCGACAACCAGCAGGTCACCCTGACCGCCTCCCGCGATCTGCGCTTCCTGTTGCAGGAAGTGCTGGAGAAACAGATGACCTCCCGTGGCTACATGATTGGCCCGAGCGGCGCGGTTGATCTGCAAATCATCGTGAACAACCTGTACGCTGACGTTTCCCAGGGCAACGTTCGCTACAACATCGCGACGAAAGCCGATATCGCCATCATCGCTACCGCGAAGAACGGCAACAAAATGAATAAAAACTACCGTGCAAGCTATTCTGTTGAAGGCGCATTCCAGGCGTCTAACAAAAATATCGCTGACGCGGTTAACAGCGTGCTGACTGATACCATTGCCGATATGGCACAGGACACCAGCATTCACGATTTCATCAAGCAGAACGCCCGTTAATCCTGCTGACTGACCCGGTGCTTCACCGGGTCAGCTCATAAGAATATGTCCAGTCACTACTTACGCATTTTCCAGCAACCCAAATCAGCTATTCTGCTGATCCTTGGTTTCGCCTCCGGTTTACCGCTTGCGCTCACCTCCGGCACGTTACAGGCGTGGATGACGGTCGAGAACATCGATCTTAAAACCATTGGTTTCTTCTCGCTCGTCGGTCAGGCCTACGTCTTCAAGTTCCTGTGGTCACCGGTGATGGACCGCTATACCCCGCCGTTCCTCGGTCGCCGTCGCGGCTGGCTCGTAATGACGCAGGTTTTCCTGCTGATCGCGATCGCCGCAATGGGTTTCCTTGAGCCGTCAACGCAGCTGCGCTGGATGGCCGCGCTTGCGGTGGTCATCGCCTTCTGTTCCGCGTCCCAGGACATTGTTTTTGACGCCTGGAAAACGGACGTCTTGCCCGCGGAAGAGCGTGGTGCCGGTGCGGCAATCAGCGTGCTGGGCTACCGCCTGGGTATGCTGGTTTCCGGCGGCCTGGCACTCTGGCTTGCCGACCGCTATCTCGGCTGGCAGGGAATGTACTGGCTGATGGCCGCTCTGCTGATCCCCTGCATTATTGCCACGCTATTTGCGCCTGAACCGAGCGATGTTATTCCGGTCCCCCGCTCGCTGGAGCAGGCCGTCGTAGCACCGCTCCGCGACTTCTTCGGTCGCAATAATGCCTGGTTGATCCTGCTGCTGATTGTCCTTTATAAGCTCGGCGATGCTTTCGCCATGAGCCTGACCACCACCTTCCTGATCCGCGGCGTCGGGTTTGATGCGGGCGAGGTCGGCGTGGTGAATAAAACCCTGGGGCTGTTTGCCACCATCGTCGGCGCGCTGTACGGCGGCGTATTGATGCAGCGCCTGACGCTGTTCCGGGCTCTGCTGATCTTCGGCATCCTTCAGGGCGCATCGAATGCCGGTTACTGGCTGCTGTCGGTAACCGACAAGAATATGATCAGCATGGCGACGGCCGTATTCTTTGAAAACCTGTGCGGCGGTATGGGCACCGCGGCCTTTGTTGCCCTGCTGATGACGCTGTGCAATAAGTCATTTTCCGCTACCCAGTTTGCGCTGCTCTCAGCGCTTTCCGCCGTCGGGCGCGTCTACGTTGGCCCTGTCGCAGGCTGGTTTGTTGAAGCTCACGGCTGGCCGACGTTTTATCTCTTCTCGGTGGTCGCGGCCGTGCCGGGAATTTTATTGCTGCTGATTTGTCGTCAGACGCTGGAATATACCCAGCGGACGGAACACTTCATGCCGCGCACGGAATATCAGGCCGCCTATCGGTTTGCGCTGCGTCTGATGATGGTAGGCTGCCTTGCGCTGGTACTGTGGCTGGTGGTGCTCATTATTAATGCAACGGCCGGTCTATCGCTGCCTTTTGAAGCGCTGCTGCTGGATATTGGCGCGCTACTGGCCCTTGCGGGCATCCTGACGGGCGGCACGCTGGATTTCATGTCGCTGCGTAAAACCCGGATGACCTGAAGAAAAAAGCGAAAGGTTATTTCCCGTTGTAATAACGACCCGAAATTATAACGGTGAAATAACCGCCCTCGGTAAAAAAAATATTTGTTGTTTTGTGCGGGATAGCATTCGGAAATTATTGGAGCTTATTTCGCTACGCTATTTTCCATTAAACGATTCAGCTTTTGAAAGATTGAATTTTCGTTTTTTAGTTGTCTTTTTATTGATAATTAATTGTTAATTATTTGTGTATTTTCAACAATGGTTATACCAATTGTCCCTTTTAAGGTATGCTGGGGCACCCTTTCGTTATAACGCCCACACCGTGCGGCTTCCCTCCTGAAACGCGACATAATTTGCAACACTTGTGACATGTGCGGCAGAACCCGGTAACACCTTCCTGACACAGGGCTAATGATGTTTACAGTAATGTAACCTTCCCGTAAAATGCCCCCACACTTTAAACGCCACCAGACTCCCGTGGAATTGAGGTCGTTAAATGAGACTCAGGAAATACAATAAAAGTTTGGGATGGTTGTCATTATTCGCAGGCACTGTATTACTCAGTGGCTGCGATTCTGCACTACTAGACCCCAAAGGACAGATTGGACTGGAACAACGTTCATTGATACTGACGGCTTTTGGCCTGATGTTGATTGTGGTTATTCCTGCCATCTTGATGGCTGTTGGTTTCGCCTGGAAGTATCGTGCGAGCAATAAAGATGCGAAGTATAGCCCTAACTGGTCACACTCCAATAAAGTGGAAGCTGTGGTCTGGACGGTGCCTATTCTGATCATCCTGTTCCTTGCCGTGCTGACCTGGAAAACCACTCACGCACTTGAGCCAAGCAAGCCGCTGGTTCACGATGAAAAACCGATTACCATTGAAGTGGTCTCCATGGACTGGAAATGGTTCTTCATCTATCCAGAGCAGGGCATTGCTACCGTGAATGAAATCGCCTTCCCGGCGAACACTCCGGTTCAGTTCAAAGTGACCTCCAACTCCGTAATGAACTCCTTCTTCATCCCACGTCTGGGCAGCCAGATTTACGCGATGGCCGGTATGCAGACTAACCTGCACCTGATCGCGAATGAAGCAGGCACCTACGACGGTATCTCCGCCAGCTATAGTGGCCCGGGCTTCTCGGGTATGAAGTTCAAAGCTATCGCTACGCCAGACCGCGCGACTTTCGACCAGTGGGTTGCAAAAGCGAAGCAGTCTACCAACACCATGTCTGACATGGCGGCGTTCGAAAAAGTGGCTGCACCTAGCGAATATAACAAGGTGGAGTACTTCTCTAACGTGAAACCGAATCTGTTCAAAGATGTTATTGGCAAATTTATGGATCACGGCATGAGCATGGACATGACCCAGCCTGAAGGCGAGCACAACACGCACCAGGGTATGGAAGGCATGGACATGAGCCACGCGGAAACCGCTCACTAAGGGGCCGAGGAAGAAAATGTTCGGAAAATTGACATTGGATGCGGTGCCGTACCATGAACCCATTATCATGGTTACGATTGCTGCAATTATCATTGGTGGCGCGGCCGTACTGGGCCTTATCACTTACTTCGGTAAGTGGAGCTACCTGTGGAACGAGTGGCTGACTTCGGTCGACCACAAAAAACTCGGCATCATGTACTGCATCGTCGGTATCGTCATGTTAATTCGTGGCTTTGCGGATGCGATCATGATGCGTAGCCAGCAGGCGCTCGCTTCTGCGGGTGAAGCAGGCTTCCTGCCGCCGCACCACTACGACCAGATCTTTACCGCCCACGGCGTTATCATGATCTTCTTCGTGGCGATGCCGCTGGTTATCGGTCTTATGAACGTTGTCGTTCCGCTGCAAATCGGCGCGCGCGACGTTGCGTTCCCGTTCCTGAACAACCTGAGCTTCTGGTTCACCGTTGTCGGCGTTATCCTGGTTAACCTGTCACTGGGCGTGGGCGAGTTTGCTCAGACCGGCTGGCTGGCTTACCCGCCGCTTTCGGGAATTGAGTACAGTCCGGGCGTCGGCGTTGACTACTGGATTTGGGCGCTTCAGCTCTCCGGTGTCGGTACCACCCTGACCGGTATTAACTTCTTCGTGACCATCCTGAAGATGCGTGCACCAGGTATGACGATGTTCAAGATGCCAGTATTTACCTGGGCATCTCTGTGCGCCAACGTACTGATTATCGCGTCGTTCCCAATTCTGACCGTCACCATCGCGCTGCTGACCCTGGATCGCTATCTGGGTACCCATTTCTTCACGAATGATATGGGTGGCAACATGATGATGTACATCAACCTGATTTGGGCCTGGGGTCACCCGGAAGTGTACATTCTGGTTCTGCCTGTGTTCGGTGTGTTCTCCGAAATCGCGGCAACCTTCTCGCGTAAACGTCTGTTTGGTTACACCTCGCTGGTGTGGGCAACCGTGTGTATTACCGTTCTGTCGTTCATCGTCTGGCTGCACCACTTCTTCACCATGGGTGCGGGCGCGAACGTAAACGCCTTCTTCGGTATTACCACCATGATTATCGCGATCCCAACCGGGGTTAAGATCTTCAACTGGCTGTTCACTATGTACCAGGGCCGTATCCAGTTCCACTCAGCCATGCTGTGGACTATCGGCTTCATCGTGACCTTCTCCGTAGGCGGGATGACCGGCGTACTGCTGGCGGTACCAGGCGCTGACTTCGTTCTGCACAACAGTCTGTTCCTGATTGCGCACTTCCATAACGTTATCATCGGCGGCGTGGTCTTCGGCTGCTTCGCAGGTGTGACCTACTGGTGGCCTAAAGCGTTTGGCTTCACGCTGAACGAAACCTGGGGTAAACGCGCGTTCTGGTTCTGGATCATCGGCTTCTTCGTGGCGTTTATGCCGCTGTACGTGCTGGGCTTCATGGGTATGACCCGTCGCCTGAGCCAGCAGATTGACCCGCAGTTCCACCCAATGCTGATGGTTGCAGCGGGCGGTGCGGTTCTGATTGCCTGCGGTATCGCGTCTCAGCTGATTCAGTTCTACGTTTCTATTCGCGACCGCGACCAGAACCGTGACCTGACCGGTGACCCGTGGGGTGGCCGTACGCTGGAGTGGGCAACCTCTTCTCCACCTCCTTTCTATAACTTCGCCGTTGTGCCGCAGATCCATGAACGCGACGCATTCTGGGAAATGAAAGAAAAAGGTGAAGCGTACAAGCAGCCTGAGCATTACGAAGAGATCCACATGCCGAAAAACAGCGCTGCGGGCATTGTGATTGCCGCTTTCGCGACGGTATTTGGTTTCGCAATGATCTGGCACATCTGGTGGATGGCGATTGTTGGCTTCGCTGGCATCGTAATCAGCTGGATTGTGAAGAGCTTTGACGAGGACGTGGACTACTACGTACCAGTCCGTGAAGTTGAAAAGCTGGAAAATCAGCATTTTGACGAGATTTCTAAAGCGGGGCTGAAAAATGGCAACTGATACTCTGGCGCACTCAACTGCCCACGCGCATGAGCATGCGCACCATGATGCAGGACCGAATAAAGTTTTCGGTTTCTGGATCTACCTGATGAGCGACTGCATCCTGTTCTGCTGTCTGTTCGCAACCTATGCCGTTCTGGTGAACGGCACAGCGGGCGGCCCGACCGGTAAGGACATTTTTGAGCTGCCGTTCGTTCTGGTTGAAACCGCACTGCTGTTATTCAGCTCCATCACCTACGGCATGGCGGCTATCGCCATGTACAAGAACAACAAGAGCCAGGTTGTCTCCTGGCTGGCGTTGACCTGGCTGTTTGGTGCTGGCTTTATCGGGATGGAAATCTATGAATTCCATCACCTGATTGCGGAAGGTTTCGGTCCGGATCGCAGCGGCTTCCTGTCGGCGTTCTTTGCGCTGGTCGGCACCCACGGTCTGCACGTGACCTCGGGCCTGATCTGGATGGCGGTTCTGATGTTCCAGATCTCCCGTCGCGGCCTGACCAGTACTAACCGTACCCGTATTATGTGCCTGAGCCTGTTCTGGCACTTCCTTGACGTGGTATGGATCTGTGTGTTCTCTGTTGTCTATCTGATGGGGGCGATGTAATGAGTCATTCTAACGATCATGGCGCTTCCCACGGCAGCGTAAAAACCTACATGACAGGTTTCATCCTGTCGATCATCCTGACGGTGATCCCGTTCTGGATGGTGATGAACGGTTCTGCATCCAAGCCGGTTATCCTGGGAGCAATCCTGGTGACCGCAGTGATTCAGATTCTGGTGCATCTGGTTTGCTTCCTGCACATGAACACCAAGTCCGATGAAGGCTGGAACATGACGGCCTTTATCTTTACCGTGATTATCATCGCTATCCTGGTAGTCGGTTCCATCTGGATTATGTGGAACCTTAACTACAACATGATGGTTCACTAAGAGCGGCGAGTATGTTTAAGCAATACCTGCAAGTCACGAAACCAGGCATCATCTTTGGCAACCTGATCTCCGTAATCGGAGGGTTCCTGCTGGCCTCTAAAGGCAGCATTGATTACACCCTCTTTATTTACACGCTGGTCGGTGTGTCACTGGTGGTTGCGTCCGGTTGTGTATTTAACAACTACATCGACATGGATATCGACAAGAAGATGGAAAGGACCAAAAATCGGGTGCTGGTTAAAGGCCTGATTGCCCCTTCCGTCTCGCTGGTGTACGCCACCTTGCTGGGTATTGCTGGCTTTATGCTGCTGTGGTTTGGTGCTAACCCGCTGGCCTGCTGGCTGGGGGTGATGGGGTTCGTGGTGTATGTGGGCGTCTACAGCCTGTATATGAAACGTCACTCCGTCTACGGCACGCTGATTGGTTCTCTCTCCGGCGCTGCGCCGCCGGTGATTGGCTACTGCGCCGTCACGAACGAGTTCGACAGCGGTGCGCTCATCCTGCTGGCTATCTTTAGCCTGTGGCAGATGCCGCACTCCTACGCCATCGCGATTTTCCGCTTCAAGGATTATCAGGCGGCGAACATTCCGGTTCTGCCGGTCGTGAAAGGTATCTCGGTTGCCAAGAACCACATCACGCTGTATATCATCGCCTTTGCCGTAGCAACGCTGATGCTTTCTCTGGGCGGTTACGCCGGATATAAATATCTGGTGGTTGCGGCCGCGGTGAGCGTCTGGTGGCTCGGCATGGCCCTGCGCGGCTACAAGGTGGAAGATGACAAAGTCTGGGCACGCAAGCTGTTTGTGTTCTCGATTGTCGCCATCACCTCCCTGTCCGTGATGATGTCCGTAGACTTCATGGTGCCGGACTCGCAAAACCTGCTGACTTACGTCTGGTAAGTTTATGTGATGATGAAAAGGGTGCTTCGGCACCCTTTTTTATTCACCAAATCCATTAATCACGCATGTAATATTTGTTAAATAAGCCTTTATTTACCCCGCCCCTTCCCCGCACTACACTATGGCCTGCTTTTGAACTGAGGTGGTAATGAACGATTATAAAATGACGCCAGGCGAGCTGCGTGCGACCTGGGGTTTAGGGACTGTTTTCTCGCTGCGGATGCTTGGCATGTTTATGGTCCTGCCCGTTCTGACCACGTATGGCATGGCGTTACAGGGTGCCAGCGAAGCGCTGATTGGTCTGGCGATCGGTATCTACGGCCTGGCGCAGGCAATATTCCAGATCCCCTTTGGCCTGCTCTCCGACCGCGTGGGTCGCAAACCGCTGATTGTCGGCGGGCTGCTGGTATTTATCCTGGGCAGCGTCATTGCCGCCCTCTCCCACTCCATCTGGGGCATTATTCTTGGCCGCGCCCTGCAAGGGTCCGGTGCCATTGCTGCTGCCGTGATGGCGCTGCTGTCAGATTTAACCCGCGAGCAAAACCGCACCAAAGCCATGGCGTTTATTGGCGTCAGCTTCGGCGTCACTTTTGCTATCGCCATGGTACTGGGGCCGATTATCACGCATGCGCTCGGCCTGCACGCTCTGTTCTGGATGATTGCGGTGCTGGCGACCATCGGGATCGCACTCACGCTGTGGGTTGTGCCAGACAGTAAAAATCACGTCCTCAACCGTGAATCCGGGATGGTTAAAGGCTGCTTTAGTAAAGTCATCGCCGAGCCGCGTCTGCTTAAGCTTAACTTCGGCATTATGTGTCTGCACATTCTGCTGATGTCCACCTTCGTCGCCCTGCCCGGCCAGCTTGCCGCAGCAGGTTTCCCGGCGGCCGAGCACTGGAAAATTTATCTGGTCACAATGCTAATCTCGTTTGTCTCCGTTGTGCCCTTCATTATTTACGCCGAAGTGAAGCGCAAAATGAAACGCGTCTTCGTGGGCTGCGTGGCATTACTGCTGATTGCCGAGATTGTGCTGTGGGGCGCCGGCCCGCACTTCTGGGAGCTGATCGCAGGCGTGCAGCTGTTCTTCCTGGCGTTTAATCTGATGGAAGCCCTGCTGCCCTCGCTGATCAGCAAAGAGTCTCCGGCAGGATACAAAGGCACCGCGATGGGCATTTACTCCACCAGCCAGTTTCTCGGCGTGGCGATCGGCGGCTCGCTCGGCGGCTGGGTGGACGGTCTGTTTGATTCCCAGACCGTTTTCCTCGCCGGTGCGCTGCTGGCGATGCTCTGGCTGTTTGTGTCCAGCACCATGAAAGAGCCGCGCTATGTGAGTAGCCTGCGGGTAGAAATTCCCGATGAGGTGACAATCGGTGATGCGTTAAAACAGCGTCTGGAAGCGACAGAGGGCGTGAGCGAAGTGCTGATTGTCCCGGAAGAGCGCAGTGCGTACGTCAAAATTGACAGCAAAGTGACGAACCGCTTTGAGGTGGAGCAGGCGCTGAAGGCCTGAAAAAATGCCCGGTTTAGCCGGGCATTATTGTCTTAATCGCGGAAGTTTTTAAACTGGAATGGCTGACCTAAATCGCCGCCGCGCACCAGCGCCATGACGGACTGGAGATCGTCGCGAGATTTTCCGGTTACGCGAATTTCTTCGCCCTGGATCTGCGCCTGCACCTTCAGCTTACTGTCTTTAATCAGCTTCACGATTTTCTTCTGCACGGCACTTTCAATGCCCTGCTTCAGCTTCGCTTCCACAAACCAGGTTTTCCCGCTGTGAACGAAATCTTCCGGCACATCCAGTGAGGTCCCTTCGATGCCGCGCTTGAGCAGCTTGGCGCGCAGGATGTCCAGCAGCTGATTGACCTGGAAATCAGACTCGCTCAGGACTTTGATCGTCTTGTTAGCGTCGTTCAGTTCAATCGTCGCCTCAACGCCACGAAAATCGAAACGTGACTCAACCTCACGGACAGCATTATCTACGCCGTTACGCGCTTCCTGCAAATCAACTTCAGAAACAATATCGAAAGATGGCATCTTTTCTTCTCCCTTCATTTTTGTTGCGTTGCATAATACCCGCAACGAGGCATAACGAGAAGCTTAGCTGATGCCGCTATACTTAGCGTCACAGCACCTGGCACCGTTGCAGGTGAGGAGGAACAATGAAAGTAACAGTGCTTGGATGCGGAGCCCTTGGCCAACTCTGGCTTACAGCGCTATGCAAACAGGGACACGACGTACAGGGCTGGCTGCGCATTCCTCAGCCCTATTGCAGTGTGAATGTGATGGGTACCGACGGTTCAATTTTTAACGAGTCTTTAACGGCAAACGATCCGGAATTTCTCGCCACCAGCGATCTGCTGCTGGTCACGCTGAAGGCCTGGCAGGTCTCCGATGCGGTGAAAAGCCTGGCCGCCCAGTTACCTGAAAGCACGCCAATCCTGCTGATCCACAACGGTATGGGTACCATTGAAGAGCTAAAAAGTGTCCGGCAACCGCTGCTAATGGGGACAACCACCCACGCGGCACGTCGCGACGGTAGCGTCATTATCCACGTTGCCAGCGGTATCACCCATATCGGTCCTGCGCGTGAGCAGCCCGGCGATTACAGCTATCTTGCCGATACGTTGCAATGCACGCTGCCTGACGTCGCCTGGCACAATAACATTCGTGCGGAACTGTGGCGCAAGCTGGCGGTCAACTGCGCGATCAACCCCCTGACCGCCCTGCTGGACTGCCCTAACGGTGAACTGCGTCAGCATTCGGATCAGGTGGCGCTGATTTGCCGGGAAGTTGCCGACGTGATTGAGCGCGAAGGCTACCACACCTCAGAAACCGATTTACGTTATTATGTCGACCAGGTCATTGAGAGTACGGCAGAAAATATCTCTTCAATGTTGCAGGATGTCCGGGCGATGCGGCATACCGAAATTGATTACATTACCGGTTATCTGTTAAAACGCGCCCGGGCACACGGCATTACCGTTGCCGAAAACAGCCGTCTGTTTGAGTCAGTAAAACGAAAGGAGAGTGAGTATGAGCGCATCGGCACTGGTATGCCTCGCCCCTGGTAGCGAAGAGACAGAAGCGGTCACCGCCATTGATTTAATGGTGCGCGGCGGTATTAAGGTTACCACCGCCAGCGTCGCCAGCGTCGCCAGCGACGGCGATCTGACGATCGTCTGTTCCCGTGGGGTGAAGATCCTGGCGGATGCACCGCTTGTACAGGTGGCGGACGGCGATTACGACATTATTGTCCTGCCGGGTGGGCTGAAGGGCGCGGAGTATTTCCGCGACAGCCCGCTGCTGGTTGAAACCGTTCGTCAGTTTCATCTTTCCGGGCGTATCGTCGCGGCGATCTGTGCTGCCGCTGGTACGGTGCTGGTTCCACACGACATCTTCCCCATCGGCAATATGACCGGCTTCCCCGGCCTTAAGGACACCATTCCGGAAGAGCAGTGGGTGGATAAGCGTGTGGTCTGGGATCCGCGGGTTAACCTGCTCACCAGCCAGGGGCCGGGCACCGCCATTGATTTTGGCTTAAAGATTATTGACCTGCTGGTCGGGCGCGAGAAAGCGTACGAAGTGGCGTCATCGCTGGTGATGGCGGCGGGGATTTATAATTACTACGAGTAAAAAAAGCCGGGTGGCGGCTACGCCTTACCCGGCCTACAAGTGCACGGTACAGTAGGCCCGGTAAGCGAAGCGCCACCGGGCAATAGGCTACGGGCGATACACCTTCACGTTCGCGAAGCCCTGCTCACGCAGGTACAGCGCCTGCAAACGGCTCATCACCCCGCGCTCACACCACAGCAGATACGTTTTGCTCTGGTCGAGATCGCCAAATTGGGTGCTCAGCTTGTAGAACGGCAGAGAAACCACGTCCACGCCTTCCACCTGCAACGGCTTGTCATCCTGCTCGTCAATCGAGCGGATATCCAGAATGGCATCGTTAGCGCCGAATCCGCTGACGGTTTCCACCTCAACCACATCCTGCTCGGTCTGCTGGGCAATCTCGCGGATATCAATGTTGGACGCTTCCGCCACCACTTTTTCCAGAATGCTGAAATCGAAGTTCTCTTCTTCCGCTTCGATCTTCGCCTTCACCGCCTTGATGGTTGGGCTTTTTGAAATCACACCGCAATATTCCGGCATGGTACGGGCAAAATCTTCAGTACCGATTTTGCGCGCCAGATCGATGATGTGCTCTTTATCGTGCGAGATCAGCGGACGCAGGATCAGCGTATCTGATACGTTGTCGATAAGACGCAGGTTGGTCAGCGTCTGGCTGGAGACCTGGCCCAGCGCTTCGCCGGTGACCAGCGCCTGCACGCCGTAGCGCTCGGCCACTTTGGACGCCGCGCGTACCATCATACGTTTGAGGATCACGCCCATCTGGCCGTCATCCACTTTTTCAAGGATTTCGCCCACTACCGGCTCAAAGTTGATCGCCACAAAACGCACACGGTGGGAGCTGCCGAAACGGTTCCACAGGTAATGCGCCACCTGACGGACGCCAATTTCATGCGCCGCGCCGCCCAGGTTGAAGAAGCAGTAGTGTACGCGGCAGCCGCGACGCATCAGCATGTAGCTGGAGACGCCGGAGTCGAAACCGCCGGAGATCAGCGACAGCACATCTTCCTGCGTGCCGATCGGGAAACCGCCAATACCTTCATAACGGCCCTTAACCAGCAGCAGACGATCGTTCTCGATCTCAAGGTTAACGGTGACGTCCGGGTTAGTGAGGCGCACGCGCGCCGTCTCAACGTGCTGGTTCAGACCGCCGCCGACGTAGCGCTCAACTTCAATCGAGCTAAACTCGTGCTTACCGCGACGCTTCACGCGTACGCAGAAGGTTTTGCCTTCGATCTGGTCGCGGTACTGTACCAGCGCCTTTTCGAAGATATCGTGCATATCGCTGAACGGAACGTCTTCCACTTCCAGAATATGATGAATACCAGGAATACGGGTCAGCGCGTCGCGAATATCAAGACGTTTGCTTTCGTCTTTCGCGCGGACTTCAACGTGATCCCAGTGACGCACCACGGCGAGCGTTTCGTCGTAGTGTTTTAATACGTTACGAATGTTCCCGGTGAGAATTTTAATAAAGCGCAAACGCACAGATTGGCTTTTGATGGTGATTTCAGGGAACAATTTAATGATAAACTTCATGGCGGCAATGTTTCTTAGGCAAGCTTATAAAGGCTTGTAGTGGAAAATGATACAGCAGCCCACACCCGTGGCTGCATCCAGGCGCGCAAGTATACCACCATCGCGCCACTCGCGTTATTTGATAATTGCCCCGAGTCCGTTACCATGTTGGGGCGAAGAATATAAGAGTTAATTCACTATGCCGAAGAAGAACGACGCACCGGCCAGTTTTGAAACTGCGCTGAGTGAGCTTGAGCAGATTGTTACCCGCCTCGAGAGCGGCGATTTACCGCTGGAAGATGCCCTCAACGAATTTGAACGCGGTGTGCAGCTTGCGCGCCAGGGGCAGGTAAAGCTCCAGCAGGCCGAGCAGCGTGTGCAGATCCTGCTTTCCGACAGCGAAGACGCTAAAACCACGCCATTCACACCGGACGCCGAGTAAATGGATTTTACCACCGCGCTTCAGGCGCGCGTCGTTCGCGCCAACGACGCCCTGCGCCGTTTTATTGAGCCGCAGCCTTTTCAGAACACTCCACTGGTTGAAGCCATGCACTATGGCGCACTCTTAGGAGGTAAACGCCTGCGTCCGTTCCTGGTGTATGCCACGGGCAACATGTTTGGCATCAGCGATAACACGCTGGACGCCCCGGCAGCCGCCGTGGAGTGTATTCACGCCTATTCGCTGATCCACGACGATTTGCCGGCGATGGACGATGACGATCTGCGCCGCGGTCAACCGACCTGCCACATTAAGTTCGGCGAAGCGAATGCCATTCTGGCGGGTGATGCTCTGCAAACCCTGGCGTTCTCAATTCTGAGCGATGCGCCGATGGTTGAGGTAAGCGATCGCGATCGTCTGGCGATGGTGTCCGAGCTGGCGATGGCCAGCGGCGTCGCCGGCATGTGCGGCGGCCAGGCGCTGGATTTAGAAGCTGAAGGTCGTCAGGTGACGCTGGAACAGCTGGAGCGCATCCACCGTCACAAAACGGGCGCACTGATTCGGGCAGCCGTTCGCCTGGGCGCGCTGAGCGCGGGTGAACGCGGGCGCAAAGCCCTGCCGATTCTGGACAGATACGCAGAAAGTATCGGTCTGGCATTCCAGGTTCAGGATGACATTCTGGATGTGGTGGGCGATACTGCAACATTGGGAAAACGTCAGGGTGCGGATCAGCAGCTTGGCAAAAGTACCTACCCCGCCCTGCTGGGCCTTGAGCATGCCCAACGTAAAGCCCGGGATCTGATAGACGATGCCCGCCGGTCGCTGAATGAGCTGGCCGCGCAATCGCTGGATACCTCGGCACTGGAAGCGCTAGCGGACTACATAATCCAGCGTGATAAATAAACTATATATCTCGATGAGCCTTTGATGAGTTTTGATATTGCCAAATACCCGACACTGGCGTTAGTTGACTCCACTCAGGAGTTACGTCTGTTGCCGAAAGAGAGTCTGCCGAAGCTGTGTGACGAGCTGCGTCGCTACCTGCTCGACAGCGTTAGCCGCTCCAGCGGCCACTTCGCCTCCGGGCTTGGCACGGTTGAGCTGACCGTGGCGTTGCATTACGTCTATAACACGCCGTTCGATCAGCTGATCTGGGATGTGGGCCACCAGGCCTATCCGCACAAAATTCTGACCGGACGTCGCGATAAAATTGGCACCATTCGCCAGAAGGGTGGCCTGCATCCGTTCCCGTGGCGCGGCGAGAGCGAGTTTGACGTGTTAAGCGTCGGCCACTCCTCCACCTCCATTTCCGCGGGCATCGGGATTGCCGTTGCCGCCGAAAAAGAGAATAAGCAGCGCCGTACCGTCTGCGTCATTGGCGACGGGGCGATCACCGCCGGGATGGCTTTTGAAGCCATGAACCACGCGGGCGATATCAAGCCGGACATGCTGGTTATCCTCAACGATAACGAAATGTCGATCTCCGAAAACGTCGGCGCGCTGAATAACCATCTGGCGCAGCTGCTTTCCGGCAAGCTTTACTCCTCCCTGCGGGAAGGCGGGAAAAAAGTTTTCTCCGGCGTGCCGCCGATCAAAGAGCTGCTCAAGCGTACCGAAGAACACATCAAAGGCATGGTCGTCCCGGGTACGCTGTTCGAAGAACTGGGCTTTAACTATATCGGCCCGGTGGACGGGCACGATGTGCTGGGTCTGGTGACCACGCTGAAAAACATGCGCGATCTGAAAGGCCCACAGTTCCTGCACATCATGACCAAAAAAGGGCGTGGCTACGAACCGGCGGAAAAAGATCCGATCACCTTCCACGCGGTGCCTAAATTTGACCATACCAGCGGCTGCCTGCCGAAAAGCAGCGGCGGAATGCCGAGCTACTCAAAAATCTTTGGCGACTGGCTGTGCGAAACGGCGGCAAAAGATAACAAGCTGATGGCGGTCACGCCTGCCATGCGTGAAGGCTCCGGTATGGTCGAGTTCTCCAAAAAATACCCGGACCAGTATTTCGACGTCGCCATCGCCGAGCAGCACGCGGTTACCTTCGCGGCAGGGCTGGCGATTGGCGGCTACAAGCCGGTGGTGGCGATTTACTCCACCTTCCTGCAACGCGCCTACGATCAGGTGATCCATGACGTTGCCATCCAGAAGCTGCCGGTGCTGTTTGCTATCGACCGCGCGGGCATCGTGGGGGCCGACGGCCAGACGCACCAGGGGGCGTTTGATCTCTCCTTCCTGCGCTGCATCCCGGACATGGTCATCATGACGCCAAGCGACGAAAACGAGTGTCGTCAGATGCTGTATACCGGCTACCACTATCAGGACGGCCCCTGCGCGGTACGTTATCCGCGCGGCAATGCCCTTGGCGTTGAACTTCAGCCGCTGGAAAAGCTGGACATCGGTAAAGGTCTGGTGAAACGTCGCGGCGAAAAAGTGGCGATCCTGAACTTTGGTACGCTGATGCCGGAAGCGGCAAAAGTTGCTGAAACCCTGAACGCGACGCTGGTGGATATGCGCTTTGTGAAGCCGCTCGATGAATCTCTGATTCTGAGCATGGCGGAAAGCCATGACGTGCTGGTCACGCTGGAAGAGAACGCCATCATGGGTGGCGCGGGTAGCGGCGTGAATGAAGTGCTGATGGCGAACCGTAAATGGGTTCCGGTGCTGAATCTCGGCCTGCCGGACCACTTTATCCCGCAAGGTACTCAGGACGAGGCGCGTGCCGATATCGGCCTGGACGCCGCCGGTATCGAAGCCAGAATCCGCAGCTGGCTGGCCTGATCCCTCCCCTTTTCTGCTCCTGCTATGCTTAAACGTATTGTTTAAACAGCAGGAGCGGAACCATGCAATACACGACATTAGGAAAAACGGACCTCAGGGTGTCCCGGCTTTGCCTGGGCTGCATGACCTTTGGCGAGCCTGACCGGGGAAATCACGCCTGGACGCTGCCGGAAGAGAGCAGCCGCCCTATCATCAAGCGCGCCATAGACGGCGGCATCAACTTCTTCGATACCGCCAACAGCTACTCTGACGGCAGCAGCGAAGAGATTGTGGGCCGCGCCCTGCGTGATTTTGCCCGTCGGGATGAGATTGTGGTCGCCACCAAGGTTTACTACCCGTCAGGCGAGCTGACTGAAGGCCTTTCTCGCGCGCAGATCCTCCGTTCCATCGATGACAGCCTCAGACGCCTGAACATGGATTACGTCGACCTGCTGCAAATCCACCGCTGGGATTACAACACGCCGATTGAAGAGACGCTTGAAGCGCTGAACGATGTCGTAAAAGCGGGTAAAGCGCGCTATATCGGCGCGTCGTCCATGCACGCGTCGCAGTTTGCTCAGGCGCTCGATATCCAGGCGCAGCACGGCTGGGCACGCTTTGTCACCATGCAGGATCACTACAACCTGATTTACCGGGAAGAAGAACGCGAGATGCTGCCGCTCTGCGACCAGGAAGGCGTGGCGGTGATCCCGTGGAGCCCGCTGGCGCGCGGACGCTTAACCCGTCCGTGGGGAGAAACCACGGCGCGGCTGGTATCGGATGAAGTGGGTAAAAATCTGTACGACAACACGGAAGCCAGCGATGCGCTGATTGCCGAACGTTTAGCCGGGATCGCCGACGATATCGGCGCAACGCGCGCGCAGGTGGCGCTGGCGTGGCTGCTGGGCAAGCGGGGTGTCGCCGCACCGATTATTGGTACATCGCGGGAAGAACAGCTGGATGAGTTGTTAAGCGCGGTGGATTTATCGCTGACGCCTGAGCAGGTTGCCGAGCTGGAGACGCCGTATCAGCAGCATCCGGTGGTGGGGTTTAAGTAAACGCTTGCAGGGTGGCGGCTTACCCGGCCTACGATCGCACACTATTTGTAGGCCGGGTAAGCGTAGCGCCACCCGGCAAAACACTCACCCAAAATGATCGTACCCTTTCCAGTCAAGCGTAACCGGGGCACCATCACGGACAAACAGTAGCCCTTCGCTCTCCGGCATCACCTGCCCGATGCAGGTAAATTTCGCTCCCAGATGCGCTAACGCCACGTCCAGCGTCCCGCGATTCAGTTCGGGAACGGTAAAGCACAGCTCATAATCTTCCCCACCGGATAACGCCCAGCGCAGCGCCTGTTCAGGCTCGGCATGACGACGCAGCGGCTCTGACAGCGGGAACAGATCAAGATCGATACGTGCGCCCACGCCGCTGGCTTTCAGGATATGACCAAGATCGGAGATCAGCCCGTCAGACAGGTCGATAGCCGAACTGGCCCGCTCGCGCAGCGCCTGACCGTGCAGAATACGCGGCGTTGGCCGCATGTGACGCTTCACCAGGTACGCCGCATCGTCCGCATCTTCAACCGCTAAACGGTTCTGAAGGATCGCCAGACCTGCCGCGCTGTCTCCCGGCGTGCCGGTCACGTAGATCCAGTCTCCCGGTTTTGCGCCCGAGCGCTTGAGCGCGCGCCCGGCAGGCACATAACCGTGAATGGCCAGGGTCATCGATAGCGGACCCGCAGTGGTGTCACCGCCAATCAGCTGCATATCGTAATAGTTCAGCTGTTCAAACAGCGCATCGCTGAACGCTTCAAGCCAGGCTTCATCCACCTCCGGCAGTGTCAGGGCCAGCGTCAGCCAGGCCGGGTCGGCGCCCATTGCCGCCAGATCGCTGACGTTGACCGCCAGCGCCTTATACGCCAGGTCAGCAGGATCGATATCGGGCAGGAAGTGACGCCCACATACTAAGGTGTCGGTGCTGATTGCCAGCGTCTGTTTTTCGGGAACATTGAGAAGTGCACAGTCATCGCCAATGCCGGTTTCAACATCAAGACGAGAGGTTCTGACACGGTCGAAATAACGGGCAATCAGGGAGAATTCGCCGCATGCCATACGTTATGCCTCAGCAAATAAAAGAAAAAACCGGAGCCGCACTGCCGTTTCGGCAATGCAGGACTCCGGTTTGCGGATCACTTTTTGTGGGGACGGATCGCAGGTGCGGCTTTATCAAGTACGCCGTTTACAAACTTGTGGCTGTCTTCAGCACCGAAGGTTTTCGCCAGTTCGATCGCTTCGTTGATGGCCACTTTGTACGGCACATCGTCACGTTTAGACAGCTCAAACAGCGCGATACGCAACACTGCTTTTTCCACCTGGCCCAGCTCTTCGAGCAGACGGGACAGGTATGGCTTCATCAGGCCATCGAGATACGCGCTATTAGTCGCCACTCCCGACAGCAGTTCACGGAAGTACAGAACGTCAACGTCTTTCACGTCCTGTTCTGACAGGAACTGGTATTCAACATCAGCGATGTCGTTCTGGGACAACTGCCAGGAGTAAAGTGCCTGGACGGCACATTCACGGGCGCGGCGACGAGCAGCAGGTTTCACGGAATTCCCCTTACAAAAAAATCAGGCCTTAATGGCTTTCAATACATTGATCATTTCAAGCGCGGTCAGTGCAGCTTCTGCACCTTTGTTACCGGCTTTGGTGCCAGCACGTTCGATGGCTTGTTCAATACTTTCGGTGGTCAATACGCCGAACGCGACAGGAATTTCAGCATCCTGCGCAACGTGCGCCAGACCGTTGCTTGCACCGCCCGCAACGTATTCGAAGTGCGCAGTGCCGCCACGAATAACGGTACCCAGCGCAATCACCGCGTCGTATTTACCGGTTTTCGCCAGCGCGCCTGCTGCCAGTGGCAGTTCATAAGCACCTGGTACCCAAACGACGGTAATATTGTCATCTTTAACCTGGCCGATACGTTTCAGGGCGTCAACCGCACCTTCCAGCAGGCTATCGTTGATGAAGTTGTTGAAACGCGCAATGGTGATGGCGACGCGAGCGTCCGGGGTAGCTACAGCAGCTTCAATAATGTTCATACTCTTCCTTTACGGGTTCATTTGGCCCCGCAGGGGGGCGGATTTTATCATAATACTTTGCGCACTGCTTCCCTATTTCGGGAGCAATTACGCTGTCGTTAAATGGAGGCAGACATCCGGGCCCACCGGACGAATCTCGCTGAATGAAAGTTGCGGCGCATCGGCCAGTTTTTCAAGGCCGGGCAGCACAAACAGGCCGCGGGCGTCGTTACCTAACAGTTTAGGCGCAACGTAGACGAGAAGCTCATCCACCAGCCCCGCCTGGAGCAGCGCGCCGGCGAGCGTCGGCCCGGCTTCGACCCAGATGCTGTTGACCTGCTGTTTGCCGAGCAACATCATCAGCACCACGAGATCCAGATGTCCGTTATGCTCCGGCACCATAATGCTGCGCACGCCTTCCGGCCACTCGCGCGTATCTTCCTTCGTGCGCGCAATCCAGGTTTCACCCGGCTGCTGCACGATGCGGTGCTCCGGCGTCACGCGGTTCTGGCTATCAATAATAATGCGCAGCGGCTGGCGCAGGTTCTCCTGCGGGTAGAGCGCCTGGGTATCCGCATTCAGCTCATCCCAGCGCACGGTCATCGCCGGATCGTCAGCCAGCACCGTCTCACTGCTGGTGAGAATAGCATGGCTTTGCGCGCGCAGACGTTGCACATCGCGCCTTGCCTGCGGGGACGTGATCCACTGGCTCTCGCCGTTGGCCATCGCCGTACGGCCATCCAGTGAGGCACCCAGCTTAAGCTGAATAAACGGGAAGCCGGTGCGCATGCGCTTCAGGAAGCCTTTGTTGATGGCTTCCGCATCCTGCATCATCAGGCCGTGGCTGACGTCGATCCCTTCCTGTTGCAGACGATAAAGGCCGCGGCCCGCCACCTGCGGGTTAGGATCCTGCATAGCGGCGACCACGCGCGAAACCCCTGCCGCAATCAGCGCTTCACAGCACGGCGGCGTACGCCCGTGGTGGCTGCATGGCTCCAGCGTCACGTAGGCCGTCGCGCCACGCGCGTTCTCCCCCGCCATACGCAGGGCATGCACTTCAGCATGCGGCTCGCCTGCGCGGTAGTGAAAACCTTCCCCCACAATCTCGCCATCTTTAACAATGACGCACCCGACGTTGGGGTTAGGGTGAGTGGTAAACCGACCGCGCTGCGCCAGCTTCATGGCTCGCGCCATGTACATCTCGTCGTGCATGGGCTTAATCCTGTAAGCGGGCGATTTCTTCGCCAAACTCTTTGATGTCTTCAAAGCTGCGGTAAACGGAGGCGAAGCGGATGTAGGCGACTTTATCGAGCTTTTTCAGCTGTTCCATCACCAGATTACCAATCATTTTGCTCGGTACTTCGCGCTCGCCTAACCCGCGCAGATAAGATTTAATGTGGTTTAACGCCATTTCGACGTCATCGGAGCTGACGGGCCGTTTTTCCAGCGCCTTGAGCATCCCGCTGCGCAGTTTTTCTTCATTGAACGGTTCGCGCACATCGTTACTTTTTACCACGCGCGGCATGACCAGCTCTGCCACCTCGAAGGTGGTAAAACGCTCGTTGCACACCAGACACTGCCGGCGACGGCGCACGGAAGACCCTTCGCCTACAAGACGTGAGTCGATGACTTTGGTATCCACGGCGGAGCAAAATGGGCAATGCATACGATGTCCCTGTTATCTGGTTAACTGATTTCTATTTTACCCTGAACTGGCCCGACAACAAAGGAAGAGCTTTTTGAGACAAAGGATCTATGCCTGGCGGCACTATCCTGTCTACCATTGCAGCACTCTGTGATTTCAAGGAATTAAACGCAATGACAAGACGTTACCTGAAAATCGTGCTGGTGGGGAGCCTGTTCACGCTCAGCGCCTGCGCACAGCAAAGTGAAGTCCGCGAGATGAAACAAAGCGTGAATACGCTCAACGTGGCGATGAACAAACTTAACCAGGAAACCGTAAAGATCACCCAGCAGAACGCGCTGAATGCCAAATCCAGCAATGGCGTTTATCTGTTGCCAGGGGCTAATACGCCTGCCCGACTCAACAGCCAGATTGGCATGCTAAAAATGTCTCTGGTGAATGTTGCAGCCAATGCGGATGGTACGCGCGCAACATTGCGTATCCAGGGTGAGTCCAACGATCCGCTTCCGGCCTTTACCGGCACCGTGGAGTGGGGACAGATCCAGGGCACTACCGAGAACTATCAGGAAGTGAACGTGAAGAACCAGCTTTTCACCGCCCCCGCCAGCACGCTGGCACCAAGCGACGTGGACATCCCGGTTCAGCTGAGCGGCCTGACGCCGGAACAGTTAGGCTTTATCCGCATTCACGACATTCAACCCGCCGCGCAATAACCTTCACTTTTAGCGGAGTGAAATGTCACTCCGCTAACATTTACATTTCGTATGGATTGGCAACATAAATGATTGCCGCTACAATCCCGCCCGTCTAAAGTACGCAAACGTGAACGCAATCGATTACGTATGTGAGAGATATGTGAAACACCACATATTTTTGTGAGCAAGGATTCCTATAATAGGCTCCGCAGAAACACGAAATATTTAGAAACGCAATTCGCGCATTTTTCACTCCCGGAAGGGAATTTCAATCAGTGGCATGATTATGAAAAAAACATTACTCGCAGCCGGTGCAGTTCTGGCACTCTCCTCCTCTTTCACGGCTAACGCTGCGGAGAATACCAAGCCAGAATATGTTTCTGACTGGTGGCATCAGAGCGTTAACGTTGTGGGCAGTTACCACACCCGTTTCGGACCGCAGATCCGTAACGATACCTACCTTGAGTACGAAGCGTTCGCTAAAAAAGACTGGTTTGATTTCTACGGCTACATGGATGCCCCGGTCTTCTTCGGTGGTAACACCGACGCGAAAGGTATCTGGAACCATGGTTCCCCTCTGTTCATGGAGATCGAGCCGCGCTTCTCCATCGACAAGCTGACCGGCACCAGCCTGGCGTTTGGTCCGTTCAAAGAGTGGTATTTCGCAAACAACTACATCTACGACATGGGCCGCAACAAGTCCGGTCGTCAGAGCACCTGGTATATGGGTCTGGGCACCGACATTGAGACTGGCCTGCCAATGAGCCTGTCCATGAACGTGTACGCAAAATACCAGTGGCAGAACTACGGTGCCGCGAACGAAAACGAATGGGACGGCTACCGTTTCAAAGTGAAATACTTTGTGCCAATCACCCAGCTGTGGGGCGGTAACCTGAGCTACATCGGCTTCACCAACTTTGACTGGGGTTCAGACCTGGGCGACAACGACTTCCGCGATCTGAACGGCAAGAAGGCGCGCACCAATGACTCCATCGCCTCCAGTCACATCCTGGCGCTGAACTACGATCACTGGCACTACTCTGTTGTTGCGCGTTACTGGCACAACGGCGGTCAGTGGAACGACGACGCCAGCCTGAACTTCGGCAACGGCGACTTCAGCGTGCGTTCTACCGGTTGGGGTGGTTACCTGGTGGTGGGTTACAACTTCTAATCAGTGCGGATTCCGCCCGGTGGCGCTACGCTTACCGGGCCTACGATCCGAATGTAGGCCGGGTAAGGCGTAGCCGCCACCCGGCTTTTTACTGCCTCACCTTGCGCAAAAAATCTGCCAATGACCTGTCCGCACTTTCGCTAAACCGCCTCTTCGTCTGCACAATATTGAGGCATCGGTCGAGCCGGAAACAGCGATAGTCATCGCGCCGTTCACACCACGCCGCCAGCAGCCAGCGCTCTCCCCAGAAGAACAAGCCCAGCGGCTGAACCTCGCGCTTTGAGAGCTGCCCAGCCTCATCACGATAATGCAGTGCCAGCACGCGCTGTGCGGAAATCGCCTGATGGATCACGTCGAAACCACTACGGGAATGTGGCTGAAGGGCAATATCCGGCGCGTAAATCCGCGTCTGCTCAGCTTTGCGGCGGCTCTCTTCTGGCAGGATCGCCAGCACTTTTTCCTGGGCCGACGCGATTACCTTCGCTGTCGGCAAACAGGGCTATAGTGCCAATGCCTTGCGGCAGTTCCAGCGGGCCAAACACGCACTCACCGCCCGCAGAAGCAATACGATCGAGCGTGGCCGCCAGATTGGCAGTATGCAGGTAAATAATAGCGCCCTGCGAAGACGGTGTAACGCCGTCAAATTTCGCCAGCGCGCCGCCCGTGGCCGGATCCTCGTGCGGGAAAATCGCCAGCTCAGCCACGTCCATCTTCTCGCGCCGCAGCGCGACCTGCATCACCGACTCATAAAATTTGATGGCGCGATCCATATTGGCGACCGGAATTTCAAACCAGTTAATAACTCTTTTCATACGTCCTCCTGCCTGTTGTTAGGGTTGAGAAGGAGTCTACGGCAGGGCTCCTGACAGCATACTGTCAGGAGTGTTTGTGAGATGCAGACAAAAAAAATCCCGGCCAACTGGCCGGGATTTCGATGCCGCGTAAGACGATCGCTTACGGCAGAATAGACGGCTGATCCGCCCCTTCTTTCTCGACTTTCTGCTGGATCAGATGCTCGCGCTTCATGCCCAGCTTCAGCGCCAGCGCGGACGCCACGTAGATAGACGAGGCCGTACCGATAGACACACCGATCAGCATGGTCAGCGAGAAGCCTTCCAGCACCGGGCCACCGAACAGGAACAGCATCAGGATCACCATCAGGGTGGTACCGGAGGTGATCAACGTACGGTGCAGCGTCTGGGTCAACGACACGTTAAAGATTTCGTACGGCGTACCGCGACGGATCTTACGGAAGTTTTCACGAATACGGTCAGATACCACGATACTGTCGTTCAGTGAGTAACCGATAACGGACATCAGGGATGCCACAATTGTCAGGTCAATCTCAATGTGGAACAGAGACAGTATGCCCATGGTGATCACCACGTCGTGCGCCAGGGCGATAACCACGCCTGCCGCCAGTCGCCACTCAAAGCGGAAACCAACGTAAATCAGGATTGAGATCAGCGCCACCAGCAGCGCCATCGCACCGGTCTGCGCCAGGTCTGCACCGACACTCGGGCCGACGAACTCAATACGCTTAACCGTCGCGTCCTGGCTGGTCGTTTCGTTAATAACCTGAACGACCTTGCTGCCCAGCTCCTGGCTGCCGTTGGCATCGTGTACCGGAGGCATACGCACCATGATGTCGCGGCTGCTGCCAAAGTTCTGGAGCAGCGGCTCTTCAAAGCCCGCCTTTTGCAGAGACTCACGCATCTGGTCCATATCGACCGGTTTTTCCAGGGTAATTTCGATCACCGTACCACCGGTGAAGTCCAGACCCCAGTTAAAGCCTTTCACGCCCATAATGACGATGGACAAAATCAGCAGAAAACCTGAAATGCCGAAGGCCCAGTAGTCCCAGCGCATAAAGTCCCAGACTTTACGGCCGTGGTTCAATTGTTCAACAGTATATTCCTGTGCCACAACGCACTCCTCAGATAGACAGCTTTTTGACGCGCTTGCCGCCGTACAGCAGGTTCACGATGGCACGGGTGCCGACAATAGCGGTAAACATCGACGTTGCGACACCGATACCGGTAGTAATCGCAAAGCCTTTGATCGCGCCAGTACCCACTGCATACAGGATAAGAACCTTAATCAGTGTTGTTACGTTCGCATCGAAGATGGAGCTGAACGCCCCTTTGTAGCCTTCTTCAATCGCCTGCTGTACAGAACGACCGTTGCTCAGCTCTTCTTTGATACGTTCGTTTATCAGTACGTTGGCGTCGACCGCCACCGCAAGGGTCAGGACGATACCCGCTATACCCGGCATGGTTAGCGTCGCCCCCGGCAGCAGGGACATGATGCCGATGATTAGCACCAGGTTGGCAATCAGCGCAGACGTCGCAATCAGGCCGAACTTCTTGTAGAAGAAGATCATGAAGATGATGGACACCGCCAGGCCGGCCAGACACGCTTCCAGACCCTGTTTGATGTTCTGCATACCCAGGGTTGGACCGATGGTACGTTCTTCAACAATCTGAATTGGCGCAATCAGCGCACCGGCACGCAGCAGCAGAGAGAGCTGACGCGCTTCGTTCGGGTTGCTGATACCGGTGATACGGAAGCTGTTACCCAGACGAGACTGGATGTTGGCGATGTTGATCACCTCTTCCTCTTTCACCAGCACCGCACGGCCGTTGGCGTCTTTCTTACCGCTGTCTTTGTACTCCACGAACAGGGTCGCCATCGGCTTGCCGATGTTGTCCTTAGTGAAGTTAGACATGATGTTGCCACCAGCGCTATCAAGCGAGATATTCACCTGCGGCTGGTTGTACTCATCCTGGCTTGAAGTGGAGTCGGTGATATGGTCACCGGTCAGGATCACGCGTTTGTACAGCACAACCGGCTGGCCTTCACGGGTCTGTTTCACTTCGGAATCGCCCGGGACACGGCCTGAGGCCGCAGCTGCCTGATCGACGTTGGAATTCACCAGACGGAACTCCAGGGTTGCTGTCGCACCCAGAATCTCTTTCGCACGTGCGGTATCCTGGATACCCGGCAGCTCAACCACGATACGGTCAGCACCCTGACGCTGTACCAGTGGCTCAGCCACGCCCAGCTGGTTTACACGGTTACGCAGAATGTTGATGTTCTGCTGAACGGCGTATTCACGCGCTTCACTCAGACGCGCGTCGGTCATGACCGCACGCAGCTGGTTGCTGCCCTGAGAGGTGATCACCAGATCGCGGTGACGCTGAGACAGATAAGTCACAGCCTGATCGCGTGCCGCGCTGTCGCGGAACGTGATGCTCATACCGTAGTTATCTTCTTTGCGTACGGTGGTGTACGGAATGCCCTTATCGCGCAGATCGCTGCGCAGGCTGTCGATATTCTGTTCCTGTAGCTTGCCGAGCGCGGTATCCATATCCACTTCCATCAGGAAGTGAACACCACCACGCAGGTCAAGACCCAGTTTCATTGGCTCTGCGTTCAGCGCAGCCAGCCAGCGCGGGGTTGCAGGAGCAAGGTTAAGCGCCACGACGTATTTATCACCCAGCACGCCCATCAGCGCTTCACGTGCGCGGAGCTGCGTGTCGGTGGTGTCGAAGCGAGCAAGAATTGCGCCCTCTTCCAGTGCCACAGACTTAGCGGTAATTTTTTCTTCTTGTAACGTTTTCTGGACCTGGATCAGCGTTTGCTCACTGGCGGCGACACCGCGCGCGCCAGTGATTTGAACGGCCGGATCCTCACCATACAGGTTGGGAAGCGCGTACAGCAGGCCGACGATAATCACGACGACCAGCATGATGTACTTCCACAAAGGATAACGGTTTAACACGGCAGTTCCCTTTGGGAAAAGTTGGGATTACAGCGCCTTCATGGTGCCTTTCGGCAGAACGGCAGCTACGAAGTCACGTTTGATAACCACTTCAGTGGTGTCGTTGAGGGCGATAGCAATGTAGCCGTTTTCCGCTACTTTGGTAACGCGACCTACCAGGCCACCATTGGTCAGGACTTCATCGCCTTTCGCGATGGAGTTCATCAGGTTTTTGTGCTCTTTAGTACGCTTCTGCTGTGGACGCAGGATCATGAAGTAGAAGATCAGACCGAACACAACCAGCATCAGAATCAGAGACATCGGGCTGCCCTGCGCTGGTGCGCCCGTTGCTGCTACCGCATCAGAAATAAAAAAGCTCATTCAAATTCCCTCATTATTAAAATTAATCAACGTTCAACGGTGGAACATCCCGCCCCTGACGTTGGTAGAAATCGGTCACGAAGCTCTCTAATTTACCCTCTTCGATAGCCTTACGTAAACCAGCCATTAAGCGCTGATAATAACGAAGATTATGAATGGTATTGAGACGCGCGCCCAAAATCTCGTTGCAACGATCGAGATGATGCAGATACGCGCGAGAATAATTGCGACAGGTATAGCAATCGCACTCGGAATCGAGCGGGCTGGTGTCACTCTTATGCTTCGCGTTACGGATTTTCACCACGCCATCGGTAACGAACAGATGACCGTTACGTGCGTTTCGGGTAGGCATCACGCAGTCGAACATATCAATGCCGCGACGTACGCCTTCCACCAGATCTTCTGGCTTACCCACCCCCATCAGGTATCGTGGTTTATCCGCCGGGATTTGCGGGCAGACATGCTCCAGAATGCGGTGCATATCTTCCTTCGGCTCACCCACAGCCAAACCGCCGACAGCGTAGCCATCAAAGCCTATCTCTACCAGACCTTTAACGGAGATATCGCGTAAATCTTCGTAAACGCTGCCCTGAATAATGCCGAACAGCGCATTTTTGTTTTGCAGGGAATCAAAACGGTCGCGGCTACGCTTCGCCCAGCGCAGGGACATCTCCATGGAGCGTTTCGCATAGTCCCAGTCCGCCGGGTATGGCGTACATTCGTCGAAGATCATCACAATATCGGAGCCGAGATCGTACTGAATCTCCATCGATTTTTCCGGATCGAGGAAGATCGGATCGCCGTTGATCGGGTTACGGAAATGTACGCCCTGCTCTGTGATTTTGCGGATATCGCCCAGGCTGAAGACCTGGAAACCGCCGGAGTCGGTCAGGATCGGGCCTTTCCACTGCATGAAATCGTGCAGATCGCCGTGGAGCTTCATGATCTCCTGGCCCGGACGCAGCCACAGGTGGAAGGTGTTGCCGAGAATAATCTGTGCGCCCGTGGCTTCAACTTCTTCCGGCGTCATCCCTTTTACGGTGCCGTACGTGCCCACAGGCATAAACGCGGGGGTTTCAACCACGCCGCGATCAAACACCAGGCGACCGCGACGCGCGCGACCGTCGGTGGTATCAAGTTCAAATTTCATTTTTTCTCCGACGTCAGAAAAACAGTCCAACGTTGTCATACGGTGCCGCGGACTTATTCCCCGACACGCTCATTCAAAGCCTGCGGATTGTACGTGATAAACATCGCGTCACCGTAGCTAAAAAAGCGATATTTTTGTTCTACCGCAGACTTGTAGGCATTCATCGTATGCTGATACCCCGCAAACGCGGACACCAGCATAATCAATGTAGATTCAGGCAGATGGAAGTTGGTCACCAGCGCATCAATGACTTTGTACTGATAGCCCGGGTAAATAAAGATCTGCGTATCGCCAAAGAACGGCTCAATCAACTCGCTTTTCGCGGCCTGCGCGGCGCTCTCAAGAGAACGCACGGATGTCGTTCCGACAGCCACGACGCGGCTGCCGCGCGCTTTCGCCGCCAGCACCGCATCCACAACCTCCTGCGGCACTTCGGCGTACTCAGAGTGCATGATGTGGTCTTCAATGCTGTCCACGCGCACCGGCTGGAACGTACCCGCGCCAACGTGCAGCGTCACGAAGGCCATCTCAATGCCTTTGGCGCGCAGCTTTTCCAGCAGCGGTTCATCAAAGTGCAGGCCTGCGGTCGGGGCCGCGACCGCGCCAGGCTTCTGGCTGTAGACGGTCTGATACAGTTCGCGGTCGGCCTCTTCATCCGGGCGCTCAATGTACGGCGGCAGCGGCATGTGGCCGATGGTGTTGAGGATATCAAGCACCGTGCGCTCGTCGTCGAACGCCACCTCGAACAGCGCGTCGTGGCGCGCGGTCATGGTCGCTTTGATACTCTCGTCATCGCCCAGCAGCAGCTCAGCACCCGGCTTCGGCGCCTTGGAGGCGCGAATATGTGCCAGAATACGTTTATCATCGAGCATACGTTCGACCAGCACTTCAATCTTGCCGCCGCTGGCCTTACGGCCAAACAGGCGCGCCGGGATCACGCGGGTATTGTTAAAGACCAGCAGATCGCCAGGGTTGAGCTTGTCGAGCAGATCGGTGAAAGTACCGTGCGTCAGCGCGCCCGTTGGCCCGTCCAGTGACAGCAAGCGACAGCTGCTACGCTCAGGCATGGGGTAGTGAGCAATCAGGGATTCAGGTAGTTCAAAGGAGAAATCGGCGACGCGCATGACGTATACTCGTGACTTAAAAACAGGCGGCATAGTCTAGTGCTCGCGCCCTTTTGCTGCAACAACTAGCCGCCACCGGACAAATAAAACGCATGAATTTTCTCGCTCACCTGCATCTGGCTCACCTCGCGGACAGCTCCCTCTCCGGCAATTTGCTGGCCGATTTCGTGCGCGGCAACCCCGCGGAAGACTATTCCCCCGAGGTTGTCGACGGGATTTTTATGCACCGCCGCATCGACGTGCTGACCGATAACCTGCCGGAAGTAACGGAAGCCAAAGCCTGGTTCCGCCCCGAAACGCGACGCGTGGCGCCAATCACGCTCGACGTAATGTGGGATCATTTCCTGTCGCGCCACTGGTCACAGCTGTCGACTGACATGACGCTGCCAGAGTTTGTGCGCTACGCCCACGCACAGGTCTCGATCATTTTGCCGGACTCCCCGCCGCGCTTTGTGAATCTGAATAACTATCTGTGGTCTGAACGCTGGCTGGAGCGATACCGCGAGATGGATTTTATTCAGAACGTCCTGAACGGCATGGCGAGCCGCCGCCCGCGTCTGGACGCGCTGCGCGACTCATGGCATGACCTGGATGAACATTACGATGCGCTGGAAACCCGCTTCTGGCAGTTCTACCCGCGTATGATGATGCAGGCAAAAAATAAAGAACTGTGATGCCGGTTTGATTGATAGGTAAAAACTGGTGGAACGATTGTTACCACCTCTTTGTCTTATTCCCGCGCAGTCTCTATACTGGCCCGCGTTGCGTTCCAAATAACCTTAGTATCTACAGGAGAATCATATGGTTCTGGTAACTCGTCCGGCCCCGGATTTTACAGCTGCCGCAGTTCTGGGTAACGGTGAAATCGTTGAAAACTTCAACTTCAAACAGCACACCAACGGTAAAGCAACCGTTCTGTTCTTCTGGCCAATGGACTTCACTTTCGTTTGCCCGTCTGAGCTGATCGCGTTCGACAAACGTTACGAAGAATTCCAGAAGCGTGGCGTGGAAGTGGTTGGCGTCTCCTTCGACTCTGAATTTGTACACAACGCATGGCGTAACACCCCTGTCGAAAACGGCGGCATCGGTGCGGTGAAATACGCGATGGTTGCGGACATCAAACGCGAAATCCAGCAGGCTTACGGTATCGAACATCCGGACGCTGGCGTTGCACTGCGTGGTTCTTTCCTGATCGACGCAAACGGCATCGTTCGTCACCAGGTTGTGAACGATCTGCCGCTGGGTCGTAACATCGACGAAATGCTGCGCATGGTTGACGCGCTCCAGTTCCACGAAGAGCACGGTGAAGTGTGCCCGGCTCAGTGGGAAAAAGGTAAAGAAGGTATGGCTGCTTCCCCAGACGGCGTAGCTAAATACCTGTCTGAGAACGTATCCAGCCTGTAATCGGTACGGTTTACGAAAAACCCGCGAATACGCGGGTTTTTTTATGCCTTATGCGGCGCCGTCTTTTTTTACCTCGCGCCAGACTCGCCATGCCATCCCCGCAAGCAGCAATACCCCGGCGATCAGTACGCCCCAGACCATCAGCGTTTTCATCCGGCTTTCCTGCTCTGCCGCAGACGTCGCGGTTAAACGCGCCTCGCCACCCAGCGGGACAGCCTCCAGCGTATCGGCCATCGGCAGGGCTGCCAGATCGTAGGTCTTACGCAGCCCGGACGGGATCAGCATATCCATTTCCACGCTTGCCGGTTTAGCGGCCCCGTTCCCCCACGCGAGCAGGTACGGCCCTTTTCCCTGCGCGTTGAACACCAGGTCGTAGCGCACGCGTTGCCCGGTCACGCCCGGCAGGTTCTCCGGCAGGCGCGCGTTCAGGGCGTTAATTTTCACCGCCTCGATCAGCCCGCCCGGAAGCGAAATGGGTTCAGACGTTTTACCGCCAAGCTGGTAGATCACCTCTTTTTTCAGCGTATGCCACCGATCTTTGTCCGAACTCCGCCAGGCTATTTCTACCGGGAGAACGCCGTCGCCATTCAGCATGAAGCCAATCGCACTGAGGGGTTGCGGATGCGTCCAGCGCCACACGGCTTCGCTTTCGGATACACGCTCTCCCTCTCCCGCCAGGCTAATGTGTTCAGATCCCGCCTGTGCAGGGGCGTTAATGGCGTTGACGCCGGTTAACGTCAGGGCAGAATGCCCCGTGTTCAGCACTAAAAGCAGATAACGATTCGCCTCAGGGGATAACACCAGATCGGTATCGATGCGGTCGAGCTTAAGGCGATCCTGCCCGCTGATCACGTCCAGCAGCGGCATCTCTTCGCGCAGGGTTGACCAGTTTTTCAGATCCTCACCGTAATAGACCGATGCGGTCCCCTGCCACGAGCCCTGCGGCGCGTCCCAAATCAGCTGGAGCTGAGAGAGCGGAACCTCAGCCGCGTTTTCCGGCAGAGTCAGCAGATAGCGTTGTCCGGCCGCCGCTGCTGTCTGCCCTTCCAGCACAATTTCCACGCCGTTTCTGGCCCGCAGCATAATTTTCTCGCCGCTGCCCTCTTCCCTGTCCGGCGAGGCGTTAAGCGCAAAGAGGCGCAGAGGCGTTGTGGTCGGTGCCGGCTGCGGACGCGTTGTGGTAACCAGGCTGAACGGTACCGCCTCACCCGCCTGATTAAACACGCGAACGTCGCGCAGATCGGGCGATGTGCTCTGCTGGTAAACGGACAACGGCAGCGTGACCCGATACCACGGCGACGCTGTTGAAGTATCAAGGGACAGGCCGAAGGCATAATTCCGGGGAGATTCCGCCGGTGCGCTCTCGCTTATCGCCGGACCGGACTGGGCCAGCAGTGCCGCACAAACAACCGCTTTCATCCATTTCATTTTTCTTCTCCTGCTTTAGGCGGTAGCGGCGAGAAATAGCCCACAATCAGGACCAGGATCGCCACGCCAATAAACGCGACGGCGCGCGCCAGGCCGCCTCCGCCCGCACTGTCCACCAGCATCAGCTTGAGCATGACCACGCCCAGCAGCGTCGCACCGCCAAGCCACTGCTGGCGGGAGGCCCGACGGGTGGCGCGGATCATCACCACCAGCGCGCAGAACATCCAGAACAGGGCAAAGGTGGTCTGAATAAGCCGCGAATGCCACAATGATTCCATGTTCCAGGCCACCTCGCCGTACCACGCCAGCGCGCGAAGCAGCGCGCCGTTAAGCCACCAGAAGCCAAGCGCCATCAGCGCAACGGCGGGCCATGGTCGGGACTGCGCAAGCGATGCCGGATAGTAGCTCGCCACGGCCCGATAGAAGACCACCAGCCCCAGCAGGGCAAACGCCGCCCCTTCCTCAAGCGGGTTCACCAGCGGCAGCCAGGTCTGTCGATAGACCACGCCGTCCTGGAAATTGGTGACCACCAGCAATACCAGGAGCACCACAACCACCGGTATCATGCTAAGACAGGCATAGAGTGCAGGCCAGACCCGGAACGGCCACGCACGATGCCGGACGGCCGCGGAGAGCATCATAATCACCCCACCGCCAACAGCCATGGCGATGCCGCTTCCCCAGGCCGCCATCCCCCACGGCAGGGAGCGGGCAAACCAGTAAAGCTCAGCGCCCAGCGCCAGCAAAATCATCCACAACAGCGACAGGTGCAGCCCCATCGACAGGCGCGGAAGACGTTTTTCTTCGTCGCGCCGCAGCAGCATAAGGGCGGCAGGAAGCGCAATACACCAGGCCAGATTTGCCCAGCCGGCTGCCAGGATCTGCTGGTGCGAGACCTGATACAGCACCATCAGCAGCATCATCGGCCACAGCAGCCATTTACTGGCATCCAGCTCCCGCCATGCCAGACGCGCGGCAATTTGCCGCCAGCCCCAGGCCGATGCCGCCGTCAGCGCCAGCACGCCCGCCAGAACCGCTAACTGCGGCTTGAGGATCAACTGCGACGCGCCCATCAGCGCCACCAGCCAGAACAGCAGCCCGCCTGCCAGCAGCGCCCAGCTGCCTGGCTGCGCGATTTTCCGCCACAGCCAGGCCGCAGCCAGCCAGCAGAGGCTAAGCACCGCGAAGATCAGCAGCAGGCTCAGCGACGTGACGCCGTTCATCTGCGCCCACGTGGCGCTGCCGAGCGCCAGGACCAGCAGCGCCGTCCCGCTATAACTCATGCGCCGCTGCTGCTGTTGTACGCCCAGCCACAGGATGCCCAGCCCTTCCAGCGCCCAGACCATCGCCGTCCAGCGTGCCGACAGCGCCAGCGGGATGGCAAGCGTGGCAAACCCGCCGCCAATCGCCAGCGCCGCCATAACCAGCGGTCGTCCGATGGAGGGATAGCGCCGCAGCGCGAGAAACGCCAGCGAGAGGTAAAACGCACCGTAGCCCAGCGCGCTGAGCGCCGGGCCGTACGTCCAGTGCGAGGTCATGCCGTACTGCATCCCAAACCCCACCAGCGGCGGGGCAAACAGCAGTACGCCGTCAATAATCTGCTTGCCTTTTTCCTGCGCCCGCAGCGACAGCGCCACGCTAAACACGCCGAAAATCAGCGTATTGGCGATCAGAAACAGTTGGCAGATGACGTAGTCTTCAGGCTGGTAGTCGCTCAGCCCCCACAAGCCGCCAACGCCGAACGTAAAGAGCAGCCCGAGCAGATTGAGCTCGCGCCAGTGCTGCCAGATGCTGATGACGAGAATGCCGATGGACAGCAGAAGATAGAAGGAGAACAGCGCCACAAAGCTTCCCCCGCCCGTCGACAGAAGCAGCGGGGCGAGATACCCGCCGAGGCTCGCCAGCATGGCAAGGCTCAGGGCCCTTTGCAGAACGGCCAGCCCAACGCTCGCCGCGCAAATCACCACCAGCAGCGCAAACGCCAGGGTCATCGGCAGCATCTGCCACAGCCGGAATGCGCCAAAGACGGTCAGGTAGAGTACGCCGGTCGCCCCGCCCTGTAGAATAAGGGCATAGATACGCTGCCTGTGCCGCAGCCGCCAGCCAATGACCAGCAGAACCATGGCAAACAGCGCCGTGGCAGCAAGGCGCAGCTCAAGCGGGAACAGTGAATGTTCAACGGTATAGCGCAGCAGGAAAGAGAGACCCAGGAAGAGCAGCACTATCCCCAGCTTCGCCAGCGGATTGCCCTGCATGAACCAGCGCGTCAGCGAGGAGAGAATGCCGCCAAAGGCAGAAGGCCGTTTCGCCGCCCGTACAGGTGCAGGTTTTGCTTCGGTGACGGGCGGTTCGGGACGCCAGGGATCGACAAGTGCGGTAACGGCCTCTGCCGCTGGTTCCTCCACCGGCGTGACGGACTGCACCGGCTCCGGCACTTTTTCAGCCACACCACGCTGCTCAAGCGCCTCAATGCGCTGGCGAAGCCGGGCGATCTCCTGCTTCGCCGCCGTGCTTCGGTTAAAGCCGATAACCGCCAGCACGGGTGCCACTACCAGCGCAAAAACCAGGAACAAACAGCCAAGGATGTAAAGCTCGTCCATGTTTCCACCTTCACCGTAAACGATCCGTTAAGATTGACACAAATAGTTGCATTTGCGCCATCTTAAAAGGTGAAAACCCTTCTGCCTGCGGTTAACCGCCGAACCAGACCGCCGCAGAGATAGCGGGAAGCGTGAGCACGCTCTCCTGGAACGTCGCTTTGCCCTCCTTGCTCTTCCACGTTTTACCGGCCAGCAGCGGGGAATTGTCCAGCACCACTTCGCACGCCTCGCCCCGGTTGATTGCGACCAGCACGCGTTGCTGGTTATAGACGCGGACAAACACCACCACGTTATCGTGGGCGTACATCACCTGACAGCCCCCGTAGCGCAGGGCCTGGCTCTGCTTGCGCAGCGTCGCCATGCGCTGGAACAGGCTGAACAGATCCTGATCCTGCTTTTCAGGCTCCCACGGGAAGGTTTTACGGCAGAACGGATCGTTGTTGCCGTCCAGCCCGACTTCATCGCCATAGTAGATGCAGGGTACGCCCGGCCAGGTGAAGAGCCAGGTCACCGCCAGCGGCAGGCGCGCCACATCTTTACCCAGCAGCGACTTAAAGCGCGCGGTGTCGTGGCTGTCGAGCTGGTTGAACATCCGCAGCTGCTGCTGATGCGACAGGCTGGCGCGATAGTTCTCCATCCACGCCATGCAGGTTTCGGCGTCAATATGCTGCGGATCGTAAGAGATATCGGTGTTAGCGAGGAACCCCCACAGCGGGAAGGTGAAGCCGCGATAGTTCATCGCCGCGTCTTCCGCATCTGCCTGCAACCACTGGCGCGCGTCGCCAAAGTGCTCCCCGAAAACGAATGCCTCCGGGCGGGCCATTTTTGCCGAGCGGGTGATGGCGGCGACATGCTGTAGATTATTTCGCGCCCCACCCGCTTCCCCCAGCATATGCACCACGTCCAGCCGCCAGCCGTCCATATTCCACGGCGCTTTGAGCCAGTGGCGCACGATGCTGTCTTCCCCGCCGTAGATTTCGTTCACCAGCGAGGGCGACTGGAAATCAAGCTTCGGCAGGCTCGGGTAGCCCAGCCAGTCCAGAGCGCGCCCCTCCTCGTCAAAACTGTACCAGTCACGCTGCGGTGAGTCAGGATTATGGCAAGCGCCCCCCATCGACTGATTGTGACGATCAAACCAGCCGTGAGAATCCCCGCTGTGGTTGAACACACCATCGAGGATCAGACGCATACCTTCTTTTTGCGTGTTATGACGCAGCCGCAGCAGCGCCTCGTCACCGCCAAACTGCTCGTCAACGTGGCGATAATCCTGAGTATCGTATTTGTGTACGCTTGGCGCTTTAAACACCGGGTTCAGGTAGAGCGCCGTCACGCCGAGCGTTTTCAGGTACGGCAGTTTTTCGCTGATACCGTCGAGATCGCCGCCGTAAAAGGTCGATCCCCCCGCATGGGCGGTCAGCGGCTCATCCCATTTTTTCAGGATGATGTCGTGACCGGCCGCATGATGGTAGTAGACCTTGTCCTGATCGGCGGTGCGCTTTTCAGAACGCGCAAAGCGGTCCGGGAAAATCTGGTAAAAGACCTGATCGTTAACCCACTGCGGGCCGCTATCGGGGCAGTCCACCGCAAACTGCTCCAGGCGCGCGGGCGGAAAACGGCTAAATCCCTGCGGGGTAAACCACAGCTGACGGTTATTCCACAGCAGCTTAAAGCCGTAACGGCGTCGCGGCTGCCCGCTGCGCAAATCGATATTTACCCGCCACGCCGTGATGCCCGGCTGCGGCTGGCTGCGCACTTTGTGCATTTTCAGCGACGTTTCTTCGTTATCCACTTCGGCGCGCAGCGTCACGCGTTCAGGCTGATTTTCCCCCGCCAGCCAGAGCGTAATCACAAGGTTGTCTTTGTTTTGCTTAACAAATGGGGCAACCGGAAGGTGCCAGGCGTTTAACATCACGAATCCCCTTTGATGAAATTGACGTCACCTTGCCACAGGGTTGTTAAGGTTAGCTCACCATGACGGAATTTATTGGGGGAGGAGGACGGGGGATGAGACTTTTTGCCGGGGCAAAAGGGCGTGTAGGCCGGGTAAGCGCAGCGCCACCCGGCATTTTTATCTTACTCTGCTTCCGCCAGCTGACGGTCGCGGCGGCATTTAAACATCCAGCCCACCAGCAGCAGGACGATCCACGCAAAGCCCACGTACAGGGAGATACGGGTATCCGGGTGATAACCAATCAGGCCAATGATGAAGACCAGGAAGATAAGGCCGACGATGGTCGTTGGCACGCCCCCCGGCACTTTGAACTTGAGCGCTTTGGCCTCTTCTGGCGACAGGCGACGACGGAAAGCAATCTGCGACAGCAGGATCATGATCCACACCCACACGGTGGCGAAGGTCGCCAGCGACGCGATCACCAGGAAGACGTTCTCCGGCATGATGTAGTTCAGGTAGACCGAGAACAGCAGCGCCACGGTCATCACCAGCACCGTTACCCACGGAGTGCCGCGACGCGACGTTTTGGCAAACACCTTCGGCGCGCTGCCCTGCTCCGCCATGCCGTGCAGCATGCGGCCCACGCCGAACACGTCACTGTTGATGGCCGACAGCGAGGCGGTCAGCACCACAAAGTTGAGAATACTGGCCGCAAACGCAATGCCCATATGCTGGAAGGTCAGAACAAACGGGCTGCCGTTGGTGCCCACCTGGTTCCACGGGTAGATGGACATAATCACAAACAGCGTGCCCACATAGAACACCAGGATGCGCATCGGCACCGAGTTAATGGCGCGCGGAATGGACTTCTCAGGGTCTTTCGCTTCCCCGGCGGTAATGCCGATAATCTCGATACCGCCATAGGCGAACATGACCATCTGAAGCGACATGACCATCCCAAGCCAGCCGTTGCTGAAGAAGCCGCCGTTGCTCCACAGGTTATGAATGCCGGTTGGCTGACCGCCGTTACCGATACCCCAGATAATGATGCCGAAACCGGCGAGGATCATGATGATAATGGTCGCAACCTTGAAGAAGGAGAACCAGAACTCCAGCTCGCCAAACACCTTCACGCTCATCAGGTTAACGGCGCAGATGATCAGCACCACGCTCAGCACCCAGATCCAGTGCGGCACGGCGGGGAACCAGACCCCCATATAGATGCCAAACGCCGTTACGTCAGCAATCGCGACAATCAGGATTTCGAAGCAGTAGGTCCAGCCGGTGATAAAACCGGCCAGCGGGCCCAGGTTTTCCTGCGCGTAGCGTGAAAACGAGCTGGCAGACGGGTTGTGAACCGACATCTCACCCAGCGCGCGCATGATGATATAAGCCGCGGCGCCGCCAATGATGTAGGCCAGCAGAACGCTTGGACCGGCCATTTTGATGGCATCTGCCGAGCCATAAAAAAGACCGGTGCCGATAGCCGAGCCCAGCGCCATAAAGCGGATGTGGCGGGTGCTCAATCCACGTTTAAGTTTGTTAGTGCTTTCCATTAAAATCTTGCCATTCAACACGAAAAAAACAAAAAACCACGGGGCCTTAAGCCCCGTGGTTAAACAATTTGTTGCCGTTGATTAATGGGCGTTGGAGGTTACCTGACGCCCGGCAGCACGGTCCCAAACAATCGCCAGAACCAGCGCAACAACGGAAGGCATCAGCCAGGCCAGGCCCTGCTCGGACAGCGGCAGACGCTGTGTCCAGGCTGGCAGGATTTCTGCAAATGCTGATGCTTTGATCCCGTCAAGGATACCAAAAATCAGGCTGATAAACATGGTTGGCGCAATAATTCGCGTAGAGTTATGCCACCACGGACGCGTGAAGCTCAGCACGACCAGCACGATACATGGCGGATAGATCGCCGTCAGCACCGGAATGGATACCTGAATCAGGTGGCTCAGACCGAGGTTCGACACCGCCATGGAGAAGATGCCGAGGATAAACACCAGCGTGCGGTAAGAGAGCGGCAGATACTGGGCGAAGAACTCTGCACAGGCGCAGGTCAGGCCCACCGCCGTCACCAGGCACGCCAGGAAAATCAGCGCTGCCAGCAGCATGCTGCCTGCCCCACCAAAGGTGTGCTGCACGTAAGCATGCAGGATCGCCGCGCCGTTTGCGCTCTGATCGACCAGCGTTGCGCTATCTGAACCCAGACGGAACAGCGCCAGATACAGCAGCGTCAGGCCGACACCGGCCATCAGACCAGCCCAGATGGTGTAGCGGGTCAGCAGACGCGCTTCGGTCACACCGCGAGAACGCGCGGCGTTAACGATAACGATACCAAACACCATCGCGCCGAGCGTATCCATCGTCAGATAGCCATTCACGAAACCGTTTGAGAACGCGGCGTTCTCATACGCGTCCATCGCAGAGCTGATAGGACCCGCAGGCCAGACGATAGCTGCAACCGCCAGCACGATCAGCGCCACAATTTTCAGCGGTGCCAGGAAGTTACCTACGGTATCCAGCAGTTTGCCCGGATAAAGAGAAACCAGAATCACGATGGCGAAGTAAATCAGGCTGTAAATAAACAGCGGCATCGCGCCGTCACCGGTCAGCGGAGCGATCCCCACTTCAAAGGAGACGGTCGCCGTACGCGGGGTTGCGAACAGCGGGCCAACGGCCAGATAGCAGACGGTTGCCAGCAGAACGCCGGCCACTTTGCCAATCGGGGTGCTGAGGCTGTCCACACCGCCGCCTACTTTCGCCAGCGCGATGACGGTCAGTACCGGTAGACCCACAGCAGTCAGCAGGAAGCCAAACGCAGCCGTCCAGACGTGTTCACCCGCCTGTAAGCCAACCATTGGCGGGAAAATGATGTTGCCTGCGCCAACGAACAGCGCAAATGTCATAAAGCCCAGCGCGATAATGTCACGCGATTTCAAGTGATGGGTCATAAAACCTTACTGCCTGTGGATGTGGTGTTGAAAACGTTGAGATTTTCGCCATCCCTGACGGGACAATGCAGCGGAAAATTTGCTCAATTTCAGCGGGATATGCTCCCGTCCTGGCGTGGAGAAGAATAGTTTTTCGATTTACCACGCATATACAGTCGGTCTGACAGTATATGGGGGGCAATTTAAACGCTTATAACGTTTAAAGGCAAGGAGGGATCGTAAAACCAGAACAATATGCCAGCATGAAAATGCAGACCAAAATAATATGCCATGTATAAGAAAAACTCATGGCTAATCATGCGAACAAAAAAGCAGCAGCCGTATAATATTCAGCCGCGTTTCGCTTGACTGCAAAGCAAACGGGCCAGCAAACGCTGGCCCGTGGAAAGGTAAACTGACACGCCTGCCGTCAGGCGCTTTTTTTGGCAATTAATCGTTCCGGAAGCACGAAGCTGAAGCGCGTGCCCTTGCCCAGAGTACTTTCGATATCAAGACGGCTGTCGTGGTGGCTCACCGCATGCTTGACGATTGCCAGCCCCAGCCCGCTCCCCCCGGTCTGCCGCGAGCGCGCTTTATCCACCCGGTAGAACCGTTCGGTAAGACGCGGGAGATGTTCTGGCCCAATCCCCGGGCCGTTGTCCTCTACACTAAATTCAGCGCCCGCCGGGATATGCTGCCAGCGCACCGTAATATGCGTCCCTTGCGGGGTATGGTTCACGGCGTTATACACCAGGTTTGAGATAGCACTGCGCAACTCATCTTCACTGCCAAGCACTTTCAGCGTGTTATCAACGTCAAAAGCCAGCGTGTGCTGATTATGGCTCAGCGTTTGGGCCTCGCGCTCTACCACCCGCAGCATCATCGGCACGTCAATGATGTCGTTTAGCGCCAGCGACGGGGCTGCCTCAATCTTTGAAAGCGTCAGCAGCTGTTTGACCAGCCCTTCCATGCGGAACGTCTGCTCCCGCATGGTATGCAGCGCTTTCTCACGCGGCGCCCCCTCCAGCGTTTGTTCCTGCATCATCTCCAGGTAGCCCTGAAGCACCGTCAGCGGCGTACGCAGCTCGTGACTGACGTTAGCAAAGAAGTTACGGCGCGCGCCCTCAAGCTGGTGCATTTGGGTTACGTCACGCGCCACCATCAGCCACTGCCGATCGCTGTAGGGCATTACGCGGATTTCCAGATGACGACCGTTGTTGAGCTTAAGGTTATGTGGACGGGTAAAATCGCGCTTTTTCAGATACAGCGTGAACTCGGGATAACGCAGAAGGTTAAGGATATTTTGGCCGTTATCATCCGGCCAGCGCAGGCCCAGCAGCTGTTGCGCGAGGCCATTACACCAGAAGATGGTCCCTTCTTCCGTCGTCAGGATCACCGCGTCCGGCAGCGACTCCGCGCCGCTGCGAAAGCGTTTGATCAGGCTTCCCAGCTCACGACGACGCTTTTTATTACGCATCTGCATCTGGTGCAGGCCGTAGAGCAGCGGCTCCCAGCTCCCGCTTCCCGGCGGAGGTGTCATACTCCTGTCGACCCATAGCCACCAGGAGAGGCGCAGTAAATTCCAGAAATGCCAGACGAGCAGTCCCGTCACGGCCACCAGTAAAAACCACGGCAGATAGCCAAAAACAGCCCCCAGAATGAGGGCCGGAATACAGCATAAGATCAGTTCAAAGACGAGCCTTTTCCATGACAGACGTTCCAGCACGCGTCACACTCCTGTCATTGTTCAGAAACGGGTCGAGAAACGATAACCCGTGCCGCGGACCGTCTGTACCATGCGATCGTGGCCGCTCAGTTCCAGTGCTTTACGCAGGCGGCGAATATGGACGTCAACCGTTCGGTCTTCGACATAGACGTTAGTTCCCCAGACGTTATTCAGCAACTGTTCGCGGCTGTAAACGCGTTCCGGGTGTGTCATAAAGAAGTGAAGGAGTTTAAATTCGGTGGGTCCCATATCGAGGGGATTTTCACCAGTCATGACCCGGTGTGAGGTAGGATCGAGGCTCAGCCCCTGCATCTCAATCACCTCTTCCACCGCCATCGGTGAAATACGGCGCATCACCGCTTTGATTCGAGCCACCAGCTCTTTCGGGGAGAACGGTTTGGTAATGTAATCGTCCGCGCCGGTTTCCAGACCGCGCACGCGATCCTCTTCCTCACCGCGCGCCGTCAACATCACTACCGGGATATCGCGGGTCATCGCCTCGCGCTTAATATGCTTGATAAACTGCAATCCGGAACCGCCAGGCAACATCCAGTCCAGCAGGATCAGGTCGGGCCAGGGTTCATTCAGCTGGTTCACCGCGCTGTCATAATCTTCCGCTTCAACCGGCTGGAAGCCATTTTGTTCAAGCACGAAGCACACCATTTCACGGATCGGAGCTTCATCTTCTACGACCAGAATACGTCTCGCCATACTTTGCCCTGTCTTATCGTATTTAAGTTACAAGTCTGTAATGCGGCGTCATTATGCGTCAGATTTATGACAGATTTATGAAAAACATTACTACGGTAAATGGCAAACTGTTGTTTTATTACAGCGGTTATTTTCCGCTCCCCGAAAGTTTATAATCCTGCTTTCTTATTATTGCCACGGATCTCTTATGCGCATACTTCACACCTCAGACTGGCACCTGGGTCAAAATTTTTACAGCAAAAGCCGCGCCGCGGAACATGAAGCGTTCCTGAACTGGCTGCTGGAGACGGCTCAGGCTCACGAGGTGGACGCAATCATTGTGGCGGGCGACATTTTTGATACCGGATCGCCGCCGAGCTATGCGCGTGAGCTGTACAACCGTTTTGTGGTCAACCTCCAGCAAACCGGTTGTCATCTGGTGATTGTCGCCGGAAACCATGATTCCGTGGCGATGCTGAACGAATCCCGCGATATTCTGGCGTACCTCAATACCACCGTGGTAGCCAGCGCCGGCCACGCGCCGCAGATCCTGAAAAAACGCGACGGCACGCCGGGCGCGGTGCTGTGCCCTATCCCGTTTTTACGCCCGCGCGATATCGTGCAAAGCCAGGCCGGCCTGTCCGGCAGCGAAAAGCAGCAGCATCTGTTGCAGGCCATCACGCGCTATTACCACCAGCAACATACAGAAGCCTGTGCCCTGCGCGGTGAACAGGCCATTCCGATCGTTGCCACCGGACACCTCACCACCGTCGGGGCCAGTAAGAGTGACGCGGTGCGCGAAATTTATATCGGTACGCTGGACGCGTTTCCGGCGCAGAACTTCCCGCCCGCTGACTACATTGCCCTCGGGCACATTCACCGGGCGCAAATCATCGGCGGCTGCGAGCACATCCGCTACAGCGGCTCGCCCATTTCGCTCAGTTTTGACGAAACGGGCAAAGCCAAATCCGTGCATCTGGTGAGCTTCACCGACGGCAAACTCAGCGCCGTTGAGACGCTTGAGGTCCCGGTCACCCAGCCGCTGGCGGTGCTGAAAGGCGATCTGGCCGCCATTACCGCCCAGCTTGAACAGTGGCGCGGCGCAGCGCTTAACCCGCCCGTCTGGCTCGATATCGAAATCGCCACCGACGACTACCTGTACGATATGCAGCGTAAAATTCAGACGCTGACGGAAGACCTTCCCGTGGAGGTGCTGCTGGTACGCCGCAGCCGCGAGCAGCGCGAGAAAATTCTGCTGAGTGCTCAACGTGAAACGCTGAGCGAACTCCGGGTTGAAGAGGTGTTCGCGCGGCGGCTTGCGCATGAAGAGATGGACGAGGCCAGGCAAACGAGGCTTAACGAGCTGTTTGCCCAGACCCTGCATACCCTCAATGACGAGGAAGAAAACGCATGAAAATTCTGAGCCTGCGTCTGAAAAATCTCAATTCACTGAAAGGCGAGTGGAAAATTGATTTCACCGCGGAGCCGTTCGCCAGCAACGGGTTGTTTGCCATCACCGGTGCCACTGGCGCAGGCAAAACCACGCTGCTGGACGCCATCTGCCTGGCGCTATACCACGAAACGCCGCGCCTTAATAAGGTCTCCCAGGCCCAAAACGACCTGATGACGCGCGATACCGCCGAATGTCTGGCAGAGGTGGAGTTCGAGGTCAAAGGCGTCGCCTATCGCGCTTTCTGGAGCCAGAACCGTGCCCGCAACCAGCCGGACGGAAACTTACAGGCACCGCGCGTGGAGCTGGCCCGCTGCGAAGACGGCAAAATTCTGGCCGACAAAGTCACGGATAAGCTGGAACAAACCGCCGCACTGACCGGGCTGGACTATGGACGCTTTACCCGCTCGATGCTGCTCTCTCAGGGGCAGTTTGCCGCTTTCCTGAATGCGAAACCGAGCGATCGCGCTGAGCTGCTGGAAGAACTGACCGGCACGGAAATTTACGGCCAGATTTCCGCCATGGTCTTCGAAAAACATAAAGCGGCACGCAGTGTGCTGGAGATGTGTGAAGCGCAGGCCGCAGGCGTTGTTCTGCTGAGCGAGGAACAGCAGCAGCACTTGCAGCAAAGTTTGCAGGCACTCACTGACGAAGAAAAGATCCTGCTGGCCCGGCAGCAGAGCCAACAGAAAGATTTTCAGTGGCTTACGCGTAACGACGAGCTAATACGTGAACAGCAGCGCGCAGCCGTTTCGCAGCAGCAGGCGCAACAGGCTCTGACGGACGCCGCTCCCCAACTGGCGAAGCTTCAGCTGGCCCAGCCCGCCGCCCAGCTGCGCCCCCTGTGGGAGCACCAGCAGGAGCAGACCGCCCGCCTGTCGCAGACCACAGAGCGAATTGCTGAAGTAAATACTCGCTTACTCGACAGAGCGGCACAGCGCGCGCGTATCCGCAACGGTGCGCTGCGCAACCGTGAACAGTTGCAGACAGAGCACACGGCGCTGACGCAGTGGCTGACCGAACACGATCGTTTCCGTCAGTGGGGACAGGAAATTGCCGGCTGGCGGGCGCATTTTACACAGCTGAGTCGCGATAAAAATCAGCTCGCGGCCCAGTCGGCGCGCATTGCTGAGCTCCGCCAGAAGCTGGCAGGGATGCCGGAAAGTACGCTGACGCTGACGGCTGAGGCCATCACGACGGCAATGGAGCAACAGGCACACACGCGAGCGCTTCGCCAGCGCCTGACCGCACTTCACGCTCGCTATCAGCCGCTGCAAAAACGGCTGCGCCAGAATGCGGAAAGCGTGAAGAAAGCACAGGCTGAGCAGGTCACGCTCAACGACACCCTGACCCTGCGCCGCCAGCAGTATAAAGAGAAAAATCAGCACTTTGTCGATCTTAAGGCGCTCTGTGAGCGTGAAGCGACAATCAAAGATCTTGAGAACTATCGTGCTCAGCTGGAAGCCGGTAAGCCTTGCCCGCTCTGCGGCTCATGCGAACATCCGGCCGTGGTGCAGTATCAGGCACTCGAACTGACCGACAATCAGCGCCGCCGCGATGCCCTCGAAAAAGAGGTTGCCGCGCTGAAAAAGGAAGGATTGCTGGTGCTCGGGCAGGTCAATGCGCTGACCCAGCAGATCCAGCGCGAGACAGCGGAAGCCCAGTCTCTGTCTCAGGAAGAGCAAGCACTCACTAAAGAGTGGCTGGAGGTCTGCACTTCGCTGAACATAGCGCTGAACATTCATGATGATATTGCCCCCTGGATGAGCGAACAGGAGCAGTACGAACGCCAGCTTTATCAGCTAAGCCAGCGTCTGACGCTGCAAAACCAGCTCAATGAACAGGAAGGACAGGCGCGCCAGCACCAGCAGCAGCTGGCGGCGACGCGTCAGGCGCTGGCGGCCTCGTTACGGTCGCTATCGCTTAGCGAGCCCGATGAGGGTGCTGAAAACGCCTGGCTCAGCGCGCGCGAAAACGAATACGCCCGGTGGCAGGAAAAACAGGCCCAGCACGGTACGATTCAGGAGCGTATTAACGCCCTGATGCCCATTCTGGATACGCTGCCGGTTTCTGATAATGCAGAAGCCGACGCGGTGATCCCTGAGAACTGGCGTGCGATCCACGACGAATGCGTGTCGCTGCAAAGCCAGCTCGCCACCCTACAGCAGCAGGAGACCCTGGAGCGTGAACGGCTTCAGCAATCGCAGGCTCAGTTCAGCGCCGCGCTGACCGCGAGCTGCTTCGCCGATCGCGAGGCATTTCTCGCCGCCCTGCTGGATGATGCGTCGATCCGCCAGCTTGAACAGCAAAAGCAGACGCTCGAGAACCAGCTTCAGCAGGCCATGGCGCTCTCGGTACAGGCAAGCCAGCAGCTTCAGGCGCACCAGGCACAACGCCCGGAGGGGCTGGAAACCGATGTCGCAACCCTTCAGGCACGGTTACAGCAGCTGGCGCAGCAGCTTCGGGACAACACCACGCATCAGGGGGAGATCCGCCAGCAGCTTAAACAGGACAGCGATAACCGTCTGCACCAGCAGGCGTTAATGCAGCAGATTGAGGAAGCGGCGCGTCAGGCCGACGACTGGGGCTATCTCAATGCGCTGATAGGCTCCAGCACCGGCGATAAATTCCGTAAATTCGCTCAGGGGCTGACGCTGGATAATCTGGTGTGGCTTGCCAACCAGCAGCTCAACCGTCTGCACGGCCGCTACCTGCTCCAGCGTAAAGCGAGCGACGCGCTGGAGCTGGAGGTGGTCGACACCTGGCAGGCCGATGCGGTACGCGATACCCGCACCCTTTCCGGCGGGGAGAGTTTCCTGGTCAGCCTGGCGCTGGCCTTAGCGCTTTCCGATCTGGTCAGTCACAAAACGCGGATTGACTCGCTGTTCCTGGATGAAGGGTTCGGCACGCTCGACAGCGAAACGCTGGATACCGCGCTGGATGCGCTCGACGCGCTGAACGCCACCGGGAAAACCATCGGCGTGATCAGCCACGTCGAGGCAATGAAAGATCGTATTCCGGTGCAGATCAAAGTGAAGAAGATCAACGGACTGGGATACAGCAGGCTGGACAGGGAGTTTGCGGTGGGTTAAATGATGGGGCGCTGCGGTCTGGTGCCCTCACCCTGGCCCTCTCCCCGTGGGAGAGGGTACAAAAACTTGCGTTGCTGTTTTGCGTTTATTCCGGCCACAACCACGCTGCGCCGCGCACGCCGCTGGAATCACCGTGGACGGCTTTGCGGATCGGCGTTTCGCACTCGCCGCCAAATACCCACTGTTTTATCAGCGTGGGCACCGTCGCGTACAGCCGGTCGACGTTGCTCATGCCGCCGCCCAGCACAATCACGTCGGGATCGAGAATATTGATCACATGCGCCAGGGATTTTGCCAGCCGCATTTCGTAGCGGCTGAGCGCCAGTTCAGCCACCGGATCCTGCTCCTCAACCAGACGCATAATCTCGTTCCCCTTGAGCGGCTGGCCGCTCAGACGATGATAATCGGTGGCAAACCCCGTACCGGAAATAAAGGTCTCAATACAGCCCTGCTTGCCGCAGTAGCACGGTACTTCGGCGCGGTATTTGAGTTCATCTTCGTCCATCCACGGCAGCGGGTTGTGTCCCCACTCGCCCGCGGTGCCGTTGCCGCCAATATGCGAGCGTCCGCCGATAGCCACGCCCGCCCCGCAGCCGGTGCCGATGATGACCGCAAAAACGGTCTGCGCGCCTGCCGCGGCGCCATCGACGGCCTCGGACACCGCCAGGCAGTTGGCGTCATTTGCCAGACGCACTTCCCGGTTCAGACGTTGACTTACGTCTTTATCAAACGGCTGACCGTTGAGCCAGGTGGAGTTGGCATTTTTCACCACGCCAGTATAGGGCGATATGGAGCCGGGGATCCCTATCCCCACCGTCCCCGATTCGCCCGTTGCCTGCTCTGCCATATCGACCAGGCGGGCAATCGTTTCGAGGGTCTGGTGATAATCATCGCGCGGCGTAGGCAGACGGTGGCGAAACAGTTGCTCTCCCTGCTCGCTCAGCGCAATAACTTCTGTTTTGGTGCCGCCCAAATCAATCCCAATACGCACAAGACACTCCTCATTATTTTGATTATCAACAGAGTAGAAGCCCGCATCCCGATTAGCAATGCAAGCGATGCGACAATTCGTTATCATGCCCGCTGATTTAACGACAAGGCCGTGGAAATTATCATGCTGTGGTTCAAAAATTTGATGGTTTACCGTCTCAGCCGCGACGTTTCGCTGCGTGCAGAAGAGATGGAAAAACAGTTAGCCGCTTACTCCTTTACCCCTTGCGGTAGCCAGGATATGGCAAAAACCGGCTGGGTTCCGCCAATGGGTTCTCAAAGCGATGCGCTGACCCACGCCAGCAGCACGGGGCAAATCATCGTTTGCGCCCGTAAAGAAGAGAAGATCCTGCCAACGCCCGTGGTTAAGCAGGCGCTCGAAGCGAAGATCTTCAAGCTGGAAGCTGAACAGGGCCGTAAGCTTAAAAAAACCGAAAAAGATTCTCTGAAGGATGAAGTGCTGCACTCGCTGCTGCCGCGCGCCTTTAGCCGCTTTAGCCAGACCATGATGTGGATCGACACCGTTAACGGGCTGATCATGGTGGACTGCGCCAGCGCCAAAAAAGCGGAAGATACGCTGGCGCTGCTGCGTAAGAGCCTTGGCTCATTGCCGGTGGTTCCGCTGGCGCTGGAAACGCCGATTGAGCTGACCCTGACGGAGTGGGTGCGCAGCGGGACGGCCGCTCAGGGCTTCCAGATCCTTGATGAAGCAGAGCTGAAAGCGTTGCTGGAAGACGGCGGCGTGATCCGCGCGAAGAAACAGGATCTGGTGAGCGACGAAATCGCCGTGCACATTGAAGCGGGCAAAGTGGTGACCAAACTGGCGCTCGACTGGCAACAGCGCATTCAGTTTGTGATGTGTGATGACGGCTCGGTGAAGCGTCTGAAATTCTGCGATGAACTGCGCGATCAGAACGAAGATATCGACCGCGAAGATTATGCCCAGCGCTTTGACGCAGACTTTATCCTGATGACCGGCGAGCTGGCGGCGCTGATCCAGAATCTGGTGGAAGGCCTCGGCGGCGAAGCGCAGAGGTAATTCTCCATCACCCTCTCCCCAACGGGGAGAGGGAAAAAACATCACTTCAGATAGCGGCACAGATAAGAGGTTGGCTCTGCAACCTGTAAATGGAACTCGCTGTGGCCCGGCACGTTGAATACCTGCCCGGCGCTATAGACTTTCCACTCCGTTTCACCCGGCAGTAAGACGTTCAGCGCGCCGCTGACCACCGTCATCTCTTCCGCTTCTGCGGTGCCAAAGGTGTATTCCCCTTCTGCCATTACGCCGACACTGGCGCGGCCAGTGCTGCTGCTGGTAAAACCAATGGATTTCACTTTACCGGAAAAGTATTCGTTACTTTGAAGCATGAACTGGCCCTTATATTTATAGAGAAAAATCCACTATAGGGGCCATGCTCATGACCTGTCACGCAAAATTCATTACACCAGTAATTCCGACGCCAGGCGCGCCATCAGGACGTTAGAGAGCAGCACCGGAACATCCAGCGCCTTTTGCAGTAAATCACGATGCCGCTGATGGAACCCCAGGCAGTCCAGCATCAGGACATCCGCCCCTCTGTCGATCAACTCCTGTCCCGCCGCAATCAGTTTCGCTTCGCTGTCCCAGAACGGATTTGCCAGCGCGTACAGCGGAGTGTGCTCCAGCGCGGCCCACTTCACCGTCTGGTTATCCAGCAGTTCTTCAACGGGAACGATGACCCCAACCTGATGACCATCCACAATTGACGCCACCAGCGGCGGAATGATCCGCATCGGTTCAAGCAGAATGGCGTTACGCGCGCTAAGCCCTTTAACCGGTGCCGTGCTCATCAGCAAAATGACGTCATAGTCTTGATTATCGAGCACTTCGATCACGCCCTGTAGCGCGCGCTCAATTTTCTGGCGCGACACATGCGCCAGTTTACCGTCGCTTAATAACGTTGCCAGGGGCTCATCCCCCGCCTCGACAGCGTAGTCTTCCATGACCTCTTCCCGACTCATCTTCCCTAACAGGCTAAGATGCTTAATCTGTTGTTCAGAGATATGCTCCGTGAGGAGCGGTAATACTTCGCTTACAGGGACCACACCGATTGTGAGGATCGCCAACGTCGCCTTCATTTTGATCGCCTTTCGTTACTACCACAACTGCCACACAGGTACAGGCTCACTACGCTGCACCGTTCATTTATTCAACAAAACAGCACCAAGCGTAGCAGGGGATCTCTACACCGTAGTGTAAAGATCGACTGGCCTTTCCTAATCCACCTGTAATAACTAAATATTAACTGCTACTTAACATTGGCGATAAGTTAAAAGTGTGATGCAGGCACGGTTGTAACGAATTCGGACTTTTATCAGGACTTCTCTGGATCCTCATAGCGCCGTTTCGCATCCCGCGCTTCCTGTTCGGTTTCATGTTCGCTGATCAGCGAATCCGGTTTGGGGTGATCGGCACGCAGCTGATACCAGGTTACGGTCTCATCGCCGTTACCTTTTTCAACGGTAACGATGCGGGCTTCACGTGGATAGGGAGGTCTGGTTGGCATAGCTCATCCTTTTTTTATGTCTGAGCTATGAGTATAGACGGCTGTTAGCTGGCGCAAGCCAAACGCAGGGCGGTAATAATCTGAATCGCAACTTTTTCGGGTGACGCCGAGGCATCCACAACATGGTGTGCCGCCTCGCGGTATAGCGCATCGCGTTCGGCGAGCACGTCGCTGACCTCTTCACTCAGCGGTTTCGCGGTCAGCGCCGGGCGCTGCCCCTCTTCCGGAAACGCTTCCAGCCGCCCCACCAGCGTCGATACCGGGGCACAGAGGTAGATCACGACACCTTTTTCGCGCATAAACTGACGATTGTACGGTGCCAGAATAATGCCCCCACCGGTTGCAATCACGGTTGACGGTGCGGTCACCGCTTCCAGCGTAGCCGTTTCGCGCGCGCGAAAGCTCTCCCACCCCTCATTCTCCACGATATCGGCGATGGTCTGACCGGCATTCTCCTGGAGCCAGTGGTCAGTATCGACGAACTGACTCTGGCACAAACGCGCCAGTTCCAGACCAACGGTCGTTTTCCCACAGCCGCGAGGGCCAACTAAAAAGATGGGTGGGTTCATAACCAGGTATTCCCCTTGATGCCGGATAACTGAAGGCTGTAAAGAAATGATTGCAGAAGATGTTGCGCTAACTTTACTGCAAAGCGGTACGGAATGACAAGCCTGCGGAAGCCACACTGTACCACAAAACAGCCCGGAGGATGTCTACGCCGGGCGGCGTTTCACTTCCAGCAGCCATTTATCCAGCTCGGCGGCAAACTGCTGGCGATCGCGCTGCGACAGGCTATCTGGCCCACCGGTCTGCACGCCGCTGGAACGCAGCGTATCCATAAAATCACGCATGGTGAGTTTCTCGCGGATCGTTGCTGGAGAATAACGTTCTCCACGCGGGTTCAGCGCCGCCGCCCCTTTCGCCAGAACATCGGCCGCCAGCGGGATATCCGCGGTGATCACCAAATCCCCCGCGCTGCACAGGCGTACTATCTCGTTATCCGCCACGTCGAACCCGGCCGGAACGCGCAGAGAACGAATGAATCTGGAGGGCGGCACGCGGATATTCTGGTTCGCCACCAGCGTCAGCGGCATCTGCACGCGCTCGGCAGCGCGAAATAAAATCTCTTTGATCACGTTCGGACACGCGTCCGCATCAACCCAAATCGCCATAGTCTCTCCCCAATATGATTCTGGCGACTATTGTCGCCTGCATTTCGTTGTTAAGCTATCAGTGAGAGATAACAACGCATAATAACGGAGAGACGTGATGGATAAGAAAATCGGGTTTATCGGCTGCGGGAACATGGGTAAAGCTATCCTCGGTGGACTGATTGCCAGCGGCCAGGTGCTGCCGGGGCAGATTTGGGTCTATACCCCGTCACCGGATAAAGTCGCGGCGCTGCGTGATGAGTATGGTATCAACGCCGCCGAAAGCGCGCAGGAAGTGGCTCAGGTGGCGGACATTGTCTTTGGCGCCGTTAAGCCGAATATCATGATTAAAGTCCTGAGCGAGATCACCTCCAGCCTGAATAAAGATACCCTGGTGGTGTCGATTGCCGCAGGCGTGACCCTCGATCAGCTCGCCCGCGCGCTGGGCCACGACCGTAAGATTGTTCGCGCCATGCCAAACACCCCGTCGCTGGTAAATGCCGGCATGACCTCCGTGACCCCGAACGCCCTGGTGACGTCTGAAGACGTGGCGGATGTACTGAATATTTTCCGCTGCTTCGGCGAAGCGGAAGTGATTGCCGAAGCGATGATCCACCCGGTAGTTGGCGTGAGCGGCTCGGCGCCGGCGTATGTCTTTATGTTTATCGAAGCCATGGCGGATGCCGCCGTGCTGGGCGGCATGCCGCGCGCGCAGGCTTACAAATTTGCGGCGCAGGCGGTAATGGGCTCGGCCAAAATGGTGCTGGAAACGGGTAAACATCCGGGCGAACTGAAAGATATGGTGTGCTCGCCGGGCGGCACGACCATTGAAGCCGTGCGCGTGCTGGAAGATCGTGGCTTCCGCTCCGCCGTGATCGAGGCGATGCAAAAATGCATGGAAAAATCAGAGAAGCTGAGTAAGTCCTGACGAATAACGCAGCCGGAACGGTATGAGTCATCCAGTAAAAGCTGCTGGTGCCCGCTTCCCGAATGTGCTCGTGATTTCATAACATTCATCGCTCATCTTTCTTGGGAAAATTATGAAATCATTTCCCCAGCTATAGTGAGGGAATGACAGCGAAAGTATGAAATGTTGGGTGAGCCACTGCCGTGGCTCCCCCTTAGCACTACGCCTGTTTCTTCAGGCACGCGCTCATGAATTTGCTGCGATCGTCGCCTTTCAGCATCTGCTGCGTCGCCTGAGCATTACACTCGCGCATTTTTTGCTGCTGCGGGGTCAGGCTTTTTTCACCCGGTTTGGTCGCACCCTTCTTAAGGCAGTCGCTCATATACGTTTTACGGGCATCCCCTTTCAGACTTTGTGATGTGGCCTGTTGGTTACAGGTCGTCATGCGCTGCTGCTGGGGCGTTAACGTTTTCTCTTCCGCGTGTGCTGAGGCCATCAGACACAGGCCAGAGAGCAGGGTAACCAGTATTGTTGTTTTCATTGCACCATCCTTTATGTGAAGTTCCACGTTAAGTCTGGTTCGTTACGGGAAAAAAACCACCCTGCAACCATGATTTTCGCTGGGCTTCCCGGTTATTTCAGTTCCGTTACGGTGCGATTAACATTACCCGGTTATGCCGTAAGGACAAAAGTCATTAATAACGTAAATAATGCGGTAAAAAGTGTGCTCTGCTTCAATTTAATTACCCCATGACAAGTAGGTAAAAATAAAAACAGCGCAACGCCAGGCATCCTGCATGACAATTCTGTGACACGTCATTTTCACCTCTGGCAGGTTAGCTGCGAGGATGCCTTAAAAGCTTCTTTACGTATTGCTGAAGCAGCTCCGCATCTTCTGCGGGCACCTGTGAATCAGGGCGAGCGTTCTCCAGCGCGCCTTCAACGTTGTCGATCAACGCCTCCTGCTCCGGTTTTGCCATCTGTCGCAACAGTGCCGTAACGACGATTTCCAGCGCCTCGACCTGGGCTACCAGCTCTTTCGACTCTTCTTCCTTTTGGGCAAGCTTAACCAACAACTCAGCAATGAGATTTTTCATGGTGCTATTTCCTTTTGTGATTCCCCCTGAAATTAACACCCTCAATGAATAATGCAAAGCATGGATTGATTTTCTCTTATGCAAAAGTGACATCGCTGCCAAAAAAGATATTCCGAACCGGGAGCGAAACGTTTTTCTAAAAGAAACGCGCCGCATTTCGTTATATAAAAATGCGGCGTTCATAAGAATAAATAATATATTATCGTGTTTACCGGGCTGACTTTGCCTCAGCGATTTGCCTGCGACGGCGTAAGGCAAAGGCCAGTTGAATAATATTAATAAGTACCACCACCGCCGTTGCGGCAAATACCCAGCGGAAACCCGCCATCGCCGAGACCGATGCGCCAATCAGCGGGCCCGCTACGTTGCCTAAATACATGAACGACTGGTTGTAGCCAAAAATGCGGCCTGTTACCTGGTCACTGGAATATTTCACCAGCAGCGTCTGAACCGCAGGCAGCATGGCGCCATCGGCAAAACCAAGCAGGAAGCGCAGCACGCCAAGCTGAAGCGGTGTGGTGACGAACGACATGGCAAAGAAGAGGATCACGGCGATGATGAGCGTTGCCATCAGAATGCGCGCCGTACCGATCCTGTCACCCAGTTTTCCCAGACGCGGCGCGGACATCAGCGCCGACACGCCCGGCACAGCGGCAATCATCCCGCTCAGAAAAGCAATGTTGCTGCTGTCCGGCGCCATCGACTTGATAAACAGCGCCAGGATCGGCCCCACCGAGCCGTTGCAGAGCTGGATCACCATCGTGGTGACAAAGAGGCTGATCATCAGGCCAGGATAAGGCAGCGAGGCGAAAACCGCCTTTCCGCTCAGTCGTTCGGATTTACTTACAGCAGGCCGCCCGCCCTCTTTGATCAGAAAAAGGGTGACCATAAAGCTGATTGTCAGCAGGATGGCGGTAATGATAAAGACCGCACGCAGCCCGACATGGTCAGCCAGGAAGCCGCCGAGCAGCGGGCCGCCAATCACTCCGCTGATCTGTGCCGTGGAAAGCGTGCTGAGCGCCCAGCCGCTCCGCTCGCGCGGTACCTGCGAGGCCACCAGCGCCATGGCGTTCGGAATGTACCCGGAAGTCAGCCCCATAATCGCCCGCAGAATAAACAGCTGCCAGACGTTAGTGGCGAAGGCCTGGAGCAAAATGGCTATCGCCATCCCCAGCGAGGCGCGGAGCAACATTAATTTGCGCCCCTTACGGTCCGCCAGACTTCCCCACATCGGTGACACTATGGCAGATACCAGAAACGTCACGCTGAACGTCAGGCCGGACCACATGGAGAGCGCTTCATGGGAAGTGACCCCCAGCTGCGACACGTACAGCGGCAGGAAGGGCAATATCTGGCTGATAGCCAGTCCGGTGAAGAAACAGCCGAACCAGACTGAGATGAGGTTAACTTTCCAGGATTCCATAACAGAAATAGTCTTCATTTTTAGGCGAATTCGCCGACAGATTAGCAAGTTACGCGCGATGGCATAGCGCCAGAGATGCGGCCTTGCAGACTTTGGTGTTTTATCTTCCCAGTCATCATATTTGTGAAACAAGTCACAATTTATCCACTTTTCGGTGGAAGATTATGCTTCATCGACATAATCCGTATCCGCGCATCCCCAAATGGAAATGGTTGGCATGGGCGGCATTATAGTTCGGCCCCAGACCGTTACCGTAATAGCCGCAGCTTGCCGACAGCAGCGCCTGTAGCCAGGGCTGCGTCTTTTCCGCTTTCCAGCCATTGAGAATGGTAACGCGCTGTCCGTTTGCCAGCCGGAAGGCGCTGATGTCCAGCGCATCCGCCGTGGCATGTTCACTGCGCCGCGCATCCGGGCGGCTATAGATATTGCGGCAGGCAAAGCTGCCCAGATGTTCAATGCGCGTAAGCTCGCTTCCCGTCCAGGTTTTGGTGAGCGGTCGGGCCTGCTGGCTGACAAACAGCGCCGAGCTTAACGCCAGCGGGCAACTGGCAAGAAAGCTGCCGTTCAGGCTAACGGGGCCAAAATCACGCACGCGCACCACGTTACTTAGCGGGCACTCCCCGGCGCTGTCAGCAACAGCCTGGGTACGGATAAGCTGGCGTTGATTCGCCTGCGCTAACAGATTTTCGCACGCCTGCGGCGTTAAGCGCCGAAGTTTAAACTGGGTTATTTTTCCGGGCGGATCGTCAAGCGTAAGCGGCACGAAAGGATTGTAATGCGGCGGCAACCAGCGGTAGCCCACCGCGGCGATCCCGGCAATAACGATAAGAATAAGCAGACCTTTTCCTCTCACGCGCCCCCCTTCAACATCCCTTAAAACATTATGGCAGAAGGCCGCGAAACCCGCCGGGCATCGTGGTATGTTATTGGCTTTTCGTCAGACTGGAAGAGAGTGAGATGGCAAAGCAGCGCGTAGGTATTGTCTTTGGGGGAAAATCGGCAGAGCACGAGGTGTCATTGCAATCGGCTAAAAATATCGTTGATGCGATTGATAAAAGCCGTTTTGACGTGGTGCTGCTGGGCATTGATAAACAGGGCCAGTGGCATGTTAACGATGCCAGCCAGTATCTGCTACATGCTGACGATCCGGCGCACATCGCCCTTAATCCTTCTGATATCAGCGTCGCAACGGTGCCGGGCGTGGAACAGGGACAGCTTATTAATGCCGGGAACGCGCAGGCGCTGGCACAGATTGACGTAGTGTTCCCCATCGTTCACGGCACGCTGGGCGAAGACGGTTCCCTGCAAGGGATGTTGCGTATGGCGAACCTGCCGTTTGTCGGCTCCGATGTGCTTGGCTCTGCCGCCTGCATGGATAAAGACGTCACTAAACGTCTGCTGCGCGACGCCGGTCTGAACATTGCGCCGTTCGTGACGCTTACGCGTGCCAACCGCGATAAACATAGCTTCGCGCAGATCCAGGCGCAGCTTGGCCTGCCGCTGTTCGTGAAACCCGCGAATCAGGGCTCTTCCGTGGGCGTCAGTAAAGTGACCAGCGAAGCGCAGTTTAACGATGCCGTTCGTCTGGCCTTCGAATTCGACCATAAGGTGGTGGTTGAGCAGGGAATTAAAGGTCGCGAAATCGAGTGCGCTGTCCTGGGCAACGATTTCCCCCAGGCGAGCACCTGCGGTGAAGTGGTTCTGAACAGTGACTTCTATTCCTACGACACCAAATATATTGACGACAAAGGTGCCCAGGTTGTGGTGCCCGCCGCGCTCGATCCCGACGTTAACGACACGATCCGCGCGATCGCCGTTGAAGCCTATCAGGCGCTGGGATGCTGCGGGATGGCCCGCGTCGACGTGTTCCTGACGCCGGATAACGAGGTAGTGATTAACGAAATCAACACCCTGCCGGGCTTTACCAATATCAGCATGTACCCGAAATTGTGGCAGGCCAGCGGGATAAGCTATCCGGAACTGATCACCCGCCTGATTGAACTGGCGCTGGAACGTCACGCCGCTGACAGCGCCCTGAAAAGTTCGATGAACTAACGGTTACTCGACGTTCTCTGCCGTCGTCGTCTCATCGGGACGACGACGGATAATGAATCCCGCCAGCCAGAAACTGATGACCCAGGTCACCAGCCCCACCGCATAGGTTTGCCAGCCTTTCGCTTCAAACCCGAGCAGCCCGACAACACCGTTAAGAATAAAGATCAGCCCGATCGCAAAGGCGTAGTAATGCCAGTCACGGCGTAGTTTGGAAGTGAGCTTCATAGCAACTCCGGCAGAAAAAAACCATCCTCTCACAGTTTACTGAAGACGTCTGTGGCGGATACGTAAATTCTGAAATGCAGCACAGTTTCACTTATGTTATCAATTTGTGACATGATGCATAAATCGACAATCCAGGAGGAATCCTGAGCCGACTTTCCCACGATTCTGATATTGACAAATGCTATGACCTGTCACACTCACCCTGTACGACGCGTATTAAAACAGAGTGATTTTTTCGGGAGGTCTTATGGCAGACTTTACATTGTCGAAACCGATTTTTGGCGGAAAACAACCAAAAACCTCCACTGCGGGGAACATTGCCTATGCCCTGTTTGTTCTGTTTTGCTTCTGGGCTGGAACCCAACTGCTGAATATGCTGGTGCACGCTCCTGGCGTGTATGAGCACCTGATGCAGGTTCAGGATACCGGCCGCCCGCGCGTTGAAATCGGTTTAGGCGTGAGCACCGTGTTCGGGCTCATCCCCTTCCTCGCGGGCAGCATGGTGCTGGGCGTCATTGCACTCGTCCTGCGCTGGCGCCACCGCCGCTGATTACAGTCCCATACAGCGAGCCCGACGATCGTCCACGCGTTTTGCGAACCAGGCGGTCGTCAGGTTACGCGTGATCTTCGGGCTTTCCAGCTGAATGCCCGGCAGAATGGCTCTTGGTAATGCCTTCCCACTTTTCTTCTCGGCGAGCGCAAAGACCTGCTTATACAAATCCGTTTTCTCAAACGCCAGGCTATCGCCCTTCTCCAGCTGACGACGGATATCGCTGTTGCTCATCTCCAGCTTCGTCGAGAGTTTACGCACCGCACGTTCGGTGGTGCCCGCCTCGCTGCTGCCGTAAGCAATGAGATCGCCGTCCAGAGCCAGCTTCACACCGCTGGCGCGGCTCACCGCATTCTGGAAGGCTGCATTTCGGCTGGCATACCAGCCCGCGTTAAAGTCCGCAAAACGATACAGCGGTTTATCGTAGCTGGCCGGATAATTCAGCAGATGATACGTTCCAAACCACAGACCCCCGCGCAGGGAGAAGACTTCCTGACGCACCGTACCGTCGATATCCCACGGATAGCCGTCGGTATGTTTTTCCGCAAATGCGATACTGACCTGCATCGGGCCGCCGGTATGCACCGGATTCAGCGAACCGAACAGCTTCTGCCCCATCGGCACCATATTGATCAGGTCGTCGAAAATGGCGCTCAGCTGTTTCTCAGTTTTCACCGTATCCAGCCGTTCGCTGTAGCTTTTACCGTTTGGCGAGGTGATTTTAAGGGCGGTATGCACCAGGAAAACCGGGATATGCATCGATTCGGCCCGGCGGTCGATCTCCTTCCAGGCAATTTTGTTCAGGCCAGGCACGACAGGATCTGACTGATACATCGATTCCTGTTGCGCCACCGCCAGCACCGAGCAGATATTCTCCTCGGTAGGCGCAATCTTCTGGCTTTTGAAGGTCGTTGCCAGCGCATCAGCCCACTCGCTGCGATCCTTCACGCTGGGGGGCATTTTTTGCCGCACCACGCTTGCCACATCAACGGGCTTCTCGCCTTCTTTGAGCGGGGCGGCCCCTTTATCGGCACAGCCCGCCAGCACGAAGGCAGCGAGTAACGTCAGCGGTAATCCACGTGGTACGGCAAATGGCATAGCAATTCCTTTTTTAACCTAATGTATGGGTGACTTCCTGCAAGTCCTTATCGTCCAGCTCACGCTCGAAACTGCGTAAACGTTTATAGATGGACATCAGCTCCACCAGCGTAGTCCAGGAGCTTATCAGGTACTGGAACGAACCGCGAACCTGACCAAAGACGTTGGTGATTTGGGTCATCAGACCGAGCGTGATCGTACCCGCAACGATGGACGGGAACAGCAGGAACAACCCGAAAACGTTATCCACCTGAAGATAAAGAATGCGCGCGATATTGAAATACATGTAATGGAAATAGAGGCGGAAGTAGTTACGACGTACGGCGCCAAACAGCTCGCGCACGGTAGGCGGTGACGCACGGTTGGCATCGTCTTCGCCATACACCAGCTCTTTACGGTAGGCCGCTTCCACGCGCTGGTTTTTAAATTCCAGCCCCGGCAGCTTGATCCCCACGACCGCCAGCAGCCCCGTTCCCATCAGCGACCAGACAATCGCGGCAATCACCAGGCCATAGGGCAGATGCCCGACAATCGGCAACTCCGGAACGTGCGACGAGAGCGTCACCAGCACCGGCAGGAAGGCGATAAGCGTCATGATGGCGTTGATAAAGCTCACGCCCATATCTTCAAGCGTTGAGGCAAAACGCATGGTGTCTTCCTGCACACGCTGTGCGGCACCTTCGATATGACGCAGGTGCTGCCAGTGCGCCATATAATGTTCGTTCATCGCGGTACGCCAGCGGAACACATAGTGACTGACGAAAAAGTTATTCATCACACCGATCACCACGGCAATAAGGGCGATGCCGAGAAAGATCCCCACCTCATGGTAGAACTGGTTTATGGTCACCTTATGCGGCGAACTCAGCGCCGTCTGGATCAGATCGTAAAACGGCGCATACCAGGCGTTGACCGCCACGCCCACTTCCACCAGGAACCAGGTGACAAAGATGATTAACGACGTGCCGAGAATCGACCAGTATTGCCAGCGGTGAGGAGAATAGATGAACCAGAACATGGCGAACAGCCCTACGCAGAGCAGGTAGTAAGCGTAGAAAAGCAGATAGCTCATGGACCAGAAGCGCGCTGCGCTAATGGGGATCTCGCCCGTTGCCCCCGTAAGACGGGTCAGCCACGCGCCGCCACCGGCCTGCCAGAAAATGACAGCCAGCAGTGCCCAAATAAATGCCGACAGGAAAAAGGGCCCCGGCTTTGGGAAAAATGACTTAAACATTGTGCTTCCTTCTTGTTGTTATGGCTGTTGCTGTGTTCAACATATCGCCACGCGAAACCTTGCCTGTGCCAGCCGCCCGGCTCAGGCAAAAAAGTCAGACCTGCGGGTGAATTATTAGTTCGCTTTCCCGTTTTCAGGAATTGTTTCGGTGCGTTTCATTCGCAACAGCAACCGTAGCGTCTATCATACGGTCGATGTCACAAAATGGGAGTCTGACCGCAAGTAAATTGTTCAAATTTACCCACGGTTACGTTTTTCTCGCTATCGTTATGCAAATCGGGCCATTGCCCGACGCCGATTAGTAGTATAAATACCCGTAACTCTCCTTATTCACTTGATGGATGCTTTTCGTTGAAACGTTGTCTGCTCTCTTTCGCCGCGCTGTGTGCGGTGACCCTGTCCACCGCCCAGGCAGCCCAGCCTCTGACCGCCCCGGTTCTGGCCTCTGACATTGCCGATCGCTACGCGAACCTGATTTATTACGGCAGTGGTGCGACGGGAATGGCGCTGGTCGTGATCGACGGTAACCAGCGGGTGTTTCGCAGCTTCGGTGAAACACGACCGGGAAATAACGTTCGCCCGCAGCTGGATTCCGTCATCCGCGTCGCGTCGATAACCAAGCTGATGACCAGTGAAATGCTGGTGAAATTACTCGATCAGGGCGTGGTGAAACTCGACGATCCGCTCAGCAAATATGCCCCACCCGGCGCGCGCGTGCCGACATATCAGGGCACGCCGATCAGACTGGTGAACCTGGCGACCCATACCAGCGCCCTGCCGCGAGAACAGCCTGGTGGTGCCGCGCATCGCCCTGTTTTTGTCTGGCCAACCCGCGAACAGCGCTGGAATTACCTGAGCACCGCTACCCTGAAATCGGCTCCGGGCTCGCAGGCCGGCTATTCTAACCTCGCGTTTGATCTGCTGGCTGATGCCTTAGCGTCGGCATCAGGCAAGCCTTATCCTCAACTGTTTGAAGAGCAGATCACGCGTCCGCTGGGGATGAAAGATACCACTTACACTCCATCTCCGGACCAGTGCAAGCGACTGATGGTGGCAGAAAAAGGGGCCAGCCCGTGTAATAACACACTTGCCGCCATCGGCAGCGGTGGGGTTTATTCAACCCCCGGCGACATGATGCGCTGGATGCAGCAGTTCCTCTCCTCGGATTTTTACGCGCGCAGCAATCAGGCTGACCGGATGCAGACGCTCATCTACCAGCGAGCCCAGTTACGTCGCGTCATCGGTATGGACGTTCCCGGTAAAGCCGATGCTCTCGGCATGGGTTGGGTGTACATGGCACCAAAAGAGGGCCGCCCGGGTATTATTCAAAAAACCGGTGGGGGTGGCGGATTCATCACCTACATGGCGATGATTCCGCAATCGAACGTAGGCGCTTTTGTGGTGGTCACCCGGTCGCCGAACACCCGCTTCGTGAATATGAGTGATGGCGTAAATAACCTGGTCGCCGAGCTCAGCGCCAATAAAGCGCAGGTTCTTACGGCCTCTAATTGATCTCAATAGTCCGTGGGCAAACGGTTGATGCTGATCAGTTTGCCCCGGCTCATATTGATGTAGTTGCCCTGTCGCAGCGCCGCCAGCACTTCCGCAACGACCGAGCGAGAAATCCGTGTGCTACGCTGAATATGATTCATAACACCAATTTTTGAACGTAGCGCGTCATCCCACTCAGCCATATTGATCAGCATCGCCCGAATTTGGCTATAGGAATTATTTCCAACCAGCTGTATATCACGTTTTCCCAGTATATGGTTTAACCAGGACAGCCAGCAGAAAGCTTCTTGCCAAAGCTGTGCTTGCTGAATAAGTTGGCACGCAGTAGAGGCTGGTAAATAAAATCCGGCACAAGGTGTTTGTGCTATCAGAGAATATTCAAGATAGCTGTCATTTATCCATGCACTTAAACCATGAATATACGGTGCTCGCGCAATACCCACCAGTAATTCGTCTGATTTACGGTGGACGGCTGTCATGCCGGACTGTATTACAAAGGTCAATGGTTCATCATCATTATTGCCGGGAGTTATTAATTGCTGTGGTTCGTTCTTAAATGGGGTACCGGCGACTTCCAGACACTTTATGAGCCGGCTTAATTCAGAAAGTGGTTTCGCATTAACGTTCATGCATACCTCAAGTCATCTGTATATGTCGGTTCTTTATTATTTTTAAAGCACATAAAAAAGCGGGGGCAAAATCCCCCGCGCTTTCTGTATTACCAGGTATATTTCACACCCAGGTTTGCTCCCCAGTTCTGGTCAACGTCGCCGCCGCCCAGATAAGTCGCATCAGTGTAAGCACTGAAGTTTTTCGTGAAGCTGAACTGCGTGCCCAGACCTACGCGAACCGCAGAGCCTTCCACGCCATTATCAATACTGTCGTCGTTGATATCCGCCTCGTTGTCAGCATCGTCATACACGTACGCCAGTTTGAAATATGGCGTTAACGCCTGCTCGCCACCGTAGTTGAAGGTATAACCCGCATCCAGGCCAAGTTCATAACGCATGCTGTCGTAAGACTGACCATCGATACGCATGTCGTTGCTCAGCTGGTAGTCGTCGCCTGACTGGAACAGACCAGATACCGCCGCGTAAGGGGTGATGTAGCCTGACAGGTTTGGTTTCCAGTCATAGCCCAGCTTCATCCCGAAGCCAACAGCGTCAGAGGTGGTGTCACCGTCAACATACTGACCGTTGCTCATGGTAGCAGAGAGGTCGTTGTTAAAGCGGGTGTAGTTCAGTGAGCTGTCGAGGAAGACGTTGTTCGCAAACGTCGCAGACGCGTAGATCATCGCAGTCTGGCTGTCCTGATCGACCTGACCAGTACGATCGCTGATATCGCCCTTCGCGAAACCAGCCGCACCACCGACGATCCACTTCGCGTTATTACCGTCAATCTGAGTATCCAGACCGACCATAATGCCGCTTACGTCCTGATCGTAGCTAACGGTGCCATTATCCGCGTCAAAGTTGCCGCCAAAATAGCTTACCCACGCTCCGCCGTTATCTGCCAGGCCGTGACGGCTGTTGGTCAGACGCGTACCCACAGTATCCTGTTGCAGATTCCAGATGTTGGTATTAGCGGAAGGAATGCTCAGCGCCATGTTGGCGTAGTCAGTCAGCTCTTTCTGCTGGAGAACAACGGTGTCACCCTTCTGCTGCGCCTGATAGGTGTAAGCACCTAAATCGGCTTTGTTTGCGGCAGTAAAGCTGGCTGCGGTATCCGCGTTATTGTCATAGACGCGAATGATCTCTTTGTTTTCGTAGTCAGCAACGGAGCCTGCACCGGTGGCATCGTCGATGCGCACTTTATAGTTACCGGCAACGTCACCGTTCACCGCCAGATGACCGTCAGAGTTCAGCGCGACAACACCATAGTCGTATTCCGCTTTGTAACGATCGTTGGTGATGTAGCGTGCGTTGTTCAGGTCGCTGTTCAGCACATAATCGCGGCTGGCAACATTGAGCACACCACCATCGGTGAGCACCATGTTGTGCGTATCAACCTGACCCAGACCCAGCGCCAGCTCTGCACCGTTGTCCACGGTAATGGTATTGGCATACAGTTCAGCGGTTTCTTCGGTCAGTGCCGCACGGCTATAGCTGTCCAGATACAGGCTGTCGGTGGCAACCCCACCCGTGTCTCCGATATTCAGCGAAGAGCCGTTGGTCAGAGTGATTGAGTCAGCCAACAGGCCTGAGTTCTCAACGTTGACCTGAGACTGATTATTCACCGCCAGGGTGTCGATGTTAGAGATCTTGCGGGTATCCCACTCGGAACCGTTCTCCAGCGTCACGTTAAACAGGCCGCTCTGATACACCTCATTACCGACTACATGACCGTTGGTATCAACGGTCGAGCCAGGCCAGATGCTGTTAGGGGAGAGCGTGTGCCAGTCAACTTCGCTGTAGCCCTCACCGTACATCTGCGCAGTGCCGATGGCTTCAACGCTGGACTGCGCTGCACCGACCCACTTGCTGCCGTTGGTCAGAGTGACGTCCAGTGTATCCGTGTCATCCCAGCCGTTGGTGGTTGGGTTGTATACGCCGTCATCGGTGGTATCGGTTGCCGGGTCGCCATTCTCGTAGAAGTTATTATCGAAGGTGCTGGTGAAGAGGATATCGCCGGTAATGGTGGAGTGATCGAACGTAGCAGTGGTCTGCATGGCGTTATCAGAGGCACCAGCAGACACGATCAGCGCAGCGTCGTCCGCCGCTGTAGCATTGACTTCACCGTAATCGCTCGGCTTCGCCGTTTGACCGTAGAACCCGTCAGTGCCCAGATCGCTGTACGCACCAGAGGTCAGCACAGAGTCTTTCACCACCAGCGTATCGGTAAAGACATTGCTGCTGTTAGCAACGCCTTCAACGCCGTCGTACGGGGTGTTATCCAGTTCCTGATAACCCTGCGTCAGCGTGATACCCGCGACGTGGGAGTTGTTCTGAATAACGATATCAGATTCAACGTCCAGAGTGATTGCATTACCCAGACCATAGGTGTCCACATAATGCGTTTCAGTGTTCTCGCCATTAACGACATCATACGCGTAATGCTCGTAGGCATCGTTGATGGTGGAGTTATCAACGGTCAGGCTAAAACGATCGTACTGGGAATGCGTGGTACCGTCGGTATCCACGCCATCTGCACACGTCGTGGTCATACACTCTGACGTGATCATGCCGTTAATGGTGCTGTTAGAAATACTCAGCGCGTTCGCACGGCCATTGACACCATCATCCAGATAGTAAGTCGAAATAACACCGTTTACGGTTGATTTATTGATGACCGGATAAATGTCACCATCATGTGTGGCATCTGAATAATCCCAGTCAGCATAACCATAATACCAGGGAGTTGACGCAGTATTGTCATATCCAAAAGTATTATAGGTCGTGCCGGATATATCTTTCGCATTGGCCTGAGAAGCGATAGCCAGTGTGCAGGCTAATGCAAGTTGTGATACAACCAGTTTCTTTTTCCATGTTTGCATTGGGTCATCCCTCCTCAGGGACGTAAGCAAGTTTGTCCATCAAATCATTTGGCAATGTTTAATTGCGGAAAGAATTATGCAGTTTCACTTCGAAAAGGTTCAATGAATGATTCAATTAAGTCCGTATCCAGACAACTAAGCTTAAAAACCCAGCACAATATCAATCATTATGAATAAATATTATAAATTCAACTGATTGCAAACCACTTCGGTCGGTTCGATACCTATCATAAAATACAATAAATCATTAATAGTTATAACCTCCATCTAATATAGAAGCTTCGCCAATATTTCACACCACGTTAAACCCCATAATAAGACGTATAATATAGACAAAATACATGTGAAGAATATTAGTCGATTTCGAAAATCTAAAAGACAACTTTAGTAAAACACCGCTTCCCGCTTTCAGGTACACTATACCTCTTTGTTCCACAAACATCAGGCATACCATGACCGATTTAATTGCACGTCCCCGTCGCCTGCGCAAGTCACCCGCACTGCGCGCCATGTTTGAAGAGACAACACTGAGCTTAAACGATCTGGTGTTGCCGATTTTTGTTGAAGAAGAGATCGATGACTACAAAGCCATCGACGCGATGCCGGGCGTGATGCGCATTCCTGAGAAGCATCTGGCCCGCGAGATTGAACGCATTGCCAACGCGGGGATCCGCTCGGTGATGACCTTCGGTATCTCCCACCACACCGACGCCACCGGCAGCGATGCCTGGAAGGAAGATGGCCTCGTGGCCCGCATGTCGCGTATCTGCAAAGAGAGCGTGCCGGAGATGATCGTCATGTCCGATACCTGCTTCTGCGAATACACCTCTCATGGCCACTGCGGTGTGCTGTGCGATCACGGCGTGGACAACGATGCGACCCTGCTGAACCTCGGCAAGCAGGCGGTGGTTGCCGCCGCTGCGGGTGCGGATTTCATTGCGCCGTCGGCGGCAATGGACGGACAGGTTCAGGCTATTCGTCAGGCGCTGGATGCGGCAGGCTTTACCGACACCGCCATCATGTCCTACTCCACCAAATTCGCTTCTTCGTTCTACGGCCCGTTCCGTGAAGCGGCGGGCACGGCGCTGAAGGGCGATCGTAAAACCTATCAGATGAACCCGCTGAACCGCCGCGAAGCGATTCGTGAGTCTCTGCTGGATGAGGCTCAGGGCGCAGACTGTCTGATGGTGAAACCGGCCGGCGCGTATCTGGATATCCTGCGCGACATTCGCGAACGCACTGAACTGCCGCTGGGCGCTTACCAGGTGAGCGGCGAGTACGCGATGATCAAATTCGCCGCGCAGGCGGGTGCCATCGACGAAGAGAAAGTGATCCTCGAAAGCCTGGGGGCGATCAAGCGCGCAGGTGCGGATCTGATCTTCAGCTACTTCGCGCTGGATCTGGCCGAGAAAAAAATCCTCCGCTAATCTTCACCAAACTGCAATACAACCGACATCTCCTCCTTCTACTGTCTGGGCAAGACGGCAGGAGGAGTGATCAATGTTTAGTCTCGACAGCGTTCTTGATGACCTTTGGCCTCAGGCGAGGCCCGCACCCTGGCAAAAAAGTCTGTTAAAAAGACTGCTCCACGAAGACGAATTTCAGCAGTTTGCCGCCCGCCACCGTCACCTGAAAGGGCTGGATATGGTGGAGCAGGTTCTGGAACACCTTGATATTCTCTGCACCGTTTCCGCCCGCGATCTCGAACAAATCCCCGAACACGGCCCACTCATTGTGATAGCTAACCACCCGACCGGTACCCTGGATGGTCTGGCGCTGCTGTACGCCGTTTCGCGCGTGCGCCGCGACGTCAAGGTTGTCACCAACCGGATGCTGTCCCACCTTGAGCCCCTCAGTTCGTTGTTTATCCCCGTGGATAATATGGGCGGAAAAACCGCAAAAGCCTCGCTGATACAGATGGAGCAGCACCTGCAAAACGCCGGCGTGCTGATCTTCTTCCCGGCGGGCGAAGTCTCCCGCCCAACGCGCAAAGGCATCCGCGATAAAAAATGGCATCCGGGCTTTATCAAGCTGGCCAGCAAACTGCGGGTGCCGTTACTCCCGGTACATATTCAGGCGCACAACAGCCTGCTGTTTTATGTCAGCACGCTGGTATCGCCCACGGTATCCATGCTGCTGCTGATGCAACAGATGTTTCGCCGTCGTCACAGCCAGCTGCCGATCAAAATCGGCCAGCAGATTGCCTGGAATGACAGGTTTAGCGCTACCCTTTCATCGCGTGAAATGGCCGAGCAGTGCCGTCAGCACGTGATACGACTTGGCAAGGGATTGCCTGGCGTCTTTAAAACCCAGTGCGCCATTGCCCGCCCGGAAGATCGGGCCACGCTGAAGCGCGAACTGGCGCAGGCCGAGTGTCTGGGCAAAACCAGCGATGGTAAAACCATCTACCTGTGGCAGCGCAACGGGCAGGAGGAGGCACCTCTTCTGCGCGAGCTGGGACGGCTGCGCGAGATTGCCTTTCGTGCCGTGGAAGAAGGCAGCGGCAAGCGCCGGGATATGGACAGCTACGATGATGACTATCTGCACCTGATCCTCTGGGATGATGACGATCTGGAAATTGTCGGCGCGTATCGCTTTATGCCGACGGCGATGCAGGTAGAAAAGCGCGGCGTTGACGGGTTGTACAGCTACAGCCTGTTCCACTACGACGAAAAAATGCAGGACATACTGGAGCACGGCATTGAGCTGGGGCGCAGCTTTATACAGCCGCGCTACTGGGGACGTCGCGGTCTGGACTATCTGTGGTCAGGCATTGGCGCCTATCTGGCGCGCTATCCGCACTATCGCTACCTGTTTGGCCCGGTGTCTATCTCCGGCGGCTTACCGCCTGCCGCACGGGATCTGCTGGTGGCGTTTTATCGCCTCTGGTTTCCGGCCAGCCATCCCTTAGCCGCCTCGCGTCAACCCTATCCGGCCTCGCTTCCGGACGTGCTGGCACAGTTTGGCGGAGTGGATTACGTGGACGACCTGACAAAGCTGAAATCCCTGCTGGGCAATCTGGGATGCGGCATTCCGCCGCTCTATAAACAGTATTCCGAGCTATGCGAGCCAGGTGGCGTGCAGTTTATCGATTTCGGCAGCGATCCGGCGTTCAATAACTGCGTGGACGGGCTGGTGCTGGTGGATTTGTGCTATCTGAAGGCGAACCGCTATCAGCGGTACATTGAGGCCCATTTGTAGCCCATTGCCGGGTGGCGGCTACGCCTTACCCGGCCTGCATGAACTGCGGAAACGACGGGTTATGGACGGTAAAACGGCTTATCCCCCAGGATCGTCGCCCGCTGCATAATCCTTCGCTGCGGCAGGTAATCCGCATTGGCGTAATGCTGCGTGACGCGGTTATCCCAGATCGCCAGATCGTTCTCCTGCCAGCGCCAGCGCACCTGAAACTCCGGTTTGGTGATATGCGCAAACAGGAAGCTGAGCAGCGCCTCGCTCTCTTTTTCCGTTACGTCCACAATGCGCGTGGTGAACCCTTCGTTCACAAACAGCGCCTGCTTACCCGTCACCGGATGGGTACGCACCACCGGGTGCAGCAGCGGCGGATGTTTTGCGACCGCATCCAGCCAGCGCTGATGCTCCTCTTCCGTTTTACGGTACTTATATTCCTGGAACGATTTTTTAAAATCATGCTCTGCCCGCAGGCCACTTAGCAGGGTCTTGAACGGCGCGGAGAGCGCCTCAAACGCCGCAATGCCGCTCGCCCATAGCGTATCGCCGCCGGTCTCTGGCAGTAATTTTGCTGCCAGAATGGCCCCGGCTGGTGGTGTGTCGATAAAGGTGACGTCCGTGTGCCAGTTGTCATTATCGGGCGGATTATCGTTATGGGTGTCGAGCACGATAATTTCCTCCACCCCTTCCGCATGCGGGTAGACCGGGTGAATATGCAGGTCGCCAAAACGCAGGGCCAGCGCGCGCTGCTGCTGCGGGGTAATGACCTGATCGCGCAGGAACACCACCTGATGGCGCAGCACTGCGTGGTATAGCTGCTCAAACTGGTTATCGCTCAGCGGACGGGTTACGTCCAGGCCCGACACCTGCGCGCCAATGTACGGCCCCAGCGGGGTAATCGTCAGACGTTCACTCATTGTATTTCTCCATGCCAGGGCGTCAGGCGACGCTGTAGCGCGCGCAGTCCCAGTTCTAATCCAAAGGCGATCGCGGCGATCACCGCAATCCCTGCCAATACCACGTCAGTCGCCAGGAACTCTCCCGCCGACTGCACCATAAATCCAAGCCCGCGCGTAGCGGCAATCAGCTCTGCCGCCACCAGCGTAGACCAGCCCACCCCAAGGCCAATGCGCAGCCCGGTCAATATCTCCGGCAGCGCGCCCGGTAAAATGACGAACAGCAGCACCTGCGCGCGGCTGGCACCGAGCGACTGCGCCGCGCGTATGCGTACCTGCTGCGCACTTTTTACGCCAGCCAGTGCCGACATCGCGACCGGCGCAAAAATCGCCAGGTAGATCAGTAAGATCTTTGACGTCTCGCCGATGCCAAACCAGATCACCATCAGGGGCAGGTAAGCCAGCGGCGGAACGGGCCGGTAAAGCTCTATCAGCGGATCGAGAATGCCGCGCACCGTCGGGCTCAGCCCCATCGCGATCCCCACCGGAACGCCAATCATCACCGCCGCCAGCAGCGCCACCAGAATACGCGCCAGGCTGGCGCCCAAATGCTGCCAGAGGGTGGCATCCATAAAGCCCTGCGGCCCGGCGATGGTCATCAGTTTTTCCAGAACCTGGCCTGGCGGGGGCAGAAACAGCGGACTGATCCACTGCTGAGCGGCAACCGCCCACCATACCGCCAGCAACACCGCCAGCGTGCCGACGCTTAAGGCGATGCGGCGAGAGAACGGCCAGCGTAAGGCGAGGCGCGCCCGCCGCGGTTTTTCACTGAAGACAATGCTCATGAGAAGGCCTCCCGCTGCTCAAACACGCGGCTCAGGATGTATTCCCGTTTTTCGATGAACAGCGGGTCGGATTTAATGCTGCGCACCGGTTCTCCCGCAACATAGCGTCGGGCAAATTCAAGCGGCAGGCGCTCCAGCACGCGCCCCGGCCCCGGAGAGAGCAGCACCAGCTCCGTCGCCATAAACACGGCCTCTTCGATATCGTGGGTGATTAACAGCACCTGCTTGCCTGTTTCATGCCACAGGCGCAGCAGCAGGGTTTGCATCTGCTCGCGGGTGAAGGCGTCAAGCGCCCCGAAAGGTTCGTCCAGCAGCAGCAGCTGTGGATTGGCCGCCAGCGCACGGGCGATCCCGACGCGCTGGCGCTGCCCGCCCGAAAGCTGCCAGATAAAACGTTTTTCAGCTCCTTCCAGCCCGACTTTTTTTAGCATGTCGCGCGCCGTACTCAGGCGCTGTTCACGCGCCACGCCAGCCAGTTGCAGACCGAACGCAACGTTTTCCTGCACGTTTCGCCACGGCAGTAGCCCTTCGTTCTGAAAGACCACGCCGCGCTCTGCGCCCGGCCCCGTGACCCGTTTCCCTTCCAGGTGGATCGTGCCGTGCTGATACGGTACAAACCCGGCGATCAGGTTCAGCAGCGTGGTTTTCCCGCAACCGGACGGCCCCAGCACGACCAGCAGTTCACCGCTGTCCAGCGTCAGGTTGATCTCTTCCAGGGCGGGTTTGCCGCCGTAATCGGCAGACAGGTTTGTAATGTTCAGCATCGCAGCCTCCTTACTTCACAAAGCGATCGGTCACGAACTGGCTGTAATCCGCCGCCACCGCAGGCACTTTGCCCTGCTCTTTCAGGAACGTTGCGGTGTCGACAATCGCTTTGCTCACCGGCCCGTTCAGCTGCTGGGCCTGCTGAGCCGGCGTCAGATAGGTGTTGCCTTTCACCAGCCCCGGCACGTCTGCTTCCGGCACGCCGCTCAGTCGTGAGAGTTTCTCCAGGTTGGCGGGCTGTTTAAGCCATTCATCGGGGTTATTGATATACGGCTGCTGGGCGTCAATGGCGCTTCTGGCGAAGGCTTTCACCACTTCAGGGTGTTTTTCGGCAAAGTCCTTACGCACTACCCAGACATCAAGGGTTGGCGCACCCCATTGCCCCACTTTTTCGGAGTCGGTCAGCACGGTGCCGTCTTTTTCCAGCTCGTTGACGGCGGGCGCCCAGACGTATGCTCCGTCAATGTCGCCACGCTGCCAGGCAGCGATAATCGCCGGTGGTTGCAGGTTAATGATCTGCACCTGCCCCGGCTTGATGCCCCAGTGTTTCAGCGCGGCAAGCAGGCTGTAATGCGTGGTGGAGATAAACGGCACCGCAATGCGTTTGCCAATCAACTCTTCGGGTTTCGTGATGGTTTTCTTCACCACCAGCGCCTCGGAGTTTCCGAGCTGCGACGCCAGCAGGAAGACTTCAATCGGTACCTGCTGGCTGGCGGCAACGGCCAGCGGGCTGGAGCCCAGGTTGCCAATCTGCACGTCGCCCGAAGCTAACGCCCGCACAATCGCCGCGCCGCTGTCGAACTTGCGCCAGTCGACTTTTGCCCCGCTCTCTTTGGCGAAGGTGTTATCCGCCTGCGCGACTTTCGCCGGTTCCGCGGAAGTCTGATACGCCACGGTGACGTCCACCGCCTGCGCCTGAAATGCCCATAGCGCCAGCGCGCCGAGTAATGTGATCCGCGATGAAATAGCCATACTCTCTGCTCCCCTTGTTGTTATAAGGGCAGTATTTCCGGCGCGAGAATTTTGATAAAGGAATAAAAAAGCATCGCTAATGACGATTCGTTTTTAGAAAAAAAGCGGGAAAGGATAGTGAATTTTGTGCGGTTGGTTTGTGCCGGGTGGCGCTGCGCTTACCCGGCCTACGGTTCGTGCAATTTGTAGGCCGGGTAAGGCGCAGCCGCCACCCGGCAAAGACCTCAGCGCTGAACCGTCAGCGCAGCAATATCTTTCGGCGTGGTCCGGCAGCATCCGCCGATTAATTTCGCGCCCGCCGCCAGCCACTGCGGTAAATACCCCGCCAGCGTTTCGCAGGCTTCACCATGGTGATGCCACGTTTTGCTCACCGCATCGTAATGCTCCCCGGAGTTCGGATAGACGACCAGCGGCAGCGACGTCAGGCTGTGCAGATGCGTCAGCGCCGCCGTGGTGTTTTCCAGCGCGATACAGTTAATCCCCAGCGCGACAACCTGCGGGTAGCTTTCCAGCGCAGAAACGACATCCCGCAGCGGCGTTCCGTCGCTCAGGTGCTCGCTGTCACGCAGGGTAAATGAGAACAATGCCCGGGCGCGCGGATACGCCGTCAGCAACGCGGCCAGCGCCCTGATTTCCGGGAACGAAGGCAGCGTTTCACAGGCCAGGAGATCCGCGCCCGCATCCAGCAGCGCCTCCACGCGGGGGCGGTGGAAGGCGGTAAATGCTTCAGCGCTACGCACGTAGTCGCCGCGATACTCGGAACCATCGGCCAGATACGCGCCGTACGGCCCAACGGAACCCGCCACCAGCAGCGTGCCCGCCTGTGGGTTCTCCGCCAGATACACCTCGCGCGCCTTACGCGCCAGCTCTACGCTTTTGCCGATCAGCGCCCGGGATTGCGCCTCGTCCAGCCCGCGAGCGGCAAAGCCTGCGGGTGTCGCCTGATAGCTGGCGGTGATCGCCACCTGTGCACCCGCGCGGTAGTAGTCGAGGTGCACGTCGCGGATCAGTTCAGGGTTTTCCATCAGCACTTTGGCCGACCAGAGGCTGTCGGCAAGGTTACAACCGCGCGCTTCCAGCTCCGTTGCCATCGCCCCATCCAGCACCACAAACGGCTGTTTTTCAAGGAGGGCGGTAAGCGGATTATTCTGCGACATGTTCAGGCTCCTGCGTAGTCAGAGTTCGGGTCAGGTAGTACGCACCATAACACAGGGCGACAAACGGAAGCCCGCAATAAAGGGCAATACGCTGGCTGGGGTCAAACCACAGACCAACGCAGGCGACCAGGCAAAGAATAAAACCGAGCACGGGCACCAGCGGATACCATGGCGCGCGATACTGCAACGCGGATAGCGGCTGGCCGGACTGCACGTGACGGCGACGAAACACGAAGTGCGACGCACAGATGCTGATCCACACCGCCACCACCGCAAAACCGGAAATGGCTGACAGGGCCACAAACACCGTATCCGGCGCGACCACGCTGGAGAACAGCGCCAGCACGCCGCCCAGCATGGACACGGAGAGCGCCGTCAGCGGCACGCCGTTTTTGTTGACGCGGGCAAAGCAGCGCGGCAGCGTTTTCTCGTTAGACAGAGACCACAGCATACGGCCAGAGGCGTACAGGCCCGAGTTCGCCGCCGAGAGGATCGCCGTCAGGATCACGAAGTTAAAGATATCGGCCGCATAGGGAATGCCGACCTTTTCAAACACCAGCACGAACGGGCTTTTCTCCACGCCAGCCTGCTGCATGGGGATCAGCGCCGCCAGCACAAACACGGTGCCGATAAAGAAGATGATGAGCCGCGCGATGGTAGTGCGAATAGCAACCGGAATGACCTTGTGCGGATTTTCCGTCTCCCCTGCCGCGATGCCGATAAGTTCCGTCCCGGAGAAGGCAAAGTTGACCGCCACCATGGTCATCAGGATCGGCAGACCGCCGTGCGGGAACCAGCCTTCGGCGGTAATGTTGCTCAGCCCCGGCGCGGCAGAGCCGTCCGCCATCGGGATAAAGCCAAAGATGGCCGCGCCACCGAGAATAATAAAGGCGACGATAGTGATGACTTTCACCAGCGAGAACCAGAATTCCCCTTCGGCAAAAAAGCGTGTGGAAATCACGTTAAGGCCAAAAATCACCGCGCAAAAGATCACGCACCACGTCCAGACGGGAACCTGCGGGAACCAGTACTGCATGCAGAAACCGGCTGCGGTAAAGCTCGATCCCAGCGCCACCGTCCAGGTGAGCCAGTAGAGCCACGCCACGGTATACCCCGTCGCCGGGCCGAGATAGCGGGCGGCATAGACGTGAAACGCGCCGGTTTCCGGCATCGCCACGGAAAGTTCGCCCAGACACTGCATCACCAGCCAGACCACCAGCGCACCGATCAGGTACGCCAGCAGCGTGCCTGCCGCACCGGTTGTCGAAATGATGTATCCGGTATTGAAGAATAACCCTGTGCCGATAACGCCACCCAGCGAGAGCATAATCAGGTGGCGGGTTTTCATGGTGCGCTTAAGCTGCCCGTTTTCTTGTTGTGTTTGCATGTTACCTTCTAAACGTATGGACATCTAAACATCCAAAGAAGAGGTGTTATACCGCGATTGTTAACAAAAAGCCACCCGCCGCGACTTCAGCGCAATTATTGGTAAATCCCTAAATCAGTTCTATAGTCGACACAGTTTCTTCTTCACCAGGACTTACTATGCGCTTTAACGGACTGACCAAAGGTTTCTTTATTCTTATCCTGGCCCTTGTTACCTGGGCCTTCTTTGACGTGCTGTCTCCCTATTTCTCGGCGATTCTGTGGGCCGCGATCCTGACCATCATTTTCAACCCGGTGAAAAACAAACTGCGTACCGCGCTGGGCGATCGCAACGGGCTGGCTTCACTCCTCACTCTCGGCATTATCTGCCTGATTGTGTTTATTCCGTTGATGGTGATCCTTTCATCGCTCGCGGTGGAACTGAACATGGTTTACACCAAGCTGCAACAGAACAATACGCAGTTCCCGGAAGTGATCGCCGGTATCTTCAACCGCCTGCCGGACTGGGCCAGCGGCTTCCTGGCGGATCACAACCTCACCAACGCCGCGCAGATCCAGAAAAAACTTTCTGATGTCGCGTTACAGGGCGGGCAGTATCTGGCGGGCAGCGCGTTCCTGATTGGTAAAGGGACATTCGGCTTTGCTATTAGCTTCGGCATTATGCTCTATCTGCTTTTTTTCCTGCTGAAGGACGGGCCGTATCTGGTGCGCCAGATCCTCGACTCGCTGCCGCTGTCTGACTTCGCCAAACAGCACCTGTTCGCTAAGTTTGTCGGCGTGTCGCGCGCCACGGTAAAAGGCACGGCGGTCGTGGCAGTGGTTCAGGGTACGCTCGGCGGTATCGCCTTTGCCATCGTGGGTATTGACGGCAGCGTACTGTGGGGCGCGCTGATGGCATTCCTCTCTCTGGTGCCTGCCGTCGGGTCGGCCATCGTCTGGGTTCCTGCCGCCATCTTCCTGTTTGCCACCCACCAGCTGTGGCAGGGCCTGTTCATTGTGGGCTTCTTCGTCATTATCGTCGGGCTGGTGGACAACCTGTTGCGTCCGCTGCTGGTGGGCAAAGACACCAAAATGCCGGACTACCTGATTTTGATCACCACGCTGGGCGGTATGGAGCTGTACGGGATTAACGGCTTTGTGATTGGGCCGCTGATTGCCGCCCTGTTTATCGCCTGCTGGAACCTTTTCTCCGGGCGCGATCACGAAGGCAATGCCGAGGAGCTTGACGCAGACTTTATCGAAGAGGGAAGAAACCCTCCGGATCTCTAAAGCAGGCGTTCTGAAAGGCGGCCCCAGGTCGCCTTTTTTTTCGCCATAAATCAGCGGTTTTCTATAATCTGAATGAACGCTCTTTCATTTTTGTCGCAGAGGAAACCAACAGGTGCGAATCGCCACGATCACAAACTGGGCTTATGGCGTCACGGTGTGCCTGACCATTGCCTCCGGCATCGTCATGCTGATGGCTTCCCATGCCGATAACATCGAACGTGAAGCCGTTAAACAACGCCAGGTCTTCGATCAGCTGACGGAGGAGATCGAGACAGACACCTGGATGCTCTCCGATCTGGCGCGACTTTACGTCATCCAAAAAGAGCCCGAGGTGCTTGAGAAATACCAGGCGAAAGAAGCCGAACTGAAAAATATTGAACACACGCTGCGACAGCTCAAAAACACCGGGGCATCGGGTGAAGAGCTGGCGCTGCTGTACGACGGACTGAAAATTGTAGACGAACTCCAGGATGAACAGCAGTCAGCCATTGACGGCATCGCCCGGGGCGAGGAACAGCAGGCCGTTGCGCTGCTTTTTGGTAAGAGCTATGAGCGGGAACTCGAACGGGCACACAACAATATCGAACGCTTTCGCATGCTGCTGGACAAGCGCATTATTGCCGACGTGCAGGCCGCAACCAAAACGTCCAAAACGCTTCGAACTGCCTCGGAGGTGATGGTCGGCCTGACCGCCCTGCTCTTCTTGTTTGTGATGGGCTTTATCCTCAAGCGCCGTGTACTCCGTCCGGTGGTGCGTCTGAGTGACGTGGTTCATCGTCTGGCATCGCAGGATTACGCCGTCGAAACGCCGAACTTCACCCAGGTTGATGAAATCGGCGATATGGCGCAGGCCATCCGTATCTTCCGCGAGAACGGTCTGGCAAGGCAGCGGCTGGAAAAAGAGCGCGATGCTGACTGGGCCATCCGCGAACTGCTGGCGCGAATGACCCAGCGGTTGCAGGGCTGTGAAAACTTTGCCGACGTGATGAACGTGGCGGAGCTGTTTGCGCCCAATATCGCACCGGGCGTTTCCGGGCGTCTGTATATTCTGGAACGCGATCCGTGGCAGATGCGCTGTGCGGCCGAATGGCTGTCGCCAGAAGGGGATAAAAAGCCGTTCCATCCTGACGAATGCTGGGCCGTCCGGCGTGGTCAAAGCCATCCGCCGGTGAACGGCGAGCCGGATATCGGCTGTTATCATCTGCCTGAATCACAGGCACAGCAATCGCTGTGCGTTCCCTTAATTGCTCAGGGCGAGGCGATTGGATTGCTCTCATTCCAGAACATCACGCCTGAAACCGCGCCGTCCCGCGCCTATCTGGAACTGATGGCCGAGGCGTTGGGACTGGCGCTGGCCAACCAGCGGCTGCGCGATGCGCTGCTGGAAAAAGCCCTGTTCGATCCCCTGACGGGGCTGCGTAATCGCCACCATCTGGAAGATACGTTACGTACTCAAATGAAGCAGGCCGTGCGTAACGAGGAACCGGTAAGCTGCCTGATGATTGATATCGATCACTTCAAGAGCATTAATGACCGCTTTGGTCATGAGGCCGGCGACCTGGTGATCAAAAGCGTGGCATCCATTATTCAACGGACGGTACACGATACCGGACTGGCCTTCCGCTACGGTGGCGAAGAGTTTCTCGCGCTTCTCACCGGTGCGGATGAGGAGGCAGCGCACGCCGCCGCAACGGAGATCTACAACGGTGTGCATGCCCTTTCGCTACGCTACGGGCTTTCGGAGATTGGCCCGGTGGATGTGTCGATCGGGATCGCCAGCTATCCGCAGCACGCCCAGAGCGATAACCTGCTGCGAGCGGCGGACGTTGCGCTCTACCGGGCGAAAGAGCTGGGGCGCTCGCGGATTGTCAGCTTTGGGATGCTGGAGGCGGGCTAACGGGGTTATTCGAGCCCCAGGTTCAGGACCGCGCGATCGCCCAAAGCACCACCATACCCAGCGAATTGCTCCGCTTTTCCACGTACAGGGTGCCATCGATAAAATAATATCCCTGCGGATAACAGATGCGGATCTCTCTCTTGAGTTCCGGCTCATAGACTGCCGCCCCCGAACAATGATTTCGGCTTCCGGATTCATACCGGTAAGGTTGGCTCCAGGCAGAGTATTCTCCGCCCAGTAGCCAGGCAGCGGTAAAGATGACAAAAATGGCAACCGGCAGGCTGAAGATGATGAGGCCGAGATACATTTTGACAACATCAACAATGGTTTTGTCTTTAAACACCCTCTTCGCGATGAATATTACCATCGCCACCAGCGGCAGCAGCAATGTGCCAGCCGCAAGATACTGCTCCCCCAGGACCGTAAGGAATGTCACGCGGTAAATCTTGATTGACCAGACAACAAAGCCAAATATCAATGCCAACCCGCCAACGATGAGTGGAATTAAAAAGGCATAGCTATCTTTTTTCATGATGGACGGTTTCTTGTCATGCATCTGCGGTAAGAAGATTAATCATCGCTCGGGTGGCTGCCGACTGACGACGCTGCGGCAGTAAATGAGCCATATTCAGCAACGGTAATGAAGACGCCGGCATCGCCAGGACAATCACATTTTTGGATCGTTCTACGCTTTCACAAACGAATGTTTTTCATTTCCGCTAATTTAATCCCCGCAGAACAATGAGTAAAGCGCCCTCACGCATCATCAGAAAGTAAAAATTATGGATCTTCAACTCAGCGGTAATAAAGCTCTGGTTACAGGCGCAACGGCAGGTGTTAGCCTGGCCATCAGCCGGGAACCACATTGATGCACAAGCTACAGCCTGCGTCAGTTCACCCCGGCAGAACGGCTTTGTTGACCAACCGAATAATCGTTAAATACCCCTGCGCCACCCGACGGGTGGCGTTTTTACATCCTGACCATGATGGATAAACCTGGGGGGAGAGAAAATATATAAACTAGTAGGATAACTAAATTATAATTCTTATACTTATGATAAAACGTGGAGGCTGAAATGCGATTAATCTTACTGCTGTGCTGCTTTTTAGTGCAAAGCGTCACCCTGGCTGCTGAGTTGCCAAAACCTGCTGGTAAACCCATTTTAACCATTTACGGGAATATTGAGAACACGAATGAAAGTGGAAAAGCCGTGTTTGATATCGCCAGCCTTGAAAAACTCGGTATGGTGAGCTTCCAGACGTCATCTCCCTGGTACAATGGCCGCACTAAGTTTGAGGGTGTTCCGATGAGCAAACTCATGGATTATGTGGGTGCCAAGGGTAACGTGGTCAATGTTATTGCACTTAATGATTACGCGACAGCCATCCCGCTCAGCGACTTCAAAAAATACAATGCCATACTCGCTTTAAAGGTTAATGGCGAATATATGCGCATTCGCGATAAAGGCCCGGCATTCATCGTATATCCTTATGACAGTCTTCCTGAATTAAATAACCAAATATATTACTCGCGCTCGGCATGGCAGGTCAGCAAGATGAAGATTGAATAGCAGTTCAGGAGAACATAATGAACAGGATACTGGTTGGTATCATTTTTTCTCTTTTTATCACGACTGGATATATTGCTTTTCTGGTTTACGATCGACAGCAGGAGCTCCAAAAACTGACTCATTACACGGAGTCATGGTCTGTCGCCCAACTGGTATCCGAATATTATCGCTTTGAATCATGGCTTGGTCTGTACGCAACCGATTCCGACGACGTTACGATAGACCAGGTCCGCATGCGCCTGGAAATTATGCTAAGCCAGAACGATCTGTTTAAGGAGGGGGATTTAGGGCATTACGTTAAAAACGTTCAGGCGCATCGTGACCTCGCGTTAAGACTCGATCAAATACTTACCTATCTGGATGGTAACCTCGAAAAAATGAGCCATTCGGACGTAAAAACATACCTGCATACCATGCATTTACTGGATGCTCCGCTCAGCCAGCTATCATCAAGCGCGTTAACGAAAGATATTAGCACGATTAATAGCACCAACCATAAAATACAGATCCTGTATTATATTTATTCTGCCCTCTCTTTACTGCTGATCATCCTGAGTATTATTCTGGGGTTTTTAACAATTTATCAAAATAAAAATATCCTGAAAGCGCACAGGCAGGTTGAAAGTCTGGCAGAAGAGCTCCAGTTATCCAAAGAGACCCTACAGGTTCAAAATTCAAAACTGGAGTATGACGTTTACCATGATTCCCTCACCGGCATGAAAAACCGCCTCTACTTCTGGGATGACCTCAGCAAACTTAATCTTGAGGCCGAGGAAAATCATATTCCCGTCACGGTGATGTTATTTGATTTAGACCGGTTCAAAGAGGTCAACGACACCTATGGTCATGATGCTGGCGACTTACTGTTACGCCAGGTATCCAGACGACTGACCGCCATGAGCAGTATTTCAGACACTTTTTACCGTTTAGGCGGAGACGAGTTTGCTTTTTTAGCCAGCGGATTAACCGAAAGCGAAGCCGTTTCGCGCGCAAGAGAAATCAGCGAGAATATCAGCAAGCCCTACACAATTAATAACCAGCTCATAAAAATTGCCACCTGCGTGGGCATTGTTTTATCAGATAATGAACGACGCGCTGATTATCTCTATAAGTTCGCCGATCTGGCGCTCTATGAGGCCAAAAAGGCAGGCTCACAGCAGATTAAAGTTTTCCGCCAGCGAATGCTTCAGAAGTTGCAGGAGAGCAGAACGCTTGAAAACGATATGGCCAAGGCGATAGAGAACAATGAGTTTATTGTTTATTACCAGCCTATTGTGAATTCCATCAGCAAGGAAATTTACGGCTATGAAGCGCTGATTCGCTGGATGCATCCTGTAAAAGGAATGCTCTCTCCTGATAGCTTTATTTTCGCTGCTGAAAAAACGTGCATGATCAACGAGATAGGCAAAACCGTACTCAAACTGGCCTGTAGGGAAGCGGTCTCCTGGGCTGTTCCGGCGAGGATCTCCGTTAACGTCTCGCCTGTCCAGTTGGGCAGCAAATCATTTATTAGTACGGTGCAGTCCGTTTTGACAGAGACCGGGCTACCGGCTAACCGTCTTGAGTTAGAGGTCACAGAGTCATCACTCTTCAGTGACAGAAATAATCCTATTACCATTCTCAAAAAGCTACGCTCATTGGGCGTAAGAATTTCCATCGATGATTTTGGCACGGGTTACTCGTCGCTCTCACGACTCAGTGAACTGAATTTTGATAAAATCAAAATCGATAAATCTTTTGTCAATCCGATATCTACGCAAGACGATGCGCTTAATATTGTAAAGCTTATTACCGGGATGGCTAAAAGCCTTAATATGGGTGTTATTGCCGAGGGTGTTGAGACCGAAGAGCAGCTTGAGCGCCTTCAGGCTTTGGGTTGCGAGCTGGTGCAAGGGTATCTTTTCAGCAAACCACAGCCTCAGGTGGACAGCAAAATTAAGCACGGCCTGGAATGATCTCCTTTGCCCAACCAGCTAAATATGTGATCCCCTACGGGCTCACATATTTAGCTCTGGCTATTCACTTAAAAAAAACAGGTGTTATTGTTCACCGCGTAAATACCTTTTAACTCAATCCGAGGCTTTGGTGCTGGAGAATGTCATCATCCGATAATCAGCTACCCGACCTTCCAGGCCGGACGAGAAAATAATTTTTTTAGTTTATTCAAATAATATACCACCAGTAGTTTCTAATGAGCGATATTAAATTTACCACCATACAGGGATAAATATCACATGGATAAATGGCACTAAAAGATATGTGTTTAAATAAAATGGGGGAATCATACTCCCCCAGGATTTTACCTTGTTATGAAACCAGTTTATTTCTGTCAACTGCCTTTATTGAAAATGCTATTAGTAAAGATAATAAGAAAACGGAAATTGACATCAAAACCATATCCAATACTGGTTTATCTAAAGATCGATAACCTCTCATTACAAAATAATCTAAAACCAGGGCATGAACACCATAAATAGGTAATGATGCACCTGATATCAATTTTATGACTGGATTTACACTACGATCTGAGTAATAGTTTTTCAAGAAAATGAAAATACACAGCGAGGCGCCCATTACGAAAGGAGAACTTCCGCTGTAAAAATTACCAACATACCTATTGAAATTATCACTTTGCAAATAAATAAAGTATGCTGTAAGCATTGAAAAAATAAGATACCCTACAACTGGAGTCAAAACTCCAATTCTTCTTGTGTCCATTCTTCCAAAAAAATACCCCAACACACAATATATAAAATTATAGATGAACCCACCATCTATAAGAAAAGTTCCGTAATATCTAATCCCGATGAATTTAAATAAATTAGAAGTGAACGGATTTAACAGAACAAACACAACCAATAATATAGTTATAACACTATACCATCCAACATCCCTAACCTTAAGGAAAGAGAAAAGTATGTAGCAACCAATTAAAGTATAAAAAAACCATAAGTGATAAAATACTGGCTTAGAAAGTATATTTAATATTCTTTCTGTCGGGTTATAGCGGTCGGTAGCTAACATATAAATTATGCACAGCGCGCTATAAAATAAAAGACAATACAGAATTCGTAATATATTCTTGGCTTTTACTTTCTTTTCTCCAAGAAAAATATAACCTGAAATCATAAAGAATAGCGGCACACAGGGTCTTACAAACGAATCAACTATATTCCCTGACATCCAGTCAGAAAGTGGGATTTTTCCATATGAAACCACATACCACACAGAACTGTGCAAGATGATAACCATTAAACACGCAACAGCGCGAATTGCATCTGGCCAGGATTCTCTTTGTTGATCCATAATTGCATTAAACACATGTTAACATTTTGTGTGCGGATTATGACCAAGAATTAATTTTTTTCAAGAAAATTTAACATATGGATCACATTTGAAGTATTCAATGGCTTACTCTAACTACTACGCTCTCCATGCCCGCTGTAGCTACGTTAGCTAGCTAGTGGGCCGTTACGCTACTGACGTTCAGTCAGTAAAGAAATTTACCGCTTCATTTTAAAAGTCTTCAGGATAACGCCTACCCCTTATGAACACCTCCCTTTAAGTCATCTTAAATGATTCTGGTGTGTCTGTTAGACCCGTGGCGATTCAGTCATGAGGAAAACTGGATGCTCATGAAAGAGGGATGTCACAAGAAAGGAAAGCAGCCTCCAGAATACAGACCCAACCCGGCAGCGGTAGCCACACCTCTCATTCATTAAGGCGCTTCTTAGGGCGGCAGAGCGTGAATAGAAGATGCTTGATAAGGCTCCGATCCTCAAAGTTCCTCAACCAAAGAACAAACGTTTCAGACGGCTTGAACCTCATGAGGCGAGAAGGTTGAATGATGAATGTCCGGAGCCGCTTAAGTCAGTCGTAGAGTTTGCGCTTTCTACTGGCTTAAGCCGCTCGAACATCATCAATCTGGAATTGTTGCAGGAAATAGTTCGATGGGAGTCAATCGAAATGGTCCAGTGATACGCTCACCTTTCCGCCGGTCATCTCCCCAAGCTCGCTAGCAAAATTGGCGCGATTATTGACCGCAATGTCACAAATACAGTACAAGAGGAGAATGTAGTTTATTTAAATCTTTTGTAAGTATGTGATATGAGATGGTGCCGATAATAGGAGTCGAACCTACGACCTTCGCATTACGAATGCGCTGCTCTACCAACTGAGCTATATCGGCCCTGAGAGGCCGGTTACGAGCGTAACCACGGGGCAAAAGAGTAGATCTAACCGGGTGATGCGTCAATGCCCTTTTGAATCAAACGGCTATTTTTGCATCACCCGTGATTATTTACGCACGAATGGTATCATCACCGAAGCCGATCCACTTGTAGGTGGTCAGCGCTTCCAGCCCCATCGGCCCCCGGGCGTGCAGCTTCTGAGTGCTCACTGCTACCTCCGCGCCAAGACCAAACTGGCCGCCGTCGGTGAAGCGCGTCGAGGCATTTACGTAAACCGCAGACGAGTCCACTTCATTCACAAAACGATCGGCATTGCGCAGGGTGCGCGTCAGGATCGCATCAGAATGCTGGGTGCCGTGTTCACGAATGTGCGCAATGGCGTCATCGAGATCCGCAACCATCTTCACGTTCAGATCCAGCGACAAATACTCATCGTCGTACTGCTCCACGTTAACCGGAACAACCGTCGCCGGGCCGTCCTTCAGCAGGGCGAAAGCCTTCTCGTCCGCATGCAGCGTGACGCCACTTTCCGCCATCTGCTTGCTCAGCGCAGGCAGGAAAGTACTGGCGATGCCCTGATGCACCAGCAGCGTTTCCACCGTATTACAGGTGCTTGGACGCTGGGTTTTGGCGTTGACGATGATCTTAAGCGCAGGTGCGATCTCTGCGGTGTCATCCACCACGATATGGCACACGCCGATACCGCCGGTGATCACCGGGATCGTCGACTGCTCACGACACAGCTTATGCAGGCCCGCGCCGCCGCGTGGGATCAGCATGTCGATGTATTTGTCCATGCGCAGCATCTCGTTCACCAGCGCACGATCGGGGCTTTCGATTGCCTGCACGGCACCCGCCGGTAAGCCGCACTCTTCCAGCGCCTGCTGGATGACGTTGACCGTCGCGGCGTTGGTGCGCCAGGTCTCTTTCCCACCACGCAGAATCGCGGCGTTACCGGTTTTCAGGCACAGGGTGGCGACATCCACCGTCACGTTTGGACGGGCTTCGTAAATCACGCCGATAACGCCGAGCGGCACGCGACGACGCTCCAGACGTAACCCGCTGTCGAGCACGCCACCGTCAATCACCTGCCCTACCGGATCTGCGAGGTTGCACACCTGACGGACGTCGTCGGCGATACCTTTCAGACGCGCCGGCGTTAACGCCAGGCGGTCGAGCATCGCTTCGCTCAAGCCGTTGCGACGCGCTTCCAGCAGATCCTGTTCGTTAGCGAGCAGGATCTCCTGCGATTGAGATTCCAGATAATCAGCGATTTTTTCCAGCACGCGGTTTTTCTCGCGGCTGGAAAGGAGCGCCAGTTTATAAGAGGCGGCTTTCGCGGCTGCGCCCATTTGTTCCAGCATGTTCAGGCTCCTTAACGAATAATCATGTCGTCGCGATGTACAGCAACCGGGCCATATTCATAACCCAGGATGGCGTCGATCTGCTGGGAATGGTGACCCGCAATCCGACGCAGCGCATCGCTGTTATAACGACTGACGCCATGAGCGATGTCGCGACCTTCAAGGTTACGGATTCGGATCACTTCACCACGCGAGAAGTTACCTGTCACGCTTTTAATTCCTTTTGGAAGTAATGAGCTTCCTCTTTCCAGAATAGCAGCAGTAGCGCCTTCATCCACGGTCAGTTCGCCAGCCGGAGGCGCGCCAAAGATCCAGCGTTTTCGGTTTTCCAGCGGGGAGGCCTGGGCGTGGAAGCGCGTGCCCACAGAGATGCCTTCCATCACGTCACCAATGACGCCAGGGCGACTGCCTGCGGCAATAATGGTGTCGATACCGGCTCGGCACGCCACGTCCGCGGCCTGGAGCTTGGTGCCCATACCGCCGGTGCCCAGCCCAGAAACGCTGTCACCCGCGATGGCGCGCAGTGCGTCATCAATGCCGTGAACGTCTTTGATCAGTTCTGCCTGTGGATTAGAACGCGGGTCAGCGGTAAACAGCCCCTGCTGATCGGTCAGAAGCAGCAGCTTATCGGCCCCTGCCAATATCGCCGCCAGCGCAGAGAGGTTATCGTTATCGCCTACTTTGATTTCAGCGGTGGCAACTGCGTCGTTTTCGTTGATGACCGGAACGATATTGTTATCCAGCAGCGCGCGCAGCGTATCGCGGGCGTTAAGGAAACGTTCTCTGTCTTCCATATCCGCGCGCGTCAGCAGCATCTGCCCCACGTGAATGCCGTAGATGGAGAACAGTTGTTCCCAGAGCTGGATGAGTCGGCTTTGTCCCACGGCGGCCAGCAGCTGTTTGGAGGCGATCGTCGCGGGGAGTTCGGGGTAGCCCAGGTGTTCACGCCCGGCGGCAATCGCCCCGGAGGTCACAATCACAATACGATGCCCTGCGGCATGCAACTGAGCACACTGACGTACAAGCTCAACAATATGGGCACGATTCAGGCGGCGCGATCCGCCCGTTAACACACTGGTACCGAGTTTTACCACCAGCGTCTGGCTGTCACTCATGATTCTCTGCCGTTCAACAATAAGGGAAAATGATGTCAGTCAGACGTTTTAACAGGTGTCAGCCCCGTTGCCAACTGCCTTAGCACATCACCCGTCACTTTGTTGCGCGGGATCAGGAAGCGTAGCGGCAGATTTTGACAATTTTATTACCGAAAAATTAAAACATACTTTTTTAGACATATTCTTACTTTGTCATAAAAGTTTCACCCACGGGCGATAAAACCCTTCCTGTTTTTCACGGGGTAATAAGTTGAATCTTATTGCTCAGCGAATATTAGCGCGTTTGTATAAAATCAGGATTGAAAATGAAAAAGAGCACTCTGGCATTAGTGGTAATGGGCGTAGTTGCTTCCGCATCTGTTCACGCAGCAGAAGTTTATAATAAAAACGGTAATAAACTGGACGTGTACGGCAAAGTAAAAGCAATGCACTACATCAGTGATGATGACGCTAAAGATGGTGACCAGACTTACGTTCGTTTCGGCTTTAAAGGTGAAACGCAGATTAACGATCAGCTGACGGGCTACGGACGTTGGGAAGCAGAATTCGCGGGTAACAAAGCAGAAAGCGATTCTTCTCAAAAAACACGTCTGGCATTTGCTGGCCTGAAACTGAAAGACTTCGGCTCTCTGGATTACGGTCGTAACCTGGGCGCGCTGTATGACGTTGCCGCCTACACCGATATGTTCCCTGAGTTCGGCGGTGACGGCCTGGCACAGACCGATAACTTCATGACCAAACGCGCCTCCGGCCTGGCTACCTACCGCAATACCGACTTCTTTGGTATGGTTGACGGTCTGAATATGACCCTGCAATACCAGGGCAAAAATGAAAACCGCGACGTGAAGAAACAAAACGGAGACGGCTTCGGTACCTCTCTGAGCTATGACTTTGGCGGCAGCGATTTCTCTGTGATTGGTGCATATGCCAGCTCCGATCGCACCAACGAGCAAAACCTTCAGGCGCGCGGCGAAGGTAAAAAAGCAGAAGGCTGGGCGACCGGTCTGAAATACGATGCCAACGATATTTACCTGGCTGCTATCTATTCCGAAACCCGCAACATGGCCCCTATTTCCGGCGGTTTTGCGAATAAAGCGCAAAACTTCGAAGTGGCCGCGCAATATCAATTTGACTTTGGTCTGCGTCCATCTCTGGGCTACGTGCAGTCTAAGGGCAAAGATATCGAAGGTATCGGCGATGAAGATATCGTGAAATACATCGACGTCGGTGCAACGTATTATTTCAACAAAAATATGTCTGCGTTTGTTGATTATAAAATCAACCAGATCGATGACGATAATAAACTGGGCGTAAGCAGCGATGATATCGTTGCGCTGGGCTTGACCTACCAGTTCTGATGCTGTGGTAATAAAAAAACCGGCGATAAGCCGGTTTTTTTTGTGCCCGGTGGCGCTGTGCTTACCGGGCCTACAGGAAAGAACATCTTGTAGGCCGGGCAAGGCGTAGCCGCCACCCGGCGCGGTGACATCATCAGGCGGTCAGCTTCACCGCTTCGCTGGAAAAATCATCCGCAGGTTCCAGCTTCAGATCCAGGGTGGCCAGCAAATCACGCGCCCTGCCGTGGAACTCTTTAAGCGTGTGTTCCAGGCGGTCAATCACCTCCTGATCCTTGATGGACGTCGCCTGCCAGTACCCATCTTTATTAAACAGGCCAAACTGATAGCTATAGGTAAAACGGTTTTCCTGTGCTTCCATTTCCATCCACCAGCCCCAGAACTCACGTTTTTCGGGTGCAGGCTTCACGTTGACGCAAACAGCCAGGCAGTCGAAAAAAAAGCGATTCTCTTCACACTGCTCTTCTCGAATATACGGGCCAAGAGCCATGAACTTCTTAATCAGTCTACTTTTCGGGTGTCCACTCGGTAACGTCATTGCGATCTCCTTTTGTGAAGCACTGTTTTACCAAACCAACGAAATTTAGCAAACTATTAACACAATCTCTGCGTGATCCAGCGTGTAATCTCTTTCAGCGCTTTGTCAAAATTCTGGTACACCGGGCTGAAGGGTACCTCCAGCAATTTGCCATCCGAAGATGACGACGTGATTAAGCGTGACTCCTCTTCCGGGCTAAACGGATCGTTCTTCCAGAATCCGGACATCATCGGGGTTGGGCACCGGCGGCCCAGTAAGCCCTGCGTTTTTAATGAGTACCGATTAAGTTCAATGCGTAACGCTTCATCTGAAGCATCATGCATGCCAAGCCGGCTCGCCAGCACGTCCAGATACATCTCAGGAACGTTACTCTGACGCTCGGGATCGCTTAACAGCGCATGCACCACCGGGCCAAGGCAGGCGACGGCCTTCAGGCGGGAAGATTCAAGGTAGGCCAGCCGAACCGCCACGTTAGCGCCGAAGCGGAAACCAAACGCGCCCACCCGGGTGTGGTCCACCCACGGAATATTCTCCAGCGCTTTTAACGCATGCTGGTGCAGCAGACTGGAATCCTGAGTGAGCTTCCACTTGGATGAAAAACCGATCGAAGGCATATCCAGCGTCAGCATGGCGATCCCGTTTGGTGCGAAGTAGCGCTCATACAGGCTGTAATAATCGATTTGCAACGAATCCAGACCGCCGCACATCAGAACCGTCGGGAACGGGCCTTCGCCTTCCGGCATATGCAGGAACCCGGTTACCGGGCTGCCGCCGGGAATGGTGAACTCAATTTCACGCATCCGGCCAGGCAAACGCTGGGCGGCCTCTTCATAGGCGCGGTTGGCCAGCGCCTGTGCCTGCTCCGCCAGCTCGTCGCCCTTAAGATGTGGGTAAGCAGCGATGCTATACAGGTTTGCCGCATGCAGCCAGTGCTTGCCGCTGAGCGCCGCGTCCTCTTCCTGGCTCGCTTTCTGCTGCCAGAGCATGGCCTGCTTCGACCATTCGTAGATCCAGTTCCCACCACGGTAGCCCACCACCGTATCGTAGAGATCGCTGTCGGTGCGCTCAGACTCGCTCATCACGATACGCGCCTGTACGTCGAGAATTTCACGCGGATCGATGCCGCGCCAGATCCACATCAGGCGGTTAATCATGCGATACCAGTGGGGCACGTTCTTACCGTCTAACGCTGACTGAACAGCAGGCATTGTTCCCGGATTAAACCGACGCACCAGCGTCGACGTTTCAGGGTGCTTGAAACGAGGTTTGAAGAGAGTTTCGGTGAGATTCGCCTGCGTCATTGCGTTGCCTCCATGGATACGTCATATGAAAACCATTGTAACGCGTGGCAGGCCAAAAAGAATAACGCCCGGCATAGCCGGGCGTGTAAAGTTACGTACTGAAATTAACGGCCTGAGATAGGCGGTACGAAGACCACGCCCATATCCCATGGCTGTTCAATCCAGGTATCCTGCGGGATATCAATGACGTAATCATCAACCAGTGGGCGGCCCGCTGGTTTCGCGAAGATAGTGACGAAGTGCGCTTTAGGATACATTTCGCGGATGGCTACCGCGGTACCGCCGGTGTCCACCAGATCGTCGATAACGATGAAGCCTTCACCGTCGCCTTCCGCGCGTTTCAGCACTTTCAGCTCGCGCTGGTTGTCGTGATCGTAGCTGGAGATACAGACGGTATCGACATGACGAATACCCAGCTCACGTGCCAGCAGCGCCCCCGGTACCAGACCGCCACGGCTGACGGCAATAATGCCTTTCCACTGTTCGGAAGGCATCAGACGCGCAGCCAGTTTGCGTGCGTGAATCTGCAACATGTCCCAGGTGACGACGTATTTTTCGCTCATGTGAAGTGTCCCAGCCTGTTTATATACGGCTTAAAAAAAATGAGGGTGAACCAGGTTGCGCGAGATTATAGAGATCTGACGCACTAAAAACCAGTGTTACGCGCCAACAGCCTGAGTTTTTACATGCTTTATGCTACCAGCCACGGGAGAAAGTGGTATTCTCAGTTGCATCTCGCAAGCCCGTCTTGTGGTAACAATCAACCTGCTAACCCTGTGACCTGCAACATTGTTTTGCAGCGCATCGACAAGGAGACCTATCGTGTCTGAACTGTCTCAATTATCTCCGCAGCCGCTGTGGGATATTTTTGCCAAAATCTGCTCCATTCCGCACCCTTCCTATCACGAAGAACAGCTTGCCGAACATATTATGGGCTGGGCAAAGGAAAAAGGTCTGCACGCCGAGCGTGACCAGGTTGGCAACATTCTTATCCGCAAACCTGCCACCGCAGGAATGGAAAACCGCAAGCCGGTTGTCTTGCAGGCGCACCTGGACATGGTTCCGCAGAAAAACAACGACACCGTTCACGACTTCACCAAAGATCCGATCCAGCCGTATATCGACGGCGAGTGGGTGAAGGCGCGCGGCACAACGCTGGGCGCGGATAACGGTATTGGTATGGCTTCCGCGCTGGCCGTGCTGGCTGACGACAGCGTCGAGCACGGTCCGCTCGAAGTGCTGCTGACCATGACCGAAGAAGCGGGCATGGACGGCGCGTTCGGCCTTCAGGCGAACTGGCTGCAAGCGGACATTCTGATCAACACCGACTCTGAAGAAGAAGGTGAGATCTACATGGGCTGCGCGGGCGGGATCGACTTCATCTCTACCCTGCCCCTGTCCCGCGAAGCGGTTCCTGCCGGCTTCGAAACCTTCAAGCTGACGCTGAAAGGATTGAAAGGCGGCCACTCCGGCGGTGATATTCACCTGGGCCTGGGCAACGCCAACAAACTGCTGGCACGTTTCCTGGCGGGCCACGCGGCTGAGCTGGATCTGCGCCTGGTGGACTTCAACGGCGGTACCCTGCGTAACGCAATCCCTCGCGAAGCCTTCGCGACCGTGGCGGTACCCGCGGCGAAAGCGGACGAGCTGAAAAAACTCGCCAGCACATATCTGGATATCCTGAAAAACGAGCTGTCTGAGAAAGAGAAAAACCTGACCGTGGTGCTGGAGTCCGTTACGACGGATAAAGCCGCGCTGACCGCGCAGTCTCGTGACACGTTTGTTCAGCTGCTGAACGCGACGCCAAACGGCGTGATCCGTAACTCTGACGTCGCGAAAGGCGTGGTGGAAACCTCCCTGAACGTGGGCGTGGTCACCATGGGCGACGACAGCGCGGAAATCATCTGCCTGATCCGTTCCCTGATCGACAGCGGTAAAGAGTACGTGGTGAGCATGCTGGAATCTCTGGGTACCCTGGCGGGCGCGAAAACGTCTGCCAAAGGCAGCTACCCGGGCTGGCAGCCGGATGCAAGTTCTCCGGTTATGGCACTGGTGCGTGAAACCTATCAGCGCCTGTTCAACAGCACCCCGAACATTCAGGTTATTCACGCGGGTCTGGAGTGTGGTCTGTTCAAAAAACCGTATCCGGACATGGACATGGTTTCCATTGGGCCAACCATCACCGGGCCACACTCGCCGGATGAGCAGGTTCACATTGAAAGCGTTGGGCATTACTGGACGCTGCTGACTGAACTGCTGAAGGCGATCCCTGCGAAGTAATTTGTCGTCTGTTGCCCGGCGGCGCTACGCTTGCCGGGCCTACGATGAGTGCAATCTACAGTCCCAAAACCAGCTGACGCTCCAGCTGCGGATCCAGCAGCGTGACGTGCAGTCCCACCAGCCTCACCCCTCGCCCGCCTCGTCGCTCTTCCCACGCCTTTTTTGCTGTTGCGATAAGATCTTCTTTGTTCAGGCGCGGCCAGACGTGCTCCTGCGTCGTCTGCTGAAAGTCGTTGAATTTCAGCTTGATGCCCTGACGGGCAATCAGTAAATCCGGTTTCACTTTGATCAGCCGTCGCTCCAGCTCTGGATAGAGCTGTTCCGTAATGATGGTTTCACATGCCGACCAGTCATGAATATCTTCGCTCAGCGTGCGTTCAACCCCGACCGATTTACGCAGCCGTTCGTTGTTTACATCGCGGTCGTCAATGCCCTGACTGCGCTCCCACAGTACGCGGCCAAACTTGCCAAAACGCTTAAGCAGCAGGGCCAGATCGCTTCGCTGGACGTCTTCGCAGGTGCGTAGCCCCATATTTTCCAGCTTCGCGGCGGAGACTTTACCCACGCCGGGGATTTTGCTGAGGGGCAGCGTTTTCAAAAACGCCGGCACCTCTTCCGGAGTGATGACGTACTGGCCGTTGGGCTTATTTAAATCGGAGGCGATTTTGGCGAGAAATTTGACCGGCGCGACGCCCGCCGATGCCGTCAGATTCAGCTCGTTAAAGATAGTCTGGCGGATCTCCTGCGCCATCAGGGTGGCGGAGCCGTGGCAGTGCAGGCTGTCGGTGACGTCCAGATAGGCCTCATCCAGCGACAGGGGTTCAATCAGCGAAGTGTAGCGAGAAAAGATCTCACGAATATGGCTCGACGCTTCTTTGTAGGCTTCAAAGCGCCCCGGCAAAAGGGTGAGGTGCGGGCACAGCTTCAGCGCCATCGCCGTCGGCATGGCGCTGCGCACGCCAAATTTGCGTGCAGGATAGTTGGCGGTGCTGATCACACCGCGCTGGACACGACTGCCGCCAATGGCGATAGGGATGTCCCGCAGCGCGGGGTTGTCACGCATCTCCACTGCGGCAAAAAAACAGTCCATATCGACATGGATTATTTTGCGCATTGATTACACCACACATGTATTTATATACAGTATAACAAAAGGCAAAAAATGCGTCAGCTATTTTCCTTTCTCACGATTGTCATAAATCCATGTTACAAATAACCCGAATAAAGTCTTTATATTCATATAGTTAATTAAAATACATAGAGGGTTATCATTGATGAGGAAAATACTTTCGGTGTCGTTACTGTTTCTGGCGAGTGCGGCATCGGCTCATCCCGAGATCGTTGCTCACCGGGGGGGTACGGCGGATGCCCCTGAAAACACCCTGCCTGCAATTAAGCTCGCGCTCGAAAATAAAGCCGATATTGTCTGGATAACCGTGCAGCTTAGTCGGGATGGCGTGCCGGTTCTGTATCGACCAGCTGACCTGAAAGCGTTAAGCAGCTTGCAGGGAAAAGTATCACAGTTTACCGCTGAAGAACTGGCAAAGGCGGATGCCAGCGTAAAATGGAAAGATAAGGGCCTGGCTAAAAACATGCTGAATACGTCAGTACCTACGGTCAAGTCGGTACTGACGGCCTGGCCAGACACGCGGTTTTTTATTGATATCAAATCTCCAGATGCCGATCCGGCAACAATGGGCAACGCGCTGCTTAACGTACTGAAAGAGACCAACAGCCTGAGCCGGGTTCGCGTCTATTCCACCGAAGATCGCTATATGGCAGCATTGCCTGTCGAAATCCCCCGCTTTGTCACACGCAGTGAAACCCGTACACGACTGGCCACAGTGTCATTGAGCCACGAATGCCTGCCGCCTTCCCAAAAAATGGACGATTACTGGTATGGGCTTGAGTTAAACCGAAAAGTAGAGGTGGTAGAGAAATTCACCTTAGGCGAAGGTGTTTCCCCCGCAACGTTAACGTGGGATAAAGAGGCCGTGGACTGCTTCCGCTCTCAGGGCAATGCCCATCTGATTTTTATCGGCGTGAACTCTGAAGAGGATTACCAGAAGGCGAAAACACTGGGTGCCGAAGGGGTTCTTGTAGACTCACCAGCCAAAGCCAAAAGCTGGGCAAAATAAATGATAAAGGCCGCACGAAGCGGCCTTTTTTTAGATGATCCTCTGCTGGTCCCGGGCCATTCGTTTTTTCCGCGCATCGCACGGTTCCGGACAGTCGCAAACTTTCTCCATTCCGATGGAAGAGATGCCTCCACAGCTGCCCTGAATGCTTTTACGCTTGATGATCCAGCCTAAAGACATACCGAATATCACCAGCACAAACACCGCAAAGGTCGCCAGAAAGGTCAACATAATCAGCCTCCGAAATCATCGAGCATGATGTTCTCATCTTCCACGCCCAGATCTTTGAGCATCTTAATCACGGCGGCGTTCATCATTGGCGGACCACACATATAGAACTCGCAGTCTTCCGGTGCCGGATGCTGTTTGAGGTAGTTTTCATACAGCACGTTGTGGATGAAGCCCGTGTAGCCTGTCCAGTTATCTTCCGGCTGCGGATCGGATAGCGCCACGTGGAAGGTAAAGTTAGGGTTATCACGCGCCAGCTGTTCAAACTCATCGTCATAGAACATTTCGCGCAGTGAACGCGCGCCGTACCAGAAGCTGATCTTGCGCTTGCTGCTAAGCCGTTTGAGCTGGTCAAAGATATGCGAACGCATCGGCGCCATACCCGCGCCGCCGCCGATAAAGACCATTTCCGCATCGGTATCTTTGGCGAAGAACTCCCCAAACGGGCCGGAAATCGTCACCTTATCGCCAGGCTTGAGGGACCAGATATACGACGACATCACGCCCGGCGGGGCATCGGGCACATTCGGCGGCGGCGTGGCGATACGCACGTTGAGCATAATGATCCCCTTCTCTTCCGGGTAGTTAGCCATGGAATAGGCGCGCAGCGCGGGCTCTTTTACCTCGGAAACAAAGCGGAAGAGATTAAATTTATCCCAGTCGGCCCGGTACTCATCCGGCACGTCGAAGTCAGCGTACGCTACGGTGTGTGCCGGACACTCAATCTGGATATAACCACCCGCACGAAACGGGACGCTCTCCCCTTCGGGAACGCGCAGCTTGAGCTCTTTAATGAACGTAGCTTTGTTATCGTTAGAGATAACTTCGCACTCCCATTTTTTCACGCCGAAGATCTCCTCCGGCAGCTCAATCTTCATGTTCTGGCGCACCGCGACCTGACACGCCAGACGGCAGCCCTCTTTCGCTTCACGCTTCGTGATATGCGACAGTTCCGTTGGCAGAATATCGCCGCCACCCTCTTTCACCGTCACGCGGCACTGCCCGCATGAGCCGCCTCCACCGCAGGCTGACGAGACAAAAATCCCGTTCCCGGAGAGCGTATTAAGCAGCTTGTCCCCTGCCGGAGTGCGGATCTGGTTCTGCGGATCGTCATTGATATCAATGATCACATCCCCGGAATTAACCAGCTTTGCGCGCGCCGCCAGAATCAGCCCTGACAGCACCAGTACTATCAGCGTGAACATCACCACGCCAAGAATAATTTCCATCTGTTAGCCCTTATAGCTGCACACCGGAGAAGGACATAAAGCCCAGCGCCATCAGGCCGGTGGTGATAAAGGTGATCCCTAAGCCACGAAGCCCCGCAGGCACGTTGGCATATTTCATTTTTTCACGGATCCCCGCCATGGTGACAATCGCCAGCATCCAGCCGATACCGGAGCCGAAGCCATACACCACCGATTCACTGAAGTTGTAATCGCGCTGAACCATAAATGAAACACCGCCAAAAATGGCGCAGTTCACGGCGATCAGCGGCAGGAAGATCCCCAGCGCGTTGTACAGCGATGGGAAATACTTATCGAGGATCATCTCGAGGATTTGCACCAGCGCCGCAATCACTCCGATAAAGGTGATAAAGTTCAGGAAGCTGAGATCAACGCCCTCCACCAGCGCGCCATCGCGCAGCACGAAGTTGAACACCAGGTTGTTAATCGGAACGGAAAGCCCCAGCACAACGGTGACCGCCACGCCCAGACCAAATGCCGTCGAGACCTTTTTAGAAACGGCAAGGAACGTACACATGCCCAGGAAGAACGCGAGCGCCATGTTTTCAACAAACACCGCGCGCACAAATAAACTCAGGTAATGAGCCATTGTCGGTTACTCCTTTTCCTGCTGTTCAGGCTTCAGCGTACGAATCAGCCAGATCAGCAAACCGATAATGAAAAATGCGCTTGGGGCCAGCAGGAACAGGCCGTTCGGCAGATACCAGCCGCCGTTCTGTACTGTATCCAGCACCGGAATGCCGAACACCTTGCCGCTGCCAATAAGCTCGCGCAGGAAACCGACCGTCAGCAGGATCACGCCGTAACCCAGCCCGTTGCCGATACCGTCCATAAAGCTTGCCAGCGGCGGCATTTTCATCGCATAGGCTTCAGCACGCCCCATCACGATGCAGTTGGTGATAATCAGGCCGACAAACACCGAAAGCTGCTTCGAGGTTTCATAAGCAAAGGCGCGCAGGAGCTGATCGACCACAATCACCAGCGAGGCAATGATCGCCATCTGGACGATGATCCTCACGCTATTGGGAATATGGTGGCGAATCATTGAGATAAACATGCTGGAGAACGCCGTCACCAGCGTTACCGCCAGCGTCATCACCACCGCCGTTTCCAGCTTGGTGGTCACCGCCAGAGCCGAGCACACGCCCAGCACCTGAAGCGTTATCGGGTTATTGGCTAACAGTGGGCCAATCAGCACCTTTTTAACTTCTTTCAGTTCACCCGTATCAGCCATTGTTCAGCGCTCCTTCACGTACGTTCTTCAGGAAGGGACCAAAGCCCAGTTCACCCATCCAGAAATCAAAGCTGTGCTGCACCCCGTTAGAGGTGAGCGTGGCGCCGGAAAGACCGTCAACGGCGAACTCATCGCCGGGACGTGCGCCCCCTTTCACCACCTTGAGCGCAGGCTGGCCGTTGTCGTCGAGCACTTTTTTACCGACAAACTGTGCGCGCCAGTTAGGATTCTCAACTTCGCCCCCCAGCCCCGGCGTTTCGCCCTGATCGTAATAAGTAATGCCTTTGACCGTGCGGCCATCCGTATCCAGCGCCACAAAGGCGTACATCATTGACCACAAGCCGTTGCCGTATATGGGCAACACGATTTCCTGTATGCGCTTTTGCTCGTCACGAACGAGGTATATCTCCGCGACATTGCTGCGGCGCTTGATGCCAGCCGGATCCTGCGAGGCGTCAAGCACGGTGCTCATCTGCGGATCTTTTAACGCCAGCGCCTGGTTATATTTCGCCGGGTCTTTATCCATCAGTTCGCCGGTTTTTAAATCCACCAGCCGGGCGGTAATGCGTTCGGCAAACACGGCCGCGACGTCATCCTTCGTCATGCCTTCCTGCATCAGCCCGGCAACGGCAAGAATGTTACGCTGTTTATCCAGCGCGCGTTGCTCCTGCTGTAGCGGTTTTAACCCTACGGCAGAGCCCGCCACGACAATGGAGCAGACCAGGCACAGTACCAGCACCACCAGCAGCGTTTTGCTGATGCTGTCGTTATTTTTAATTTCAGCCACGCGCCTTCCTCCGCTTAATGTTGGCGCGCACGACCAGGTAGTCGAACAGCGGCGCAAACAGATTGGCAAACAGAATGGCCAACATCATCCCTTCCGGATAGGCCGGGTTGACCACGCGAATCAGTACGCACATCACCCCAATGAGCGCGCCGTAACACCATTTACCCCTGTCGGTAAACGAAGCCGAGACGGGATCGGTGGCCATGAACATCATGCCAAACGCAAAGCCTCCCAGCACGAGGTGCCAGTACCACGGCATGGAGAACATCGGGTTAGTGTCTGAACCAATGAAATTGAACAGCGTGGCGGTGAGTACCATCCCGAGCATGACGCCTGCGACAATGCGCCAGGAGGCCACGCGGCCAAAGAGGATGATGGCCCCGCCGATCACGATCATCAGGGTAGACACTTCACCGATAGAACCCGGAATATTGCCGATAAACGCATCAAACCAGGTGACAGGCTGGCCGGTGGCATTATTGACCAGCGTTTCGCCGCCGCCTGCCGCCCACTGTGAAAGTGGCGTCGCGCCGGAGAATCCGTCCGCAGCCGTCCACACCAGGTCGCCAGAGATTTGCGCCGGGTAGGCAAAGAACAGGAACGCGCGCCCCGCCAGCGCCGGGTTGAGGAAGTTACGTCCGGTCCCGCCGAAGATCTCTTTAGCAATGACCACGCCAAAGCTGATCCCCATCGCCGCCTGCCAGAGCGGTAGCGTGGGCGGAACAATCAGCGCAAACAGAATAGAGGTAACAAAGAAACCTTCGTTGATCTCATGCTTGCGAATAATAGCGAACAGGACTTCCCAGAAACCGCCCACGATAAAGACGGTCATATAGATCGGCAGGAAGAAGACGGCGCCCAGGGTCATCATGCTGACCCAGCCGGCATCTGCCGCAAAGCTTACGCCAAGAGACTGCGCCAGACGGTAGTGCCAGTCAGACTGAATCACCTGCGCCAGCTGCTCTGCATCGTACATATGATGCAGCGCCGGAATCGTCTGCAATCCAACGTTATACATCCCCCAGAACATCGCCGGGAAGACCGCAAACCAGACCAGAATCATCATTCGCTTGAGGTCGATGGCGTCGCGAACGTGCGCCGCGCCTTTCGTCACCAGCCCAGGGGTATAGAAAATGGTCGTTGTCGCTTCATACAGCGGGTAGTACTTCTTCAGCTTACCCTCGGTAAAATGCGGCTCAATTTTTTCGAAGAGGTGTTTTAAGCCCATGGTTATCCTTCCTGCTCAATGCGGGTTAACACCTCGCGCAATACGGGTCCGTATTCGTATTTACCTGGACACACATAGGTACACAGCGCCAGATCTTCTTCATCCAGCTCCAGGCAGCCCAGCGCCTGGGCACCGTCGGTATCGCCGGCCAGGAGATCGCGCAGCAGCACGGTAGGCAGAATATCCAGCGGCATAACGCGTTCGTAGTTGCCAATCGGGACCATGGCGCGCTCGCCGCCGTTCGTGCTGGTGGAGAAGTTAAACAGCTTATGACGCAGGAAGTGGCCCAGCGTGGTGCGGGTCACGGAGAATTTTTCCGCGCCAGGCAGCACCCAGCCGAACAGCTCTTTCTCGCGCCCTTCAAGCACTACGCTCACCTGAAGATGGAAGCGGCCCAGCCAGGCCTTCGGGCCTGTCGCGTGCCTGCCGCTCAGCACCGAACCGGAAATAATGCGGTTTTCGCCCTCTTTCGTTTCGCCAGCCAGCAGCGCAGTTAAATCTGATCCAAGCAGCGTGCGAACCAGACGCGGCTGGGTTGCCTGAGGGCCACCGATGGCAATAATGCGTTCCGCGCACAGCTCACCCGTGGTGAACAGCTTACCGATAGCAATAACGTCCTGGTAATTGAGATGCCAGACCTGTTTCGTCAGGCTCACCGGCTCGAGGAAGTGAATATGCGTTCCCACCAGCCCGGCCGGATGCGGGCCGGCAAATTCATTAAAAGCGACCTGCCCCTGCGGATGCCCGCCCAGCTTGCCGCCGCTGGCCTGGCAGACATGCACTTTGCCCGGCGTCAGGCGCGTTAACACGGTGAGACCGGCATCGAAAGCTTTTCGTTCGGCCAGGATAATAGGCTGCGGATCCGCGCTGAGCGGGTTGGTGTCGATGGCCGTGACGAAGATAGCGGCGGGTACGGTGCCTGGCACGGGCGTTTTGCTATAGGGACGCGTGCGAAGCGCCGTCCACAGACCGGACTCCAGCAGTTGCGTCTGCACCGCGTCGTGGCTGAGGGTAGCGAGATCGGCGGCGTCAAAACGCGCAAACTCGCGTTTTTCATCACCTTCAATTTGAATAACGACCGATTGCAGGACGCGACGTTCACCACGATGGATGGCCACGACGGTGCCGCTGGCAGGGGCTGTAAACATAACGCCAGGATTTTTTTTATCCTCGAAGAGCGCCTGGCCTTTTATTACGCGATCGCCTTCCTGTACCAGCATCGCAGGACGCATGCCCACGTAATCATCACCCACAATAGCGACATGGTGAATACTGGCGCCGGTTGTTACGTGCTGTTCAGGCACGCCAGAGATTGGCAGATCGAGTCCTTTTCTGATTCTAAACATGTGGTTAGCAGGTATCCATGAACAACAATCCAGAGTGGCCGGAGTGTACCATTTCCCGCCCCTGCAAGGGCAGCAAATCCGCCGTCTGGCGCACTGAAATGCGAGCTATTGCGCAAAGTTCCTGGAGTCACGGCAATTTGAATGGGTTATAAAGTAAAACTAATTTGTAAACGCAAAGGTTGGCTCTTGCGAAAATCTCCATCGGTGCTAATGTGAGCGCTCCTGTCCAGATTAGTCTGATTTCGGGTGTCTTTTGCCGTTCTGGCAAGTTGGTCATTGTTTTATCAAGGAACCAGTAGTATGCGTAAAATCGCATTGTTCATTGCGATGCTTCTGATACCGTGCATGTCGTTTGCCGGGCTGCTCAGCAGTAACAGTTCAACGACGCCGGTCAGCAAAGAATATAAACAGCAGTTGATGGGGTCCCCGGTTTATATTCAAATCTTCAAGGAAGAGCGCACACTCGATCTGTTTGTCAAAATGGGCGAGACGTATCAGCTGCTCGATAGCTACAAAATTTGTAACTACTCTGGCGGGCTGGGGCCAAAACAGCGTCAGGGCGACTTCAAAAGTCCGGAAGGGTTTTATAACGTTCAGCGTAATCAGCTAAAACCGGACAGCCGCTTCTATAAAGCGATTAACATCGGTTTCCCTAATGCCTTCGACCGCGCTCACGGTTACGAGGGTAAATACCTGATGATCCACGGCGCCTGCGTGTCTGTCGGCTGTTATGCGATGACGGATTCCGGCATTGATGAGATTTTCCAGTTTGTTACCGGCGCTCTGGTCTTTGGTCAGCCGAATGTTCAGGTCAGCATTTATCCGTTCCGTATGACGGATGCCAACATGGCGCGCCATAAGTACTCTGTATACACGGATTTCTGGAAACAGCTAAAACCGGGCTATGACTACTTCGAGCAGACCCATAAGCCGCCGGTGGTATCCATCGTCAATGGCCGTTACGTGGTGAGTAAACCGCTCAGCCACGAAGTGGTTCAGCCGCAGCTTGCGTCAAATTACGCGGTCCCCGAGGCAAAATAGCACCCACTCGCCTGGCATGATCTTTTGCCAGGTTTCGTTGCCCGTCAGCGGCTGCGTTGCAATGACGGTGACCACATCGTTCGGTGTGGTCTCCTTCTGAAAATCAATTTCCACATCCTGATCGAGCAACGTGGCGACGCCAAACGGCGCGCGGCGCGTGATCCAGAAAAGATTCGTCGAGCAAAACGCCATCACGTAACGCCCGTCTGACAGCAGCATATTGAAAACGCCCTTCTCGCGTAATTCCGACGCCAGCGACGCAATGTATTTAAAGACGGCGGCCATGTTGCCGGGCGTGCGCGGGTAGCGCTCGGTTAGCTTGTGCAGCAGCCAGCAAAACGCTTTTTCACTGTCGGTTTCGCCAACCGGTCGAAAATTCCCGGTTTCCAGCGACTTATAGCCCGTTAGCTGGCCGTTGTGCGCGTAGGTCCAGTTCCGGCCCCACAGTTCACGGGTAAACGGATGAGTATTTTCCAGCGCCACTTCACCGCGGTTAGCCTGACGAATGTGGGCGATAACCGAACAGGATTTAATTGGGTAGTCCTGCACCAGTTTGGCAATGGGTGAGTTAAAGCTGGGCTGCGGATCTTTAAACGTGCGACAGCCTTTGCCTTCGTAGAAGGTAATGCCCCAGCCGTCTTTATGCGGCCCGGTTCCTCCACCGCGCTGAACCAGCCCGGTGAAGCTAAAGCAGATATCGGTTGGCACATTGGCGCTCATCCCGAGCAGTTCGCACATAGATTACCTCCACAACAGCGGGGGGCACCGGCGCCCCCCAGCGAAGCCTTACTTAACCATCTCTTTTTCGATTAACTGAATCAGGATATGGATCACTTTGATGTGAATTTCCTGAATGCGGTCGGCATAACCGAAGTGTGGAACACGGATTTCAACGTCCGCCGTACCGTCCATCTTACCGCCATCTTTCCCGGTCAGGGTGATCACCTTCATGCCTTTCTCACGCGCCGCGTCAATCGCTTTGATCACGTTAGCGGAGTTACCGGACGTGGAGATCCCCAGCAGCACGTCGCCTTCGCGGCCTACCGCTTCAACATAGCGGGAGAAGATGTGGTCGTAACCGAAGTCATTGCCTACGCAGGAGATGTGGCTGACGTCGGAAATCGCAATCGCCGGGTAGCCCGGACGGTTTTCGCGATAGCGTCCGGTCAGCTCTTCTGCGAAGTGCATGGCGTCGCAGTGGGAGCCGCCGTTACCGCACGAAAGCACTTTGCCACCGGCTTTGAAGCTGTCGGCCAGCAGGACCGCCGCGCGCTGAATAGCGTGAATATTGGCATCATCTTTCAGAAAGTTCGCCAGCGTTTCCGCCGCTTCGTTCAGTTCGTTACGAATAAGATCCTGGTACATGAGGATAATCCTTCAGTATTGATGAAATAACACAGTGGAGTGTACCGGATAGCGCTAAAAGCGAGAAGCTAAAGCCATGCGAATCGTCCGGCGTTTTGATTTTTTGTGCCGGCTAAAACGCGAACAATGTGAACCAGGTTGTAATTATTTTGTAAACACATTGCTAAAGGAAATGACATCAACTACAACCATATCATCACAAGTGGTCAGACCTCCTACAAGCAAGGGAGCTTTTCTTTATGATGATTTTGAGCATTCTCGCAACCGTTGTTCTGATCGGCGTGTTGTTCTATCACCGCGTCAGTTTATTCCTGAGCAGCCTGATTCTTCTGGCCTGGACGGCTGCACTTGGCGTCGCTGGCCTGTGGAATATCTGGGTCCTCGTCCCGCTGGCAATTATTTTGCTGCCGTTCAACCTGACGCCGATGCGTAAGTCGATGATCTCCGCGCCGGTGTTTAAGGGCTTCCGTAAAGTGATGCCGCCGATGTCGCGTACTGAGAAAGAAGCGATTGATGCCGGCACCACCTGGTGGGAAGGCGATCTGTTCCAGGGCAACCCGGACTGGAAAAAGCTGCACAACTATCCGCAGCCGCGTCTGACCGCCGAAGAACAGGCCTTTATTGATGGCCCGGTTGAAGAAGCGTGCCGCATGGCCAATGACTTTGCGATCACCCATGAAATGGCCGACCTGCCGCCGGAGCTGTGGGCGTACCTGAAAGAGCATCGCTTCTTCGCGATGATCATCAAAAAAGAGTACGGCGGCCTGGAATTCTCCGCTTACGCTCAGGCTCGCGTCCTGCAAAAGCTGGCGGGCGTTTCCGGGATCCTGGCGATCACCGTTGGCGTACCAAACTCCTTAGGTCCGGGCGAGCTGTTGCAGCATTACGGTACGGAAGAGCAGAAAGATCACTACCTGCCGCGTCTGGCGCGCGGTCAGGAAATCCCGTGCTTCGCGCTGACCAGCCCGGAAGCCGGTTCTGATGCCGGCGCAATCCCGGATACCGGCGTGGTCTGCATGGGCGAATGGCAGGGCCAGCAGGTGCTGGGCATGCGCCTGACCTGGAACAAACGCTATATCACCCTGGCGCCTATCGCCACCGTGCTGGGCCTGGCCTTTAAGCTCTCCGACCCGGAAAAACTGCTGGGCGGCGAAGAAGACCTGGGCATTACCTGTGCGCTGATCCCAACCTCAACGCCGGGCGTGGAAATTGGTCGTCGTCACTTCCCGCTGAACGTGCCGTTCCAGAACGGCCCAACCCGCGGTCAGGATATCTTTGTCCCGATTGATTACATCATTGGTGGCCCGAAAATGGCCGGCCAGGGCTGGCGTATGCTGGTGGAATGTCTGTCTGTGGGCCGCGGCATTACCCTGCCGTCGAACTCGACCGGTGGTCTGAAGTCCGTGGCGATGGGGATTGGCGCGTACGCTCATATCCGCCGCCAGTTCAAAATTTCTATCGGCAAGATGGAAGGCATCGAAGAGCCGCTGGCGCGTATCGCGGGCAACGCTTACGTCATGGACGCCGCAGCCTCGCTGATTACTTACGGCATTATGCTGGGCGAAAAACCTGCCGTGCTGTCGGCGATTGTGAAGTATCACTGTACCCACCGCGCCCAGCAGTCAATTATTGATGCAATGGATATCGCTGGTGGTAAAGGCATTATGCTGGGCGAAGGCAACTTCCTGGCGCGCGGTTATCAGGGCGCACCGATTGCCATCACCGTAGAAGGGGCAAACATCCTGACCCGCAGCATGATGATCTTCGGCCAGGGGGCGATCCGCTGCCATCCTTACGTGCTGGAAGAGATGGCCGCCGCGCAGAATAACGACGTGGATGCCTTCGACAAACTGCTGTTCAAACATATCGGTCACGTCGGCAGCAATGAAGTTCGCAGCTTCTGGCTCGGCCTGACGCGCGGGCTGACCAGCGCGACGCCGACCCGCGATGCAACCAAACGTTACTATCAGCACCTGAACCGTCTGAGCGCTAACCTGGCGCTGCTGTCTGACGTCTCCATGGCCGTTCTGGGCGGAAGCCTGAAGCGTCGCGAGCGCATCTCTGCCCGTCTGGGTGATGTGCTGAGCCAGATTTTCCTGGCCTCTGCGGTGCTGAAACGCTACGACGATGAAGGCCGTCAGGAAGCGGATCTGCCGCTGGTGCACTGGGGCGTACAGGATGCGCTGTATCAGGCCGAACAGGCGATTGACGATCTGCTGGCAAACTTCCCGAACCGCTTTGTGGCCGGCGCCCTGCGCGTGGCGATCTTCCCGACCGGACGTCATTATCTGGCGCCGTCCGACAAGCTGGATCACAAAGTGGCGAAGATCCTCCAGGTACCGAGCGCAACCCGTTCCCGTATCGGCCGCGGTCAATACCTGGCGCCTACCCCGCATAACCCGGTAGGTTTGCTGGAAGAGGCGCTGCTGGACGTCATGGCCGCCGACCCGATTCATCAGAAAATCTGTAAACAGCTGGGCAAAAACCTGCCGTTTACACGACTGGACGAGCTGGCAAAACAGGCGCTGGCGGGTGGCATCATCGACAACAGCGAAGCTGCGCTTCTGGTGAAAGCCGAAGAGAGCCGTCTGCGCAGTATTAATGTGGATGATTTCGAACCAGAAGAGCTGGCAACGCAGCCGGTAAAGCTGCCGGAGAAGCACCGCAAACCTGAAGCGGCATAAGGCATCCCGCTCCCACAAACCCCGCCCCGTGCGGGGTTTTTTATTGCCACATTTTCTCGTAATGACGTGCTACAGTGTCAAAAGGTATTTTTTTAGGAGCCTGTATCGTGCCTGGTTTAAAGATTTCTGTTTTGCAGCAACCTTTAGTGTGGATGGACGGCCCCGCCAACCTTCGCCATTTTGATCGCCAGCTGGAAGAGATAACCGGACGCGACGTGATTGTTCTGCCGGAGATGTTCACCACAGGTTTCGCGATGGAGGCGGCAACACAGTCTATGCCGCAGGACGAGGTGGTGTCCTGGATGCACGCCAGGGCGCAGGATACCAACGCGCTGATTGCCGGAAGCGTCGCGCTCCAGACCGGGCGCGGAGCGGTTAACCGCTTCCTGCTCGTCGAGCCGGAAGGGAACGTCCACTTCTACGATAAGCGCCACCTGTTCCGCATGGCGGATGAACATCAGCATTATGAAGCCGGCAACGAACGCGTGGTATTGGAATGGCGCGGCTGGCGTATTCTGCCGCTGGTCTGCTATGACCTGCGCTTCCCGGTGTGGTCACGCAACCGCAACGATTACGATCTGGCGCTGTATGTCGCCAACTGGCCCGCCCCACGCTCCCTGCACTGGCAGGCTCTACTGACAGCGCGCGCGATTGAAAACCAGGCGTACGTCGTTGGCTGTAACCGCGTAGGAACGGACGGCAACGGGCATCACTATCGCGGTGACAGCCGGGTGATCAGTCCACAGGGTGAAATTATTGCCACCGCCGAGCCGCATCAGGCGACACGAATTGATGCGGAGATTTCGTTAACGGCGTTAAGGGAGTATCGGGAGAAGTTTCCGGCGTGGCAGGATGCGGATCCGTTTAGCATTGGCTGAATAAAAGCCGGGTGGCGGCTGCGCCTTACCCGGCCTACAAATCAGCTCACCAACGCCTGCCCGTCTTTGCGGCTCTCCGTCGCAGCCACGTAGTGCCCTTCCGGCATACGGTAAATCACCTGCGCGCCGCCAAAATTGTAATCCTGGAGCGGATCTTCCACCACGATCTGGTGTCCGCGCTCGCGAAGCGCCGCGATGGTATTGCGATCGAAGGTCGATTCAACAATCACTTCCCTGCCCTGCACCACGCGCCAGCGCGGGGCATCAATCGCCGCCTGCGGGTTTTGCCCGTGCAGCATAATGCGCAACGCCATCTGCATGTGCCCCTGCGCCTGCATCGGGCCACCCATCACGCCGAAGGACATCAGCGGCTTGCCGTTACCGTCCATCGCAAAACCCGGGATGATGGTGTGGAAAGGACGCTTGCTGCCCGTCAGCGCGTTCGGGTGTTGGGGATCGAGCACAAAGCCGCAGCCGCGGTTTTGCAGGCTGATTCCGGTATCCGGCACCACAATGCCTGAACCGAAGCCCATAAAGTTGGACTGAATAAACGAAACCATCATCCCGCTGGCGTCCGCGGTGCTGATGTAGACCGTGCCGCTCTGCGTCGGCGATCCGTACACAAAATCAGAGGCTTTATCGTGGTCGATAAGCGCGGCGCGCGACTTCAGATAATGGTCGCTCAGCAGCACTTTGGCCGCGAACTCCATATGCTCTTCATCCGCAACGTAGCGATCGAGATCCGCCAGCGCCAGCTTCATTGCCTCAATGGAGAGGTGCAGCCCCTGCACGGAGTCCGGATGATGTTTCTCGATGCCGCACTGCTCCAGAATGCCGAGCGCAATCAGGGTGGCGATCCCCTGACCGTTTGGCGGCAACTCCTGCACCGACCCGCCCGCGAAGTCGCGCGACAGCAGTTCTACCCAGTCCACGCGATGGTTTGCCAGATCTTCAGCCGTCAGGTGTGCACCGTGTGCTTTGGCAAAGGCGGCAATTTTCTGCGCCAGTTCGCCACGGTAAAACGCGTCGCCGTTGGTTTTGGCGATCAGCTCCAGCGTGTTCGCCTGCGCGGGGTTACGGAAGATCTCGCCCACGCGCGGCGCGCGGCCTTCCGGCGCGAAGCAGGCGCTAAAGCCCGGCTGATCTTTCAGCTTGTTATAACCGCGCTGCCACAGGTGCCCGATGAGCGGAGAGACGGGAAAACCGTTACGCGCATACTCAATGGCCGGCTGCGCCAGGGTGGTCAGCGGCAATGTGCCAAAACGTTCAGCCAGCGCTACCCAGCCCGATACCGCCCCCGGTACGGTTACCGCGTCCCAGCCGATTTCCGGTACAGCGGTTTTTCCGACAAACAGATCCGCATGCCAGCTGGCCGGCGAACGACCGGACGCATTCAGGCCGTGAAGTTTTTCACCGTCCCAGACAATCGCAAAAGCATCGCTGCCGATGCCGTTGCCGGTCGGCTCGACAACGGTCAGCGCCATGGCGGTGGCAACCGCCGCATCAACGGCGTTTCCGCCCAGCTGTAGCATCTTCATTCCCGCCTGTGCCGCCAGCGGCTGCGAGGTGGCAACGGCGTTGTGGCCCATCATCGGCGGGCGTCGTGAATCGTAACCGGTTGTAAAATCGAGCGCTTTGGTCATCATGACTCCTTAGTCGTGGCGCGGATCGAGCGCATCGCGCAGCCCGTCGCCGAGTAAATTAAAGCCCTGAACGGCAAGGAAAATCGCCACGCCGGGGAAAACGGACATCCACGGCGCCTGCTCCAGAAACCCTTTGGCGGTGTTGAGCATGGAGCCCCAGGATGGGTTGGGCGGCTGTTGCCCTAACCCTAAAAATGAGAGGCTGGCTTCGGCGATAATCGCCGAGGCAATGGCCAGCGTGGCCTGTACCAGAATCGGTGACATCACGTTAGGCAGAACGTATTTGATAATGATCCAGCGGTCCGGCAGGCCAATCGCCCGCGCGCCGTCGATATACTCTTCGTTGCGAATGGCGATCACCTGCCCGCGCGTCAGGCGGGCGAAGATCGGCATCGCCGAGAGCCCAATGGCAATCATGGCATTGGTCAGGCTTGGGCCTAAAAATGCCCCCAGCGCGATCGCCATGATCAGGAATGGACAGGCCAGCAGTGCCTCGATAAAGCGGGAGATCACCCCGTCCCACATCTTCTGGAAATACCCCGCCACCAGCCCCAGCGGCACGCCGATGACCACCGCGATCGCCACCGACATACAGCCCGCCATCAGCGAGGTTCTCGCCCCCCAGATAATGCGGGACACGATATCGCGCCCCAGTTCGTCGGTGCCGAACCAGTACATCGCCGAGGGCGCTTTGCGCACCGCGAGGAAGTTAGCCTTTACCGGGTCAAACGGCGCGATCCACGGTGCCAGCAGCGCCACCAGCACAAAAAAGCCCACCACAATCGCGCCAATCACCGCACTTTTATTGGCGAGGAATTTTTTCAGCACCCGGTTTTGCGCGCGCGGCAGCGCGGGCGCTACGGTTTGCGTCGTCAGTTCCGCCATGATTAACCTCGCATTTTCGGGTTGATAAGGACGTAGAGCACGTCAGCCAGAAGGTTGAGCATCAGGAAACCGATCGCCACGATCAGCACTACGCCCTGCACCACCGCGTAATCGCGGTTGAACACCGAGTCGACGATCATTTTGCCGAAGCCCGGAATGGTGAAGACCTGCTCGGTCAGCACCGCCCCGCCCAGCAGCTCGCCGAACAGCAGCGTGGTGAGGGTGATCACCGGCACCAGCGCGTTGCGAAAGGCGTGCTTCAGGACCACCGCTTTCGGCAGCAACCCCTTAGCGCGCGCGGTGCGGATGTAATCCGCTTTCAGCACCGCAATCATCGACGCACGGGTATGGCGCATCAGCGTTGCCGCCAGGCCGGTCCCGAGCACGGACGCGGGCAGCAGCAATGTCCGCAGGTTCTGGATCGGATCTTCACTGAACGGCACATAACCGGACGCAGGCAGCCATTGCAGGTTTACTGAAAAGACCAGAATCAGCAGGATCCCCAGCCAGAAGTGCGGTATTGAGATCCCCGAGATCGCCACAAAATTCGCCCCGTGATCGACCCAGCTGTTTTTGTTCACCGCCGCGAGGATCCCCATGCTGATACCAAACACCAGCGCGATAATCATCGCCAGCAGCGACAGCTCCAGCGTGACCGGCAGCTTGCTGGCAATCAGCTGCGTGACCGGCTCATGAGTGCGTAAGGAGACACCCAGATCGCCTTGCAGCGCGCGCGTCAGCCAGTTGAAATACTGCACGGGGATCGGCGCGTCCAGATTCAGCTCAGCACGCAGCTGGGCGATCACCGCCGGATCGCGCTCCTCCCCGGCCATGGCGATCAGCGGGTCGCCGGGCAGCAGCTTTTGCAGGCCGAACACCATCATGCTCACCAGCAGCAGAGTGGGAATAGCCAGCAGCAGACGTTTGCAAATCAGTTCCAGCATGGGTTCTCCTCAGGAGGTTTATTTCGCCAGCGTTAAGCCAGCCAGACGCACAATGCCGTCCGGGTACGCTTTGAAGCCCTGTACGCGCTTGTTCAGGCCAAAAATGCGCGGTTCGAAGTAGAGATAGGCAATCGGCATGTCGGTTTGCAGCTGCTTCACCACCTTGTCGTACAGCGGCTGGCGGGCGGCCTGATCGGTGCTCTGACGCGCCTGCGTTAACCATTCATCCACCTGAGCATTGCTGTAGCGGCCATCGTTAAGCGTGCCTTTGCTGTTGATAAAGCCGTAGATGCTGCCATCTGGATCCGGGCGACCCGACCAGCCGGAGAAGCTCAACTGGTAGTCACCGCTCTGCTGGCGATCCAGCAGCGTGGCGAACTCGGTCATTTGCAGGTTCAGGTTAAAGCCCGCCTCTGCCACCATCGCCTGCAATACCTGGCCCACCTGCTGCGAGGTTGGGTTGTTCGGCACCAGCAGATTGACGGTCAGCGGCGTGGTGACGCCTGCGGCTTTCAGCAGCGCTTTGGCTTTGTCGACGTCACGCGGGGGAACCGGAAGATTGACGTGGTACGGGCTTACCGGCGAAAACGCCTGGTTTGCCGGAGTGTAAAGTCCCTCGAACACCACCTGGTTTAAAGCATCGCGATCGATGGCCTGAGAAAATGCTTCACGCACGCGGGCATCTTTGAAGGGATCGTTCGCCGGGACTTTGCCATTGTTAATGTTGAAAGTGATGCCCTGGTATCCGAGGCCCGTTACCTTCGCCAGCGCCAGCTTGCTGTCGGCCTCGACGGTTTTGACGTCGCTGGCGGCAATGCCTTCGGTCAGATCGAGATCGCCCGCGCGCAGGTTCGCCAGGCGCACGGAAGCATCCGGGATCGGCAGATAGATTATTTTATCGAAGTGGTAGGCGTCTTTGTTCCAGTAGTTGTCGAAGCGGGTCAGCACAATGCGATCCTGCGACACGCGGCTGTCGAACTTATACGGGCCGGAACAGACCGGATGCGCGGCAAAATCAGCTTTTTTCGCGGCTTCTGGCGCCATCATTGCGCCTGCACGATCTGTGAGCTGCATCAGAAGTGCGGCATCCGGCGTTTTCAGGTGCAGGGCTATCTGCATCGGGCCGGTGACCTCCACTGACTCAACGGAAGAGAGTTCACTTTTACGCAGAGAACCTTTTAGCGTCAGGGCACGGTCGAGGTTATATTTCGCGGCGGCGGCATCAAATTTTTCACCGTCGTGGAAGGTCACGCCATCACGGAGATCCAGGGTCAGCGTTTTACCGTCATTGCTCCACGCCCAGGATTTTGCCAGTCCCGGCACCACCTTGAGATGTTCGTCCACGTCCACCAGCCGGTCACACAGGGAGGCAAACACGAAGCGGCCATAATAGGTACGCGCCAGATGCGGGTCCAGCATGTCCGGGTCTGCGCCCAGGCCGATTCGCAGCACGCTTTCAGAATGGGCGGGCAGCGCCGCGCCAAGCAACATAACACTTCCCAGTACGGTCAAAAGAGAATTACGCATTGTCATTATCATGAGTTCCTTGAAGGAAGGGAGGAGTGAGTGGCCGCGTGTTCAAACAGCGCGCGGCGGCGCAAAAATGCGGCGGATGGCGGTGCGATCTGGATAACGCTGCGATCGCGGTTAATCTCCTGCCAGCGGTGGCAGGCGACCTGACGCCCGCCGTCGATGACCTGGTTAATCGGCTCGACCTGACGGCATTCATCGGTAACGTAGGGGCAACGGGTGTGGAAACGGCAGCCGGAGGGCGGATTAGCCGGGTTCGGTAAATCACCCTGCAACAGCGGCGCATCCCGCGCTACGCCTGGCTGCATTTGCGGTGCTGAGGCGATTAACGCCTGAGTATAAGGATGCAGCGGCGCGTCGAAGATGTCGTCGACGGTGGCCAGCTCGACGATTTGCCCAAGATACATCACCGCCACGCGGTCGCTCATATGACGGATAACTGCCAGCCCGTGGGCGACGATCACCATCGTTAGCCCCAGCTGGTGCTTCAGGCTTTCCAGTAAATTCACCACCTGTGCCTGAACGGAAACGTCCAGCGCAGAGACCGGTTCATCGCCCAGCAGCAGCGTTGGGCCCGACGCCAGCGCGCGCGCAATGCCGATACGCTGGCGCTGCCCGCCGGAAAATTCGTGCGGATAACGCCCGGCCCAGGCCGCGGGCAAGCCGACCGTCCTGAGCAGCTCGGCAACGCGGTACTGGCGATCCACTTTTTTCATGTTCTGATGCAGCCACAGCGGCTCACCAACAATCTGCTCTACCGTCATGCGCGGGTTCAGCGAGGCGAAGGGATCCTGAAAGATGATCTGTAACTCACGCCGAAGTTGGTTCAGACGAGTACCTGAGGCGTGGGTGATCTCCTCACCCTGATAAAATACGCGCCCTTCGCTGGCACTCAGCAGGCGCAGCAGCAGACGACCGAGGGTGGATTTTCCGGAACCGGATTCACCGACAATGGCCAGCGTTTCGCCAGGCATCACCGACAGCGAAACGCGGTCGACAGCCGTAACAAAACGGGCCGGCGTAAACAGTTTTTTCGGGCCGGGGAAAAGCTTGCTTAGATCGCGGGCTTCAAGTATGGGCGTGGTCATGCAATTTCTCCCAGGGCAATGTGTTGTTCCAGCGGCACGCGGAAGCAGGCAACCTGATGGCCCGCGCCGAGCGTAGTGAGCGGTGGTTTTTCAGCATGACAGCGCGTCTGCGCGAAGGGGCATCGGGTGGCAAAGCGGCAACCTTGAGGCATGGATTCCGGCAGCGGGACCGATCCGGGAATGGTGGAAAGCTGGCCCTTGCGTGCGCCAAGGGAGGGGATCGAGCCCATCAAGCCAATTGTGTACGGGTGCTGCGGGTCGGCAAATATCGCCTCGACGCTCCCCTGCTCCACTACCTGTCCGGCGTACATTACCGCCACCTGCTGCGCGACTTCGGCCACCACGCCTAAATCGTGAGTGATCATCAGCACCGCCGTGCCGGTTTCTTCTTTTAGGGTATTGAGCAGGGCGAGAATTTGCGCCTGAATGGTCACGTCCAGAGCGGTAGTGGGTTCGTCAGCAATAAGTAATTTGGGGTGGTTTATCAGGGCCATCGCAATCATCACGCGCTGGCGCATACCGCCGGAAAGCTGATGCGGGTAAGACTTGAGGCGCATCTCTGCGGCCGGGATCTGCACCTTCTCCAGGATCTGTAGCGCAACCGTCATCGCCTCAGCCTGGGAGATCGTTTGATGGCGCATCACCGCTTCACTGAGCTGATCGCCAAGCGTGAAGGCCGGGTTGAGCGAGGTCATGGGCTCCTGGAATATCATCGCCAGCTCGCTGCCGCGCAGATCGGCATACTCGCGTGGCGAGAGCTTGCGCAGATCGTGGCGGCGGAAATGCATCTCCCCGCTAACGATCCGGGCGCTGGCAGGCAATAACCCCATCAGCGCCAGGGAAGTGATGCTTTTGCCGCAGCCGGACTCGCCCACCAGCGCCAGCGTCTCTCCCGCTCTGACCGTCAGCGAGATGTCTTCGAGGACGCTCACCGGCGAGCCCGCGAATTTAACGTTGAGGTTTTGCAGCCGCAGTACGGGCGTGGAGTCCTTAAAGGGTATCGTCGTCATAGCGTGGAATCGTCCTCAAGGTGGATAGCCTGAATCAGGGCGGTTTGCAGGCTGAGCAGGTGTTCGCGCATGGCGGCGGCTGCTTCATTAGGCTGGCGATGAATAATCGCTGACATGATGTTGTGATGGTGGTCGTTGTAGCTATCGACACGTTCAGGGGTGCGGGCAAGTTCGCGTAAATGCTGCCAGCCGGGCTCCCGGCGGACGGCATCTATCGCATCGAAAAGCCCTAGCATCAGGCGGTTGCCTGCTGCTTCCGCAATGGCGCGGTGAAAGGCGCTATCCCACAGTTCGTTGAGATCGCGGTCATCCGGGCTGACCTTATCAATGCGTTCCAGCATGCGCTGCATGAGCGCGAGGTTTTCCCTGGTGGCACGCAGTGCCGCAAGTCGGGCTAAGCCGGGTTCGAGCTGTAGTCGAGCTTCCATGACTTCAAGCAGGTTGGTTTGCTGAACCAATCCCTGAAGCGCCAACGGCTCAACAGGGGCAGCCGGACCAATGAAGGTGCCCTTGCCCTGCTTGCGCCAGATACGGCCTTCCTCTTCCAGCACGTCCAGCGCGCGACGCACTTCACGTCGCCCTACGCCGAGCGTGTCCGACAGCTCACGTTCAGTGGGCAGCGGAATGCCTGGTGTTGACTCGTGCTGGTTGATAAGACCGCGCAACTGCTCAAGCGCGGTGCTGGAATTTGCTAAAAACCGTGAAGGCTTTTCCATATTGGTTCGCTCGCTTTCATCATCACTTTATTTTTATCAAAGATAAGTTATTGATATGACGCACTACTTATCGTGCTAATGATTAAGCAATAAGCGAACCAATAGCGTATTGGTTCAGGTGTTTTCTGAAAAATGATCGGTAACCGAATGATTTCTTATGAATTATTCTTACATAATTATTACATAACAGAGTGGGATTCGGAGAGGGGATGGGCAAACAATGCACAAAAACAGTGCAAATAATGCACTAAAACCGTGCATATGTTAATAAATTGCACCGGATATATTAACTTTTTGTTAACTGAAATAAGAAGAGAGATAAGCAAGTGTAGGGAGTATAAAACGACGAAAGCCTGAATCATTTCTGATTCAGGCTTTCTAAATAGTGGCGGAACGGACGGAACTCGAACCCTGAAAATATAGATAAAGTTCATCTCACCTTCACTGTAGGCTCATTTTCAAAAACTGAAAAGCGGGCGTTTTTTAGACGAGACCAGTTATCCTGATATCACCATTCTACAGTGTGTAGCTACATTTCCATACAGGAAGCTCTCTTCCATGTGTACAGATATGACTGCCAGAAAATTGAACATTAGAATGGAAATTATTTACCATGAAACAACTTGTCTTACGTTTCAGTTCTGTGGATAAACGCCGAAAACGCGCTGAATAATTCTTGACACCGTTTTTCATCAAAGATGCCTTTGAATCCGATAATATGACTTTCGCCACGTCTCATTCGATATGTGAAGACTTTTTACTATACAGTAACTCACCTTTACTGTTTCCAACATCAGCTATTCTTCCAGCTCCACTTTTGAAACTAACTTACTTCATTATCCGCTAAATTGAGCCCCATCGCATACTCTCTTTGCCTTACCGCCATTTTTATTGTTTTCAAAAAATTGGTCAGCCACAACCATTCCTACCTCAGGGTATCACTGTTCCTGCTTACTCCAGCCATACAGTGATTTCGGGCCACTTTTTTTTACCCAGCATTGATACTTTGTCTTCTGTCCGTTTTCCGATATATCCGCTTTTCCCTGTTATTATGATTTTGTCTCTGATCATATATCAACCTGACGCTTTCTCCCTTTGCTAGCTGGATTTTAATCTACATATATGACTTTATTCGCCAACGGCTTCACAAAGATGCGCCACTTCAGGATCATCTGCATCCCTACAATCTTTTGGCCGAGCAAAAGCCTGAATAACTATTTTTTCACCATATTCATCACAATCACGACGTTGTAAATCAACATCTTTCTGGCGATATCCATACATCGGGAGGACATCAGGATTGCGACGAATTTCTTCTTCAGTATAAATTTTTCGAAGTTTTTCCATTGTAAAGACAGACGTTTCTTGATCAATAATATTGGCATCATTTAAAGACATATAATCATTTTCACCAAGATTACGGCCCAGCGTCCAATTAGAAAATATATAATTATTCTCTTTCCAGAAAACGACTGCACTTCGGCGACCATCAGGCCAGTCATAACCTAGCATGCAAAAATGATTATCATTCTGACTTTTACCTTCCTTTAATATAAAATATTCAAGAGCATCCTTATAGACCTCTTTATAGGGTGTTGTCGCAGTTATTTTGTATCTGGCAACTGGCTTTGAATTAAAGATCCCCCAGTCATCAGCCTTTGACACAAAAGAGCTAAACAGGAAAATAACGATAAGAACAGATCTCATAACAGCCCTCAATCATTGTTGGGTTTATTAGGGTTATCGATAAATTTCTTTTGCAGCCCATAGAAACTCTGACCTGACAGATCAAACAAGTGCTTAAAATTTCTCCCTGGGCTGGAACTCCCCTGAGTTCGCCAGCTATAAACCTTTTCACCAGTGGTAACACCTGAATTTTCCACGCTAGCAATCTTGATTGCAGCCTGAAGTAGATTACGATACTTTGTAAAATTTTTACTGTTACCCTTATTACATTCATTGAAGAATGCGTCAATATTTTTCTGGACACTTGGTTTCAGAACTGGGTAATTCCGAAAGCCTTCAATAACTCTTCCAGACTTGATTAATCCGATCAGGGTTGGATTATTTTTTGGAATATCAAGCAAATAGGGATGGGAGAATTTAAAACGATTATATAATGCCTGCCTCATATATTGCATAGCCTTAATAGCATCTGTTTCGTTATATCCTGAACCACTTGGTCTTTTGGTTTCTGCTAATAATACCAGTAACATAGCCTTTTGTTCAGGATTTAAGTCTTTTGGCATTGAGATTGTACTCATTACCTCTATTGTTAAATTTGGAAAACAACCATTAAAATGTCCATTAGCAGGAATACAACTATTCATATATTTGCTTGATTTAGCAGACGACTCACGAGCATGGATTATGACGAAACCTTCTTTTATCGCAGTAATCTGAATGCTTTGCTCCCGTTGATTTTGGCGGGAAGACTGTGTGATTGAAACGATTCCCTGGACGGACGCTCCTAAAACGAGATGCTGCCCATCGCTGCCAAATCCATTTATTTTTAAATAGAGCGATTCTTTTGGTGTCAGGTAAAAATGATAGTTTGTCAGTGGATTTTTGTTAGCGCGCGTACTTATAAAAATATTATCATTAGCCATAAAAATGCATTTCCTATATTCTAATGAGTTAGGTAATGCATAAAAATGCTCACCTAACTCATATAATACTTCATCCCTAAAATCTAGAATTTAACTATTCTGGTGAAACTAACTCCCTAAGGATTGACAAATGAACCTGGCAGTCTACTTTCCTTAAGCTCTCTTTTTTATTCGCCCCCCCTAAGACATAAGCAGGCTTCAAACCAAATATCTCATTTTTCTTTAAAAGACCGTATATCTCTACTGCTTATTAAAAATATAATTATCATTGCAATCGAGCAAATCAAACTCATCTGGACTTGAAAATGCGAAAAATGATTCTATTTCACTATTCAGATCTTCTGATATTTTCCTTAAACAATCAGCCTTATTAAATAAAATTCGATTCAGGATTGGTAATACTTTAATATCCCTACCAATTGCCTCCCCGAAAATATAAAGGTTGCCAAAAGCATTTTTACTATAACATGGTAAGAATCCATTTCTTCAAATGGAGTATTCTCTAACATATTGATCGCGCATTTTCTTTATCCTCGAATTCCACTACCCCGGCACAATTCTGACTTAATATGTTGTTCAGAAGCATCATCTAAGGTTGCCAACCTTCCTTCTTGATTCCAGCTTGCGCCTATTGAACTATTAACGCCTGAGTCACCAAGTGACGCCATTCTCGCCCAGCAGTGTGTCGATGATGGTTTCGATATCCTGATTCTGAAAACTGCGAAAATTCTGCCGCAGGGCGCTGCGCCAGAACGGGGGACGGATTTCCAGCCAGTAATCCGTCCGCTGACCATCGAACTCACCCCGGCTGAAAGCGGTGACAATACCTTTTACTTGGCGAAGGATGGTTTCCCCTTCCCATATTTTCAGAATTGCCGTTTTCTCCGTCACCATCTCGTGGCTAAGGGAGGTGAAATATTCACTGGAAACGCGCACATCAAGACGAAAAAGTGAAGAGAGCGACTCGTTCCGGTTAAAATCGACCACCGGAAACATATTCGGCGGGAGCCCTTCAACATCCAGAGTAAAACGTAATCCTTGTGATGACATAACAACCTTCCTGATCCCGCAAATAACTGAGGTATACCGTAACTTCACGGCATGTCTTTCCAGCTATAAAAAATATGCTACCAGCGCAGCTCGCCAGTCGTCGGCACCAGAAATGCCGCGGTAACGTGTTTCCATTAAATCTCGCAATAAGACAGCGAAACCTTAATCAACTGAAAGAATTCAAGCTTCGCCGAATCCTGACAATGCGGCATATCGCAGTCGATATCCACAATGGTCGAGTGAGTCAGGCGAGTCATGAAAAGTGCTCCTGTTTCCCTTCAACAGACGTTCTGTCTTTGGCAACATTTCACCGGAAGCCAGCGCGTTTAACAGCATCAAAATGGCTTTATTTAGCGCCACTGTAAAAAAACACGGCTTATGCGCACGTAGACTAGCAGGCTGGCCGGACTAAGAGTCGATTGGCACTGTGACGTTATGCTGAAACTCCTGAACCAGCCTCTCATCTTCATGCCCCTGAACGTAGATAATACCCACATGCTCCGCAGTAAATGCCCCTTTGTGATGTTACTCTTGGTCTGATCGGGAATAGCGATATAACACGGCGTTGGCATCCTTAACTCCCTTACGTATCCACAACATTTAAGTCAAAATCTGCTACTGGCTGGCACATAACCGGAAGAGATTAATCAGTCAGTTAACCGACAAATGGAAAATGAATCTCCGCATCCATATTAGCTGGATAAGGGAAAAAACAAATAATTAAGACGTAAACATCACAAAAATAAATACTCTTCAACCTTTACTTTACTGCATAACAAAAAAAAAGACTTGTAAAACCAGCCACCTATTATGAGAGAATCGAGGAAAAACCATACCCTACATCATTGAACAACATACATTCATCTCATAAATATAAGGCAAACCATTCAATCGTCTACTCAAAAATTAATTTAAGTATCCAATAACGCCCACTTAATATACTTGACCAAGATCATGCAAACTTATTTGCAGCATTATACTTTTAAATTTATAAAGCTCGTTCCTCCCCACAAGAGGCCCAATAGTCTGATAGATAGGGGATTTTTTTACATAAAGCACAACGCAAATAACTGTACGACCCCTATTGTTTCTTATTTAAAGAAATGAATCGAAGCAGTAATATAAATGATACAACTATATCATTAATATATCATTCAAAAGCATTATGTATATGGGAGCAAGAAAAATGACGCCGCCCATAACAAAGAATAAATTAATAACTGTCATATCCCAAAACAGAGGACTAGCGTCAGAAGTTGCTGTTCCTCTCAACCTTTTAGTCACAGGTGACCCAGATAAGACAGACAACACATCTCTGGACGAAAGGCATGTAGTGTTTGTAAACAATAACAAATTCAACTTAGTTATAGCAAAGACAAGAACCAGTTGAATTTTAACGTCAGAAAGCCGAAACATAGACTGTCGGTATTATTTACGCCTCGATGCTGGACGAGGTGGGTGAAATCGGCACCGATATCGAGGTTATGATCTTTAATAAATAGATTTGGCCTCCGTGACACCGACAGCAACCGGACGCCGGGCTGCCCGTTGCCACACTGCTGCAACTGCTGATTTCGCGTTTTCGCTGTTCGCACCGCATAAAGAAAAAAACCAGACTGATAGTTCCCCCTCTTCCGTAAGTTCCTCTTGGTAGTATTCAGCCTGTGACAAAACTGAAGAAAAAGACCGGACAGCTTTATCTAATGATTCTTATGGCATTCCAGCCATGCCTGGGATCTCACCGAATATTCCCGTTCAACTAACTTTTCTGCGGGTTTTATTTTCTGAACTTAGAAAGTCGATAACGGACGGGTAAGAACAGCCATAAAACGCACTCCTTCAATCTCAGTGAAGAAGTAAGCAATATTCTGTTTTTTTTTGAATTTTCTCCGCATAAAGCCTGAAATGGGACTGCGAAATTTATGTCTTTTGAGTGCAGGACTGTTGGCTTTGGCTTCCCCAGTATCGGAGAGAGAAGAGTACAGACGAAAAAAAACCGTATCCTGTAAACAGTGATACGGTTTTCTTTACTATATCGGATGTTATGAAACACCCGAAAACTGAATAGTGGCGGAACGGACGGGACTCGAACCCGCGACCCCCTGCGTGACAGGCAGGTATTCTAACCGACTGAACTACCGCTCCACTGTTCCCGTTTGGGGAACGAGGCGAATATTACGGTCTGCCTCGTAACTCGTCAACGCTTTTTCTCAGGTTTTGAATCGTTTGCTGCAAAAATCACCCAAACGGTGATTTAACAAACGTTTCCGCCTTTTTTCACCCACGCCACAGACAGCTTCCGCCCTTCTTCTGAACTAAATCGAGGCGAGATTCGTGGTTCATCAGCTCTTCATCACTGGCTAAAACAACCCGCAGGCGATTCGCCTGACGCACGACCCGCTGAATACCGCCTTCGTCCCGCGTCTGCTGGGATTCATTTTCCATACTGAATTTTATCGACGTTTGCCCGCCGGTCATGGTCAGGTAAACATCGGCCAGGATCTGGGCATCGAGCAATGCGCCGTGCAGGGTTCGCTTGGTGTTGTCTATCTCATAGCGAGAGCACAGGGCATCAAGGCTGTTACGCTTGCCGGGAAACATCTTCCTTGCCAGCGCCAGGCTATCCGTGACTTTACAGAACGTATTGGTCTTTGGAATATCGCGGTTGAGCTTGCTGAACTCATAGTCCATAAAGCCGATATCGAACGACGCGTTATGAATGACAAGTTCCGCACCTCTGATGTAGTCGAGAAATTCATCCGCGACATCGGCGAAGGTGGGCTTATCCAGCAAAAACTCATCGGCAATCCCGTGAACGCCGAACGCTTCCGGATCCACCAGCCGATCGGGTTTGAGGTAAACGTGGAAGTTGTTGCCCGTAAGACGACGGTTCACTACTTCAACGGCACCAATCTCAATGATTTTGTGCCCTTCATAGTGGGCGCCAATCTGGTTCATACCGGTGGTTTCGGTATCAAGAACAATCTGGCGAGTAATTGCAGTGCTCATAGCGGTCATTTATGTCAGACTTATCGTTTTACTGAACGTTTCAAATACAGGAAGTCTACCAGAGATGCGTAAACAGGTAGAAATTTTCACCGATGGATCTTGTCTCGGTAACCCAGGGCCCGGCGGCTATGGCGCCATTATGCGTTATCGTGAGCATGAAAAAACCTTTAGTGAAGGCTATTTTCTCACCACCAACAACCGCATGGAGCTGATGGCGGCCATCGTGGCGCTGGAAGCGTTAAAAGAACATTGTGACGTGGTGCTGAGTACCGACAGCCAGTATGTTCGCCAGGGCATCACCCAGTGGATCCACAACTGGAAAAAACGCGGCTGGAAAACGGCAGAGAAAAAGCCGGTCAAAAATGTCGACCTCTGGAAGCGTCTTGATGCCGCCCTCGGTCAGCACGAAATCAAATGGGAATGGGTAAAGGGGCACGCCGGGCACCCTGAAAACGAACGCTGTGATGAGCTGGCTCGCGCGGCGGCATCCAACCCGACCCATGAGGACGCAGGTTATCAGCCTGAATCCTGATCACGGTTTTTTGTACTGCCGCGTGGCACCCACGGTCTGGCGGATCCGCGTTTTTGATTTGCTTTGCTTCATCGGATTAAGCGTAAGGGGGATCGTCCTCTTACGCGCGATAATATACTGCATGCAGCCCAGCGCGGGTAAATGGGTGCTGAGTAAAACACCGCCTTTTCGCGTCCAGGGAATGACCTGAAAACCGCCGTAGCTCAGCACTTCAAAATTCAGCAGTGAAAGCCAGTCCAGCTGGCGCATCATAGTAAACATCCGGCTGTTATACGGCGGCGTGCGGCGCAGCACGGGCGTTAGCTTGCGCAGCCCCATCAGACTCAGCGGATTAAAACCGCTCAGGATCAGCCAGCCGTCGTCAATCAACACGCGGTCGGCTTCCCGCAGCAGACGATGGGGATCGTTACACCAGGGCAGCGCGTGGGCGAGCAGACAGGCATCGATGGATTTTTCCGCAAACGGCAAATGCAACGGATCTGCTTTCACCTGAACCGGGGAACCCTTAAGCGATACGTTAACCTGATGCGAGATAGCGCAGCTTTCGGTATTGATTTCTGCGCTGAGATTGCCAATCTTAAGCAGGTGAAAACCATACATTTTCGCGAGCCAGGGTTTAAGCTGAAGTTCTAAAGCTTCGCGATAATATTCACCCCAGGGCAACTCTGCCCAACGATCCGGTGGTGCGACAGTCTGAGGTATCCTTGCCGGTTTCATCAAAACACCCGCCACGCTATAAGAGGTAATGCATGAATCTTATCAGTATTTCCGCCTTTCAGGACAATTACATCTGGGTTTTAGTCGACGACGATCGCAGATGCATCATTGTCGATCCCGGCGAATCCACTCCGATCCTGGACGCAATAAATGAAAACGGCTGGCAGCCGGAGGCGATTCTCCTCACCCACCACCACAATGACCACGTGGGCGGAGTTCCCGATCTGCTTGCGCAATATCCTGGTCTTGCCGTGTATGGGCCGGCTGAGACACAAAACAAGGGCACAACGCAAGTCGTTAGCGAGGGCGAAAGTGTCCAGATTCTTGGGTGGGAGTTTTCCGTATTTGCTACACCAGGTCACACTTCTGGACATCTTTGTTTCTACAGTAAACCTTATCTGTTTTGCGGCGACACGCTGTTTTCAGGGGGATGCGGAAGGCTTTTTGAAGGCACGCCAGAACAAATGTATCAATCTTTACAAAAAATTAATGCATTGCCTGCCGACACCATTATTTGTAGTGCGCACGAGTATACATTAGGAAATATGAAGTTTGCTGCGAGCATCTTACCCGAGGATCGGGCGATTCAGGATTATTACCAGAAAGTGAAGGAGTTACGTGCAAAAAACCAAAAAACACTCCCCGTAATTCTGAAAAATGAGCGCCAAATAAATTTATTTTTAAGAACGAATGACGTTGATTTAATTAATAAAATTAATCAAGAAACAAATTTGCAACAACCAGAAGCGCGTTTTGCATGGTTAAGGTCAAAGAAAGATAACTTCAGATAAATGCGGGTTGCCTTTTCAAAATTTCGCCGTTATCATCGCTCGTCTTTTAAGCAACTATTGACACACACATGAAGGCAAAAGCGATATTACTCGCCTCTGTCCTGCTTGTTGGTTGCCAGTCACAGAACGGCGGCAACGTACAGCAGCACGCACAGAGCCTTTCTGCGGCTGGTCAAGGGGAAGCAGGGAAGTTTACGAGTCAGGCGCGATGGTTGGACGATGGGACATCCTTCGCGCAGGAACAAGACTTGTGGGCCTCTATTGGCGACGAGCTAAAGATGGGAATTCCGGAGAACACCCGGATTCGCGAACAGAAGCAGAAGTATTTAAGAAATAAGAGCTATCTCCACGATGTAACATTACGGGCAGAGCCGTATATGTACTGGATAGCCGGGCAAGTTAAGAAACGTAACATGCCTATGGAACTGGTACTACTACCCATAGTGGAGAGCGCTTTTGACCCGCACGCGACGTCTGGCGCCAATGCCGCAGGCATTTGGCAGATCATTCCGAGCACAGGGCGAAATTATGGTTTAAAGCAGACCCGCAACTACGATGCGCGTCGTGATGTTGTCGCTTCAACGACAGCCGCTCTCGACATGATGCAACGTCTGAATAAGATGTTTGATGGCGACTGGTTATTGACTGTCGCAGCGTATAACAGTGGTGAAGGTCGTGTACTGAAGGCAATGAAAGCGAATAAAGCGCGTGGTAAATCCACAGACTTCTGGTCGCTCTCACTGCCACAGGAAACAAAGATTTACGTACCGAAAATGCTGGCCCTGAGCGATATTCTCAAGAACAGCAAACGTTACGGTGTACAACTGCCAACACCAGACGAAAGTCGTGCACTGGCGCGTGTCCGCCTCAGCAGCCCGGTTGATATTCAACAGGTTGCCGATATGACGGGTATGTCGGTAAGTAAATTGAAAACCTTTAATGCAGGTGTTAAAGGCTCTACGCTGGGTGCAAGTGGCCCGCGCTATGTGATGGTTCCGCAGAAACACGCAGAACAGTTACGTGAGTCTTTAGCTTCGGGTGAAATTGCAGCCGTTCAGTCTACGCTGATCGCTGATACGTCGCCTGTAAGCAGCCGCAGCTATAAGGTGCGTTCAGGTGATACGCTTTCAGGTATTGCATCACGTCTTGGCGTGAATACGAAAGATCTCCAGCAGTGGAATAATCTGCGCGGGTCGGGTCTGAAAGTGGGTCAAACGCTGACCGTAGGTGCAGGTAGCAGCGCACAGCGTCTCGCTAAAAACAGCGATAGCATTACCTATCGCGTGCGTAAAGGCGACTCGCTGTCCAGTATCGCTAAGCGTCACGGCGTAAACATCAAAGATGTGATGCGCTGGAACAACGATACGGCCAACCTGCAACCTGGCGACCAGTTAACGCTGTTTGTGAAAAACAGCGCTACGCCAGATTCCTGATAGTACGATCGCTTGTTAAAAAGGCACCGATTCCCCTCGGTGCCTTTTTTGTTTATCCCGCTTTATGCGCTTCGGCCATGATGGTGTCGCTGGTAAACGAACCATCCCCATGCAATTCAAAGTACGCCTTCACGTCAGCAGAGGCGCTCTCCTGATACAATCGGATCGCCTGCGTTAATGCCTCCGGTGTGCGCATCCGCGCAATCCATGACGTAAACTCCAGCGGCAAACGGTCGGTTATCAACGAGCGTGAAATCAGGCCGGCTTCGGTGATAAACGTAAGCCACTCTCCACTGGAGTAGTTTTGCACGTGCGAGGTATCACGCAGCGCTTCAACCGTCTGAAGCCAGATATTCCGCACCGGATGTCCCGGAGACATCACGTCCATGATGATGAAGATCCCGCCCGGTTTGAGCACGCGTTTCACTTCCCGTAATGCCTGACCCACATCATGCCAGTGGTGTGCAGAGTAACGGCTAATCACAACCTCAAACGACGCATCCTCAAAGGGTAAAGATTCAGCGTAGCCCTGGCGCGTCGTGACGTTATTCAGCCCTTTCGCTTTTGCCGCCTCAGCAACCACGTCCAGCATCTGGCTCGATAAATCATACGCCGTTACCTGGCCGACATGCTGTGCGGCGGTAAAACTGGCGTGCCCCGCCCCGCAGCCTAAGTCCAGCACGTGCGCGTCAGAAAAGGCGGCGAGCCGTTCGCCAAGACGCACCAGATCGCGGCCAGAAGCGTGCACGGCGCTGCTCAGATAGGCACTTGCCTGAGAACCAAACTGTTTTTCGACGTTGTCATGATGGGAGTGTGTTGTTGTCATGTTGCTGTCCTTTTATGGGTTAAATAATAAAGGGCAGCACCCGCACAGGCCTGCCCCACGGCAGACCTGACGCACCATTATTTATCAGATTTGCCGGGACTGAATTCAACGAGTAGAGGATTATGATCGGAGGCGCGCGTCACCAGTACGGAGGCGTCGTGCACGCTTAAACCACGATAGAAAACGAAATCGAGAGGCCGGCCAAACGCTTTCTTGCGCTGGTCATCGCCAAAACGCACTTCACGCAGCGACATTTCACGCGCAAAGCGGTACAACGCGTTCATGCGCGGACGGCTCCAGGCATTGAAGTCGCCGGCCATAATGATTGGCCCGCTGTGATGAGCAATCTGATCGCCAATGGGAAGTAACTGCTTACTATACACATCAACGCCCAGGCTGAAGTTCACCGCATGTATGTTTACCACCATCAGCAGACGGGTATCAGGCAACGGATAAACCGTGACCAGCGCCGATTTTGCCAGACGCAGGATCGGTTCACGTTCACGCAGCGGGCAGCAATAGACCGGATGTGCGGCTGAAAGGGTCATCACCCCAGATGGATGCTGTGGCAGAACAAAGGCAGGCACCTGATCGGCTGCAAGATAGTTTGTTGTTGCAAACCTTACCAGCTCAGGCGTGGTTTGCGCCTCCTGTAACAGAACCAGATGCGCATCTTTGCCGAAATTTTGAAGTACGGATAACCACTCCGCACGCTGTTGCTTGAAGATGTTCCACACCAGCACGCGAATTTTATCGTCACTGCTTAAGGGAGTGCCCGCAGGTAATGCCTGGCTGAGGCTCGCAAACGACCCCGGAGGCAAGATCCTCTCCGCAGGCATTCCGGCAACATAACGCATGGCATAGGTATTTTTTCGCACTTTTGGAAACGGCCTCTGTAACATGAACCAGCCCGGAAAACGGACTGGTTCTAATGTTATAGGGATTTTAGGTCACACTTTCAACGCAATTACTGAGAAACCGCTTTCCAGTTTTGTAAGCAAGCACTTACTGATACTCATCCCAGCGCGACGCGAGCAGGTTTATCAAGACGTCCACTCAGAGCAATCAGGAAGAAAGCGACAAGCACAATCACTGCGCCAATCCACGGCGTCTGGGTTAATCCAACGTGTTCAACCGTCTGCCCACCGATAACCGAGCCGAGTGCGATACCGACATTGAATGCGGCAATATTCAGGCCGGATGCGACATCCACCGCATTGGGGGTATAGCGTTCAGCTTTCTGCACAACATAGACCTGCAATCCCGGTACGTTACCAAACGCGAATACCCCCATAACCAATACCGTTACCAGCGCGGCGTATTGCATCGATGCGGTGAACTGGAAAATCATCAGCAGAACAACCAGTGCGGCGAAGATAAACTTCAGCGCCGGTACCGCACCATGCTTATCCGCAAGCTTGCCGCCCCAGATATTGCCGATTGCGACGGAGATACCGTAGCCCAGTAAAATCCAGCTCACTGCCCCCGGGGAGAAACCAGCCAGCTCCTGCATCATCGGCGCAAGGAAGGTGAACGCAGTGAACACGCCACCATAGCCCAGCGCCGTTACGGCATAGATAAGCAGCAGGCGCGGGTGTGTAAGAACCTTAACCTGATCGCTCAGGCTGGCACTCGCTCGCCCCGGGATATTCGACGGGACCAACAGCAGGCTGGCCACCAGAGCAATGACGCCCAACAGCGATACCGCGAGGAAGGTTTCACGCCAGCCAAAATGTTGTCCGATAAACGTGCCTAACGGCACGCCGGTGACCAGCGCGACGGTTAAGCCACCAAACATAATCGCAATGGCTGACGCCGCTTTCTCTTTTGGCACCAGGCTGGTTGCAATCGTGGAACCGATAGAGAAGAAGACTCCGTGCGCGAGGCCTGTCAGCAGGCGGGCAATGACCAGCGTGGCGTAATCCGGTGCCTGCCAGGCCAGAATATTGCCGGCGGTAAAGAGCACCATCAGGGCGACTAACAGTTGTTTACGCGGGAATCGGCCGGTCAACGCCGTCAGCACAGGCGCCCCAACAGCGACACCTAACGCATAAATAGATACCAACAGCCCGGCTGAGGGCAGCGAAATGGCAAGTTGATGAGCAATGGTAGGGACCAGTCCTACAATAACAAATTCGGTCGTGCCAATTGCAAAGGCACTGATCGTCAGGGCAAGAAGCGCCAGTGGCATAAAATACTCCGTCTCTTCAGGATTAAGATGACAGGCAGTATGCGCCAGTGTTTAAATAACAAAAATGGTTAGAATCTCAATAGAATTTTGCAGGTGGTGCAATAATGAAGGCTACATCTGAAGAACTGACTATCTTTGTCGCCGTGGTCGAAAGCGGGAGCTTTAGCCGCGCCGCCGAACAGCTCGGGCAGGCGAACTCAGCCATCAGCCGCTCGGTAAAAAAGCTTGAGATGAAGCTCGGGGTAAGCCTGCTTAACAGGACAACGCGCCAGCTCAGCCTGACGGAAGAAGGTGAGCGTTATTTTCGACGCGTGCAGTCGGTTTTGCAGGAGATGGCGGCGGCAGAAACGGAAATTATTGAATCACGCAGCACGCCGCGTGGACTGCTGCGCATAGATGCGGCGACGCCGGTCGTGCTGCATTTCCTGATGCCGTTAATCAAGCCCTTCCGGGAGCGTTACCCGGAGATGACCCTGTCGCTGGTCTCTTCTGAGACATTCATTAACCTGATTGAGCGTAAAGTTGACGTGGCGATCCGCGCGGGCACTCTGACGGACTCAAGCTTACGCGCGCGCCCCTTGTTCGCCAGCTACCGCAAAATTATCGCGTCACCGCAATATATTGCCGAGCATGGCAGACCGGAGACGGTTGAAGAGCTGAAGCAGCATCTGTGTCTGGGTTTTACGGAGCCTGTAAGCCTGAACACCTGGCCTGTCGCCTGCCATGACGGCCAGCTTCATGAAATCACCTGCGGTATCTCTTCTAACAGCGGGGAAACGCTGAAGCAGCTGTGTCTGCAAGGGAATGGGATCGCCTGCTTATCCGACTATATGATTGATAAGGAAATTGCAGCTGGCCAGCTAGTTGAGCTAATGGCTGATAAACGCTTGCCTGTAGAGATGCCTTTTAGCGCGGTGTATTACAGTGACCGAGCGGTAAGTACGCGCATACGCGCATTTATCGACTTCCTGAGTGAGCATATAAAAACAGCTCCCGGAGGAGCTGTGTGAGGGTTAAGGTCACAGAGGGAGGGTTTTATTAATCCCAGTCCGGTGCTAACCCTTCCGGGCTGACCAGACGATCGTTGCATTCCAGTGCTGCGATCGCTTTTTTATCTTCATCATCAAGCTGGAGATCCCGCGCTAACAGGTTACTTGCCAGGTTTTCACGTTTGGTTGAAGACGGGATCACGGCATAACCTTCACCCATCGCCCATGCCAGGATCACCTGTGCAGCTGTCGCATTGTGTTTTTCAGCGATGCGTGCAATCACTTCGTCTTTCAACGCTTTACCATAAGCCAGCGTCATGTACGAGGTGATATGAATACCATGCTGTTTCGCCCAGTCCACTACGTTGCGGTTTTGCAGGTAGGGAGAGAGTTCAATCTGGTTAGTAGCAATATTCTCTTTACCCACTGCGGCAATGGCTTTTTCCATCAATGGAATAGTGAAATTTGAGATACCAATTTCACGCGTTAAGCCCTGCTCTTTTGCTTCCAGCAGCGCCTGCATAAACTCTTCTACGGAGACGGCATCGCCAGGTGATGGCCAGTGGATCAACGTCAGATCAACATAATCAGTACGCAGCTTTTTCAGACTTTCCTTCAGGCTTGGGATCAGCTTGTCTTTGCTGAGGTTTTCAATCCAGATTTTGGTGGTGATGAAAAGCTCGTGGCGCGGTACGCCGCTCTCTTCGATGGCCAGGCCTACGGCAGCTTCGTTGTCATAAATCTGCGCCGTATCAACGGCGCGATAGCCCAGTTCCAGAGCGGTTTTAACAGATGCGATAACAACGTCGTCCTTCAGGCGAAAAGTGCCGAGACCCAGTGCAGGGATAGTCATATGATTCCTCAATCGTTATGTTCGTAAACTGAGGAGGATTATCGCTGTGGTTGTTATGTCGAAAAAGATCTTAAAACGCAGAGGATTTTTGCTAATTTCGCAATAGTTAAACGGTAGATAAGAAAAAAGCCCTGAGCGTTAGCTCAGGGCTTTTAATAAGTGGCGGAACGGACGGGACTCGAACCCGCGACCCCCTGCGTGACAGGCAGGTATTCTAACCGACTGAACTACCGCTCCACCGAATACTTCTGTAACCACCGGATTGATGCACCGGCTTACTACTTA
>NZ_JADBQL010000039.1:0-12358 GCF_014895905.1 Enterobacter cloacae complex sp. P15RS | reverse complement strand
ACCTATTGTAGTCAACGTCGAGAATAAATTGTAAAATTCGGATTTTTTAAAAGTCTCAATATCTCTTAATTCGAGGAGGTAGTTGTTAATGGTCACAAAGCCATTATGAACATTAAGGTTCATGTCTAACATATCGAAACTACCTTAACTACATAGTCAAAATAAAGTTCGCAACTATAAGGCCCAAATTCATCCTGGACCTTATCAGTTTGTAAAATCATCATGAATTCGATTGGAATTCATGCTAATAATCACGTCCGCAATTTGACATAATTATCAAAAAACTCTGTAAACGACGAACTTATAGTGTTTGTCGCCCTCTTGGAAAACAGATCATAATTAACAACCCTACCAAAACCTTCACTTCCAGAATCTATACACCAGCAAACCTCATCATCTTTGAAATAGATGACCGCATAATTTTCAGGAAGTGAAAACTCATTGCGGCAATATATTGTATCGTAAAAAACAGCACCTCCGGATTCTTCGAGGGCATTGTTATCCACTATTCCTGAAATCTCCTCTCCAATTACGCCCCCCCCCCCAACCAGAAGTAAGAACTCTCGAAAATCAGAAGGGAGTTTAACGCCTAGATTATTTTCAAGTGAGTTAATCTGTTCTATATCAACTTGGCCTAACCAAAAAACTTCGTCTGTCGCATTATTATCCAAATACTCAATTGCAGTTTTGATAGTCATCATTTTTACACCCTATTAAAAATCTAATGCTCTCAACTTCCAATACGCGCTTCTGAATCTGTTGTACTGTCTATCAAGTTCAGGAGTATTTCTAAAACTACCACCATTCTCGATTAACCCATGCAATTGCTTATGATACAGCTTATGCGTAGATGAAAGAATTTCCACCATTGGCCCAGGCTCTTGCCCAAGAACATGATGAAGATTGACTTGTTTTCCATCCGTACCAATCGGGGCATAGCCATTTTTCATCAAATCAACATTTGTCCAACCATCCTTAACTTTTGCTTTGATGGAAGGATGAACTGACGGGTGAACTGACTTAGGAACTCCCGGATGTATATCAACAGTGTTTTTATAAACTGTACGTCCCAGAATTGTTTCAGGCTTATATTTACCTGAGGATGAACACCTACTCAACCCCCACGGATCTGCCCACCCCAGCGCATTCGGCGCATACTGGTAAAGGTTTATCCCCCCCGCCAGCCCTATCGGGTCCTGCTGCGTAAACCGTCCACAATCCGGGTCATAATACCGAAACAGATTGTAGTGCAGCCCTGTCTCACGATCCAGGTATTGCCCCTGCATGCGCAGGTTCTGGGAATATCCTGATATCTGCGTCTCGCTTTCCCGCAACAGCTTGCCCCAGGCGCTGTTCACCCCCTCCCAGCGTACTTGCCCTTCGCTATCCGTCATCCGCTCCGGCGTGCCGTTCGGCTGGCAGTGGAACCAGAAGATTTCCGGGGCATCATCGCCATCGATACGCGCCAGCGGATCGTAGCTGTCCTGATCGCTGTAGACGTAGGTCAGCGGCACATCCCCGTGCACTTCCTGCAACAGCCGGAACCCTTCCCAGACAAACCGCGTGGTGACAGGCTTACCGGTTGGCTGGCCGCCCAGCATCTGGCGGCGCGTTTTGCTGATGCGTCGCCCGAGCGGATCGTAGCGGAAGCTGACCTGCGTCTGCGGCCTGTTGCGGTCCCGCGGCTGGCTGATGACCTCCGTCAGGCGGTGCTCACCGTCGTAGCGATAGTGCCAGCGGGTCTGGCCGTTATCTTTCTCCACGGTGCGTCCGTGGACGTCATAGCGCCAGCGAATGCCGTTCAGTTGCGTCAGGCGGTTGTGCGTGACCTTCTCAGCAGAGCCTTCCAGCGGGTTACCGGCTGCATCCCAGCGCCACTGCTCCTGGCCGGGCAGCGTACCGTCCTGAACCAGCAGACGTCCGGCGCTGTCGTACTGCCAGCGGTACCAGCTGAACGGATTATCGTCCCGCTCTTCGCGAACCAGGTTATTACGGTAGTCGTAATCCCAGCGGCGGGACCAGCGGCGCGGCGACGGGCGCTGGGCGTTGCCGGTAAAGACGTCCCGCCGATGCAAGCGACCAAGGCGGTCGTATTCGCTGCGGGTGGTCAGCAGCCCCTGCGTGCGACTGGTCTCGCGGTGAAGCTCGTCGCGGGTAAAGTCGGAGACCGACAGCTTATCGAGGGCAATACTGAGCAGATGCCCGCTGCCGTAGTAGAACTGTTTCAGCTCGCGGCCATCGGGCAGCGTGACGGAGGTGCGGTTGCCCAGCGCATCATACTCCCACGCCAGCTCACCGTGCTCGCCCGCTTCGCGCGTCACGCGGCCGAGCGCGTCATACTCAAAGGCAAGCTCCTGCTCTGCCTCGGTGCTCCAGGCATCGGCTGAAAGCGCGGGATGCAGCCCAATCCGGCTTAACAGCCCGGACGGCGTGTAGTGGTAGCGGGTCTGCCCTTCCGGCGTGGTGCGGGCCACCAGCTGACCGCTCGCGCTCCAGGCGAAGGCATGCGTGATGGCCTCCGGGTGGCCGGCGGCAAACGTGCGCGCTATCGTGCGTCCGCAGGCGTCATAGCGATACTGCGAGGCCACCCCATCGAGCCCCACCTCTTCCAGCAGCAGCGAGTCTGCGCCCCAGAGGAACTGGTACGCTTCGCCGTTTTCGTTTTCCAGAGCAATCAGACGCCCGCGGCTGTCCCAGCGGCGACGAACCTCTTCACCCTGCGTATTACGCGTGGCGGTTAAACGCCCCGCGTCATCGTATTTAAACTCGCTCTCTTTCCCGTCGGCACCCGCATGCTTCACCGGCAGGCCACGCTCGTTCCATTTGAGCGACTCTGTCCACCCTTCCGGGCGATCGAGCTGTACCGGACGCCCCGCGGCGTCGTAGCGGTAGCGCGTCTCTTCGCCGTCAGCGCTGATCTCAGCCACCAGCCAGCCCAGCGGATGATAACGATACTGAGTAACCCGACCAGAGCAGTCCGTGGCGCGAACCACCTGCCCGGCCTCGTTGTACTCCTGGAAGCGGATGTTGCCGGCGGCATCCACCTCTTCAACCACCTGCCCATACTCGTCCCGACGCAGTTGCGTAACGTGCCCGATTGGATCGACCACGCGCTTCAGCCCGTGGTGTTCGTCGTACCAGAAGCGGGTCGCGCTACCGTCTGCTTCAATGATTGACGCCGGAAGCGCACGGTGCTCCAGCCAGGTAGTGGTGCGGGCGTTACCGTCTGCGTCGATCTCCTGCACCCGATTGCCCATCTCGTCATAGACGAAGGTGACGGCATTGCCGAGCGGATCGATGCGGCGCGTAAGGAGCTCGTTGTCATCCCACTCGTAGCGCCAGTTCTCGCCGCGCTCGTCAACGTAGCGAATAATCAGGCTCTGCGCATTCCAGTAGTGCTTTCGCGTCTGTCCATCGTAGTGCTCGACGGTGGTCAGCCCGGCGGTTAAATCGTAGGTAAAGCGGCAACCGTCGCCGGTGCTGGTGCGATTTTCCACCACGCGCCAGTGGTCGAATTTTTGCCAGCGGTATTCGCTCTCCAGCCCGCCCGGCAGGCGGTGCCAGACCATCAGGCCGTTATCGTTATAGCGGTATTCACGGGTCACTACACCGGACGCATCCGTCGCGCTGGCCAGCTGGCCGCGTCCGTCGTAGCCCCACTGCATCAGCGGCCAGGTGCGGCTGCCGTCAAAATGGCTCGCCGAGGTAACGCGCTGCGGGAAACGCTCGTCCTCATAGCGCAGGGTGACGTCAATCGCCCGCGGTTCGTCGTGAAGACCGACCAGCCTGCCGTGCTCGTCCCACTCCGTCAGCAGCGCGTTGCCGTATTCATCGCTCAGGGACGCCAGATGCAGGATGGATGGGTTAGCGCGGGTCGGTTTATACAGACGCCACACCGCGCCGTCATCGTCGGCAATCGCCACGTCGCCGCTGTCATTGCGACGGATAATAATGCCTTCGCTAATGCTGTAAAACGCGCGGTCGACCGGTGGCAGCGCAAAGCTCAGCTCGCGCCCGGTTTCGTCGAACCAGGTGGCGTTGTTTTCTTCCAGCGTCAGATAGCTGTCAAAGGTGGTTGCCCAGCCAAGGCCAAACAGCCCTTCGCGGGTAGTCAGGCTGTTGTAGCTGCGCTGCCAGCGCAAAGGAAAGCGCCCCGGCAGCGAGAAATCGAGCTCATCGTCGTCATTCAGCACCTTCACGCCGGTGGCGGCGTGAACCGGGTGCGAGGAGCCGAACACGGCGTTGACCGCCATATCCGCCAGGATCCCGCCGCCGGCAGACGCCAGCGCGCAGGGCATGTTTTTCAAAATCTTGCCAGGACGCCCGCGCAGCAGGGAGAGCGCAATCATCCCCAACGCCAGACCCGGCGTTTTGCCGCTTTTGATGTCGCGGACCGTCAGCGTGTCGCCGCCGATGATCACGTTCGGGGAGACGTCGTCGGACACGGTGCCCTCGCAGGTGGTGCGATCTTTCGCGCGCACCGCGGGCTGCCCGTTGATAAAGACGCTTTTGGAGCCTTCAGCCAGATACTGCGGCCCGGAGTGTTTATCGCACGCCACCTTGTCTTCTTCCAGCGGCGAGGTGCCGGCAGCGGCAGAAGCCACGCTCGGCTGCCACATTTCGCTGCCGAACTGTCCGGCGGCGGAAAGCAGCATGCCCGCGTAGTCGGCAAAGCTGCCCGGCGACTGCGGCTCAGGGGAAGGCGTATCGGCAGGGGTCAAGGTCCCGGCTGCGCGTGCAGCCGGGATCGCATTGGTCAGAACGTTGCTGGAACCGGTAGTGATCTTACCCGCAGGCGACGGCGGGAAAAGCGCGTTACCCAGCCCTTCAGCGGCGTTGCTGATATCGTCGGTGATCCCGGCGACGTTCGCCAGAACCCCGCCGATAATGCCGCTCAACAGACAGCTGGATCCAATTGCCGCCACGCCTGCCGCTGCGGCCCCGGCACCCAGCAGCGGAGCCGCGACGGTCGCTGCCGCGCCCACCGCCGCGCCGATCACCGCATAGGCGGCACCTTCCGCCACAATGCTGGTTATATCAGCAAAAATGCTGGAGTGAATAATCTCGTCGCCCTTACGGGCCGCGTTGTTATCGCTCATGCCTTACACATTCCGGTTGTCGTTTAGCGTCAGACTCTGCTTAAGCGCGCTCCAGCGCGCCTCGTCCTCTTCCGTAAAGGCTTTTAAGGCCGAGAGGGTAAAAATCATCAGTACCGGTTTGCCTGGCGTCTGCACGGCCAGCTGTTTTTGCCACAGGCGCTGGCCGTTACGGTCAAAGGTGGTTTCAACCTCCAGGCCGTTGATTTTTCCGTCAGGTCCCGCGTTGACGCGCTGGAATTCGCTCTGGGCGATCTCACCCATCTGAGGGCGCAGCACGTCCCACTGGCGGTGAAACTCTTTTTCGTAGTCGCTACCATCCGGGATGACGCCGCGGCTGACCACTACAGATAACCCGCTCTCGTCATCGCGAATGATGTTCATGCTGTTGTCCTGCCAGGCGGCAGGAAATAGGGTGAAGGAACCTTCCTGGAGGGTGTATTTCATAAGTGAACTCGGGATGATTAGTATTGAGAGAAATAACAGAGGCCAATCCACATTGGCCTTTTTACCGATGATTCTGTTATTTAAGCCACTGACCTGACTGTTCGACTAAAACATGGTTGCCTTTGCTGACAACCAATTTCGCAGGCGCATACGTCACGGTGTAAACGGTCTCGCCATTCTTGAAAGTTGAGCCGATTATTTTTCCTGCGGAGTCGTGTAACGTTTTTCCCTTTAAGGAGATCATACTATTATCGCTTTTGCGCATGCCGAGATAAGCCATATCGTCACATTCGCTCTCAAAATGGCCGCACTTGTTTATCAGCGAAATAGCGAATTTATCGGTGTCCAGTTTTCTGGTTTCAGCGTTTTGAACCGAAGCGGCTTTACGTAACGTATACCGCAGCGGGGCATAGTAATTTCCATTTTGAGGAGGAGTTACTAAACGCCATTCCATTTCACGCCCCTTTATTTCCAGAACAGCCCGTCCACCTACGCCGCCAAACGATGAGTTGAACTCAACGCTGGCACGATTGCCAGCGATCGTGCCGCTAAGATTTTGCTCATCATCTTCCGGGCAATCTATGCGGTTCCCTTTCTGGGATATATAGCAATAAGAGCCGGTGATACGGTTGCCTGATTCCGCTAACCGCAGGGTTAATGACGAGTCGTTCTCGACTTCGCCACCCCAGTCCCCGTCAAACGCGAGTTTTGATTGACCGAACGTTGCTAAATGCATCGTATTGAATCTGGCGGCCCATTGCTGAATATCGGCATGAATAACTGGGCTATTATCTGAAGACTAGTAATGAATAATGTCCGACTCCGGAACCACCCAAGCCGCAAAGATTTTTCCGTCGGGATTGATAACCAACGCTGACGCGTTCACCTGATAGAGATCTTTTAGCCAGCCTTCAACAAACAATCCGCCACCTGCGGTAGTATGCGGTTCACCGAAAACGTCAAAGTTATCAAAAAAGGTCGGGTAATGATTTCCCAGCGTTTTCCTAAGATGGTCTGTTACTTCGCTGTCGTTAACGATGCGACTAACCGTATCGAGCTTATTGTATTGCGATAATTCAAGCGCCGTTGAGGTTTCAACGGGGCCTGTCAATAAAGCTGTGAACAATGCGGTTGCAACATATTTTTTGTTCATAAATTATTCAGAAAAATCATTGTTGAAATTCATCGATATTTTTACAATTTTGCCGTCTTTTATCTTAAAAGAGAGTAATTTTTTACCCAATTCATAGGTAATCCACTGCTCCCCCGAATCATTGTCAACCTGACCGGTACCGTATATGCTGTTCAGTTCGTTTCTCGTTGAACCAACATGGACACCACGCGGCGTAACGATATCTGCGGCGGTAAGCGTAATCTGCGACACGATATAATCATCAACGCTTCGCTCGTCTTTATCCCACCAGAGATTGGAGCTGAATATTTCTAACCCTGCCTTCTTATGTTGGTAGAATTTATAGTTCACTCCGTCAAAAGGAACTTCACCGGTAAAACGACCTTCCACCGGAACGTCAATTTTATGGGCAATATCAGGAGTCCAACTGTCGCCCAAGGCGACAGACTGGTCTTTGATTTTCACGGAAAAATCCTGTTTAGCAAGAAAGCGAGGCATAGTCTGAGCCAATACTTGATAACTACTCAGAAAGATAAATATTAGGGTAAAACTCAGAGAGACAAAAAGGCGTTTATTCACGTTAATCGTCATTTGCTGGATAAATATTATGCTACTCACCACTTTAAAAAAGCGGTGAGTAATGAAATCAGCATTCTTAGTCGGCGCTAATAGCGACCCCATCCAGGCAGTCAGGTTTTTTTAGCGTGAAACTAAAGCTTATTTTTTGCCTATTCATATCCTTTGGCGCTGTATAACAGGTCACTTCGTTCTCCGAACTGCCTCGCGGATAATCAGTTAACGTTAGTTTCAAATAATGTTTTTTAACGGTATCAAGAGTGATGCGCTCATTTCTGTAATGAACTGCCAAAGCTCCTGTTTCTGCATGTTACCTCCTGACATTCCCGTCGTTAAAAAAGCCGCAAGCACCGCCCCTGTTTTAGACTATGGATAATTTTTATCATACCAACCGTCATACTAATCTTCGTAATATTGCCCTGTGTTCGACGTTTGTTCGTCTTTACCAAAGATACAGCCTATCTGCATTCACGCTTCACTTTCCTTATTTATTCCTTGTTCTAGGGAATCATATGTACTGTTGAGGTAGGCGTCTCGCGATGACAGCTCAGTGTTGAGTTCATATACTGTATGACTAATTTCAAGTGACAGAGGCTGAACGACGGCATTCGGATTAGCGAGCGCATCTTTATCAACGGCAATAACGTGCTATTGACGATCGGCAAACGTCCCTTTGCCTGCTTCACACTCTTCGAAAGTCCAGCCTCGTTTCTGTCAGGTTACCATGTCATTCTTTATGGCAGGTGAGTTGTCTACAAGACTATCTATACCGAAGGCACACTTGACGTTGGGCGAGCAGTTTGGAGGTTTAGGCAGGCGCGCTGGCCGCTGCTCATGCCTTACTCTCCTTTCCCGGCGTAAATTTCTCCTGCACCGCCGCATCAATATCCCCTTTATGTCCCGATCCCGGCGCCGACGTGCCCGGCTTGGTACCCGACGTGTTCAGGTGCAGCTTGCCGCCAGTGGTAATGTGGCCATCCCCCTCAACGAAGAAGTTAAACTCTTTACCGATCAGGTTAATTTTGCCGTTAGCGTTAAGTTCAATCGCACTTTCACCCGAAACCAGCCGCAGCTTCGTCCCGGACGCGATCACATACTGCTCCACCGCCGCATCCAGCTTGCCTTTCCCCGTCAGGATCTCGGTTCCGCCTTTCACGGCCTGGATCTGATTAGCCTCCACGCGATGCAGCTCATTTTTCTTCACATAATGGCTGCGCGCCCCGCCGACGCTGTGCGTTTCATCATTTTTAACGCTGGTATCCAGATTGCGCTCGGCCTGGATCCACACCTGCTCCGCGCCCGCCTTGTCCTCAAAGCGCAGGGCGTTGGCGTTATCTACGGAGCCGTCCTTTGTCCGGCTCATAAAACCCATCTGCGTCGCCGCTGCGGGCAGCGCCCACGGCGGCATGCTCGCGTCGTTGTACACGCGCCCGGTGATAATCGGACGGTCCGGGTCGCCGTTGATAAAGTCCACCACCACCTCATCGCCGACGCGCGGAATTTGCACCCCGCCGTAGCCCTGGCCCGCCCACGCGCTCGACACACGCACCCAGCAGGAGCTGGTGTCATCGCCCTTCGCCAGACGGTCCCAGTGGAACTTCACCTTCACGCGACCATATTTGTCCGTCCAGATACTCTCCCCCTGCGGCCCCACCACTTTCGCGGTCTGCGGGCCGTAGGTACGCGGCCACGCCGTGGACTGCGCCGGACGATACGACACCGCCGCCGGAATGACGCTGAAATCGGTGCGGTGAATGGTTTCCCCCTCGCCGCTCGCGTAGCGGTTCTCCTCGAAGTGATAGCCCGCCGCCGTGACCAGATATTCCCCGTTGTCGCTGAAGAACGGCGCGTTGGTCAGGGTAAAGATGTGGCCCGGCGCAATGCCCGCTGCGGTAGCCGTCGCCTGAATCTGCTGATGCTCCACCTGCCAGCGCTCCTGACGGATACGGGCGTAGAACTCCGCATGACCCGTCTCCACAAAGCGCCCCGGCCAGTCGTACACGTCGATGCTGCCCGGCTTCGGTGACGCCGGGTTCTGCTGGGCCTGGAACAGCCACGCGTTTGGCTTGCGGAAGTCGTAGTCGTCGAGGCTGTAAATCCCCGGCGTCACGCTGTCCTCCAGCGCCCACTGGCTGATGCCCTCTTCGTCCGTACTGCCGCCGGACGGCGTCTGGTGGTACGGGATGACCTCGTAGCCGCTGAACGGCTGATGCTGCGTCGCGGCGTCGGTCAGCACCAGGGTGTGCTTGTCCGCCTCGTGGCTGAAGTAGTACGCAATTCCCTCCAGCTCCATCAGGCGGCTGATAAAGTCCAGGCTCGACTCCTGATACTGCACGCAGTAGTCCCACACCCGGTAGCTGCCGGTGAGCTTGTCTTCGAGGTTAACCTGATGCTCACCCAGCAGGGTCTTCACAATCTGCGGCACCGTCTGGCCCTGGAAGATCCGCAGGTTACGGTCGCGCTTCATCGGCCACAGGTCCGGCTCCACCGTCAGCTGGTACACCGCGTAGCGGGTGCCCGTCAGCTCAACGGCGCTCACCGCCACGCGCGTCACCTTACCGTTGATGTAGCGGGGAGTGAGCAGGCTCTGCGTGGGGATGGTCACCGTGACCGGCTGACCGAGCAGCCTGCTGCGGTCAATGCGCGCGTCCGTGCCGAGCAGAGTCAGCGTCAGCGCGAACGACTCGGACATCGCCTCGCGGCCGGAGAGTTTCCAGAAAAGCAGCCCCTCAACCGGGAGCTGGACGGTAATTCGGTTGAGCATAATCTTTTATTCCACTATGGACTAATCTCGGTGCCAGAAGTTAACTCATCTCTAAACGCTGTTGATGTGATGATGAGTAGTTGAAAGATTTCTTTCCTTTGCTACCAAATTAAAATTAATATCATGTTTATTTAAGCCATAAACCTGAGAACATAAGAACGCTTCCCAGGGAAACTGCACTTTTAGCGACGATAAGTAAGCCAGGCGCAATGATGCGTGTTACTGACAATAATTTTCCATAATTATCCTCGTTGTGCTTTTCATGCCCACGCATAACCCCGGAAAAAATGGTGCAGAGCAGGACAACGGTAACCTTCAATCCCCAAACGCACAGGAAAGACATAGAAAATATGGTCGAATAGTGTTTTGCCGTAGCAACAGAAAATAATGACATTGACTGAGCGAGCCATTTCAATGCAAAACCGACAACGACCGTAGCTACTAATACCATCATAAACATTAATCCGGACAGAAACCATTGCTTTATATTGAACAAATCTTTTCCATTCCAGATAAGCGCCAGTGTCCAAATCATAAATATAATAAAGAAAAACAAATGCATCATAATATCCTGCATTTACTTATTTACATATCCTGGCATTGCCGGCATCCATCTAACCTCTTCATATCAGCCTATACTGCCAAACCAGTTACCATAGAGCATCAGGATACAACTTAACGAGGCGAGACATTATGCTACCAGATGTAATTTAGCCCCGTACCGGGCAGACAGAGACGATAGCTTTAAATACATTTCTGGGGTATTTCACTGTTTATGAAATCGCATAATACTCTCAAAAATAGCATTCCACATCACAACAACAAATTTCGACAACAACACTGTCATAAGAGATGCAGGTAATATTACTGCTATCGCGCGCGCGTTTTATCTGTCCAGCAATGCGGTGAAATTACACCAACTAAAATGAGCATCTATGCAAACGCACCAGCCAACACTGAAATAAACTTCATTCAAAGTCTCGCCACTCTTTTAGTACGTAAAGATCTTTCCCGTTCCATATATAGGCTTAAGCGATAAATATAAAAATTATAAAGTCAGTCCATTTCATTATTTCATTTTTTATCCATGCTTGTATACTAGAGTTAAAACATTAGCCCGCTACTTTTTCTCCAGATTTATGACACGGAGATCCTTCCGTGCCATATAAGATAAACAATTACAAGAAGATGTCTTCAGGAGCCCTATCGAACAATTCACCGGCCAATTTGGCGATACGTTCATGCTGTACGAGTTTGTCTTTCCACTCCTGCGGAATACCGGAATAACCATATAAGGCTCCAGCTATTTGTCCCGCCGTCGCCGCAACGCTGTCAGCGTCATCGGCAAGATTGGCAGCCAGCAGAATCGCATCCCGGAAGTTATCAGTATTCCATACGGACCACATCGCGGCCTCAAGAGTATCGATAACATAACCACTTGAACGAATCTGATCGCGAGTTTTTTGCTTATATTCACCCACGTTGATAATCATTACACGTGGCTGTAGCGGCATGACGTGCGGAGAAAAAACAAAATCTTTATTACTACCGTTAATCATATGCACAAGTAAATAACTTAAATACTGTGTACTATTTATTGCTTCCGCGGCTCCATGCGTTGCTATACTTTGTTTTTTAGCCTCATAAAACGCTTTACTTAATGACTTTCTAAAAAAAATAGAGACAGGTGCTTGCCTGATAATGGAAGTATTTCCTGCTGTTTCTGGCGCTGTATTGCCGCTCCACCCAGGACCAACAGCTAAATATTGCGCCAAAGCAAACCGAGTTGTATTGCCTATATCAAAACAGACGCCATTTGAACTATTATAACCATGCTGATACCATTCCAGAAGTTTATTCCTGAAGCATATAGTATCAGCATCACCTTTCTCAAGAAGCGTTTCCGCAAGACATAATGCCATGGATGTATCATCCGTCCATTCACCTGCGCGGAGTCGAAATGGCCCACCACCTATCATATCTTTGACATGTGCTTTGTCACGAGGTAAAAATTCGAGCGTCGTACCTACAGCATCTCCAACTGCAAGACCTATAAGCGCACCGACAGCACGATCCCGTGATTCCGCGAGTGAGATGTTACATTGTGGTGTTAAGTCCCATTGTTTTTGTGCATCGCAATCAGAAGATGATTCTAATAGTTTATCATTATATTTATACTGCATCTTCTGCTGGACTGAAAGACTGCTAACAGGTAAGTACTTACTATATATATCTACATATTTTAACAACACATTCAAATTAGCATGTAAGTCTATCACCATTCACCCATAATAAAATATTTTTAATATCACACCCTAAAATTCATCAGGATATTTCATTTTA
>NZ_JADBQL010000038.1:0-47268 GCF_014895905.1 Enterobacter cloacae complex sp. P15RS | reverse complement strand
ACTATCAGAGTTTATATAATAAAAACGATTTCTCCACTTTATATACTAATGGGACTGATGAATTTAAAAAAATCACAAGCAAAGAAGATTTTTTTACGTTAATGAAAAGAAAAAAGGAAGTTTTAGGTGATTTTATAAAGTCTGATTTGATATCAAGTAATGTCATCAACTCTAACGTAGTAGTACTTTCTTATCGTTCAGTATATAACCACTATTCATTAATAGAGGAGTTTACTTTAATAAGAAAAGATGAACGGGATAAATTGCGTTTAGGAACGTATTTTATTGATGACGGAGGCAAGCGTGGGAAAGTTATAAAACTATAAAAAATCCATTTAAAATGAAATAGAATAAAATCGTAAATAACACAAATGAATAATTCATGAGTGGAATGCGGCGACGGGATAAAGTGCAGCCACTAAATGTTACCTCGATTATACAAGGATAGACGGGAAAAATGATTGGCGCAGCAATAATATCAGCTATAAATCCACCATCCGGCAGTCGACAGGCTGGCAGAAGGGGAACTGTATCCAGGGTTGCTGGCAATGTGGTGGAATAACAGTAACAACGAAGACGCAGCGTTCATTTACCGTTATGACGAACACAGCAAGCTGACAGAAAAGGATGAATGCCTAATCCTCGAAGGCTGTAGCCATAGCCACCACTATTATTATGATAACCTGCATCGGCTGGTACATTACCGCTGTGAATAACAGGGAGCCGCACTGCTGGAAAGCCGTTAACTTTATAACTCGCTGGTCCATCGCTCGGTAAACGGGTGCGGGCCGCGAAAAATATATATGATCGCTGCGGGATCAAACAATTATATAGCCATGTATAATCCAGGTCACATTTATAATCATGGGTAGACATCACTGAGATATTATATCCAAGACGCAACATTATATAGTGAAACAGAAGCCTTAAATGAATAAGCGCAATAAATTCACTTGAATTATTTAACTCTAAACAACCGGACAACCTAACGCTTGAAAAAACAAGCATTGTAATTATTGAACACCTCTGCTTTTCAAGCACACCTACCACCCAAAAATAACCCAAAAACATTATACCCCATTATTTTTATGCATTACTAAAAACTATCTAAAATCTTATACATGGCTCTCAGTAGCTTTTTACAATGTATTGAAAGATGCCACCAAAAAATATAGCAAAATTAATATTGGCGGAATTAGCAATTCCAAAAACGCCATCAATCAATACATATCAAAAATAATAATATATATAACAAATACGAACCAAGAATAATGCATGATATAGCATAGGTGTTTTACACATTATTGCAGAAAAACTGTGATTTGATTACGCTAAAAGAGGACAGTATGGGCCAAAGCGTTATAGCTAACTGAAACTCAAAAATGCCCTTGCGATTATGCTCAACCTTCATCACGGTTTTAGAGTCCTTAGCAAGATAGGCTGCCGGTTACGCTGATGATTATTTTTTCCTTTCAGGAAATCACCATTGTCCAAATGGCAACTCGCTTTATCCCCTCCATGCCCCCTATCCTGCATGCCTGCATCCATGGGGGATTTATGGCTCGTTTTCTGTTCTGTAGTTTTGCACTCGTTCTGCTTTATCCATCCGGCATTGATATGTATCTGGTGGGGCTACCGCATATTGCCCGCGATCTGGGGGCCAGCGAGGCGCAGCTGCACATCGCGTTTTCGGCCTACCTTGGGGGGATGGCGTCGTCGATGGTGTTTGCCGGGAAAATCGCGGATAAAGCCGGTCGTCAGCCCGTCGCCATTACGGGTGCGGTTATTTTTGCGCTGGCATCGGTACTGTGTTCAATGGCTCAGGAAAGCACGATGTTCCTGGCAGGGCGCTTTATTCAGGGCATTGGCGCGGGCGGATGCTACGTGGTGGCGTTTGCCATTCTTCGCGATACCTTAAGCGCCCAGCGCCGCGCCAGGGTGCTGTCGATGCTGAACGGCATTACCTGCATCATCCCGGTGCTGGCGCCGGTCGTGGGCTACCTGATCATGCTGAAATTTCCATGGCAGAGCCTTTTCTGGACCATGGCCACCATGGGCACTATCGTCTTTATTCTGTCCGTGACGGTGCTGAAAGAGACCCATCCCGGTTCGCAGCAGATGCACCACGCTGCTACCTTTCATCCGGCTGAAAAGCTTCTGAATCGCTTTTTCCTGAGCCGCCTGACCATCATCACGCTCAGCGTGGCGGTGATCCTCACCTATGTAAACGTTTCCCCGGTGTTACTGATGGAAACGATGGGCTTCGATCGCGGTGAGTATTCGACGATGATGGCGCTCAATGCGATGGTCAGCATGGTGGTTTCATTCTCGATGCCCTTTGCACTCAATATTTTCCGCCAACGCACGATGATGCTCACTTCACAGACGCTGTTTCTCGCCGCCAGCGTCATTCTGGCGACCGCCACCTCACACGCGCTGATGCTGGTGAGTATGACCCTGATCTGCGCCGGATTCTCCGGCGGCTTCGGCGTGGCGATGAGTCAGGCGCTTGGTCCGTTCTCACTGCGGGCTGGCGTGGCAAGCTCGGTGCTGGGCATTGCGCAGGTCTGCGGTTCGTCGCTGTGGATTTGGCTGGCGGCAGTGATCGGCCTTCACGCGCTGAATATGCTGATCGGGGTGCTGATTGGCTGTAGCATACTTAGCATTATCTTACTTATGGTCATCCAGCCCGCGGCGCACTATGAAGAAGCCCATCAGCAGTCTCGATCTTAATCTTTTACTTTGCCTGCAACTGTTGTTGCAGGAGCGCAGCGTCACCAAAGCCGCGAAGCGGATGAACGTGACGCCGTCCGCGGTGAGTAAATCGCTGGCGAAGCTGCGCGACTGGTTCGACGATCCGCTGTTTGTAAAAACGCCTTTAGGACTACTGCCCACGCCGCTGACGGTGAGCCTGGAACAGGACCTGGCCGACTGGATGCAGATTGGTAATCAGATCGTCGATAAATCTCACCACAGCTCTCCTGGCGGGCTCAAGTTTGTGCTCGCCGCCGAAACGCCGCTGATGCTGATTCGCTTTAACACCCTGCTGGAGCAGGTGAATCAGCGCTACCCGCAGGCGACGGTGAAGTTGCGCCAGTGGGATTACGATTCGCTGGACGCCATTACGCGCGGGGAGGTTGATCTCGGTTTTACCGGCCGCGAAACGCACCCGCGCTCCCGCGAGCTGCTGAAGCTGATGCCATGGTTTATTGACTACGAAATCCTGTTCAGCGACCGTCCGTGCGTCTATTTGCGAGAAGACCATCCGGCACTTCGCGAAGCGTGGAACCTCGAGACGTTTCTGCGCTACCCGCACATCAGCATCTTCTGGGAGCGCAGCGATACCTGGGCGCTTGATGAGGTGCTAAAGGAGATGGGCCGCGAGCGCAACGTCGCCATGTGCCTGCCCGGCTTTGAACAGTCGATGTTTGTGGCGGCCCAGCCGGACCACAACTGCATTGCCACTGCGCCTTACTACTGCCATCACTATAATCAACTCCACCAGCGTAAACTTGTATGCCTTCCCATTCCCATCGATGAGGCACAGGCAGAAAAGTTGACCGTCCCCTTCACGCTCATCTGGCATAAGCGGAACAGCCATAATCCGAAAATTATCTGGCTGCGCGAAACCATAAAAGCCCTGTATACCGCGCCAGGTCAGGTTTTTGCCTAAGATAATGTAAAGTTCGGTCCTCAGGCTTCTCTTATTTCTATTTACTGATTAAAACAGAAGCTGAGTTAAGCGATAATCATGTAACCGTTTAACCGACTACGACCATTATCAAGGAGCGAAAAATGGCTACGCACTTTGCACGAGGAACATTAGCGGAAGGGCATCTCGTATCGGCCAGAATTTCTTCAGCCTGCCACGGTGAGGCGCTCAAGCTACCTGAACACCGCAGGACGCGGTTTTTAGCCTCCAGAGCACTTCTCGCAGAACTGCTTTTTATGCTGTACGGCACCAGCGAATTACCGGACATACTCACCCAGCCAGAAGGTCGCCCGGTTTTTGCGGACCCGGCACTCCCCCATTTTTCCATTGCGTACACCGGCAACATTGTTGGCGTCGCGCTGACCACCGAAGGCGATTGCGGGCTGGATATGGAGTTGCAACGCGTCACGCGCAGCTTCCACGGGGCTAACGCGCTTGATGAATACCCGCTCTCAAGCAATGAAATGCTGTGGATACGTAACCAGAACGACCCCGTTGAAGCCAGAGCGCAGCTCATTACCCTTCGCCAGAGCATCCGCAAACTGAGCGGTGCGGCGTCAGACGACGCCAGCCTGTTGCAGCTGCTGCCTGGCTCCGGACGCCTGCGGGCCACAAAAGCCTCGCTGGTAGAGGCGCTCAGCGACGCTGAGGACGTGTTGATCTGGTCTGTTGCGGTGAGTCCCGCCATCGAACGGCTGAAAATCTGGGAATTTGACAGTATTCGCGGTTGGCGTAGTCTTCCGGATGTCCCCGAGCGCGCCAACGAGCCCGCCGCGCGCCTGATGCGATTAACCAGTTTACCGGCAGAAAAAGCATACACCCATAGCTGATCCGTCCAGGATCATCATGATGAAACAGGAGTAATCATGTCTGATACGTTGAAAGTTGTTACGTTACTGGGAAGCCTGCGCAAAGGTTCTTTTAACGGGATGGTTGCACGCACGCTGCCGCAGCTGGCGCCTGCGGGAATGGAAATCAGTGCCCTGCCGTCTATTGGCGACATCCCGCTTTATGATGCTGACGTTCAGCAGGAAGAAGGGTTCCCGCAGAGCGTGGAAGCGATAGCCGAGCAGATCCGCCAGGCTGACGGCGTGGTGATTGTAACGCCAGAGTATAACTACTCGGTGCCGGGTGGCCTGAAGAACGCGATTGACTGGTTATCCCGTTTACCGGAGCAGCCGCTGTCAGGCAAACCGGTGCTGATCCAGACCAGCTCTATGGGCGCTATCGGCGGCGCGCGCTGCCAGTATCACCTGCGTCAGATCCTGGTGTTCCTGGATGCGATGGTCATGAACAAGCCGGAATTTATGGGCGGTGTGATTCAGAACAAGGTCGACCCGCAGACGGGTGAAGTGGTGGATCAGAGCACGCGTGACCATCTGTCTGGCCAGCTGACCGCGTTTGGGGATTATATTAAGCGGGTTAAAGCCTGATAAAAAAGCCCGGTGGCGCTAGCGCTTACCGGGCCTACACGCGTCAGTAGGTCAGGTAAGCGAAGCGCCACCTGACACCACAAACCGCACCTTAGTGCGCGTCAATAAACACAATCTTCAGCACAAACAGCAGCGCCACAATCATCACGCACGGGCTGAGTTCGCGGAAGCGACCGGTACCGATCTTCATCACGCAGTAAGAGATAAAGCCCAGCGCGATCCCTTCGGTGATCGAGAAGCTGAACGGCATCATTACGGCTGTAATAAAGGCTGGCACCGCTTCGGTTAAATCTTCCCACTTCACGCGCGCCAGGCTCGAGGTCATCAGCACGCCGACATAAATCAGCGCACCCGCCGCCGCGTACGGTGGCACCATCCCGGCGAGTGGAGAGAGGAAGATCACCAGCAGGAACAGCAGACCCACCACCACCGCCGTCAGGCCGGTACGGCCGCCCACGGAGACGCCGGAAGAGGATTCAATGTAAGCGGTAACAGACGAGGTGCCGATGAAAGAACCCGCAACGGAAGAGATGCTATCCACATACAGCGCCTGCTTCATGCGCGGGAATTTGCCTTTCTCGTCCGCCAGACCCGCTTTGTCCGTCACGCCAATCAGCGTACCGGAGGAGTCAAACAGGTTGACCAGCATGAAGGAGAAGATCACCCCCGCCAGGCCCAGGTTCAGAGAGCCCGCCAGATCAACGTGACCAATCACGGTAGAGACGCTCGGCGGCGCAGAGACAATACCGCTGTAATGCACGTCACCCAGCATCCAGCCCAGCAGCGTGGTCACGATGATAGAGACTAGCACCGCAGCGTGGATGTTGCGCGACGCCAGGATCGCGATGATGAAGAAGCCCAGCACGCCCAGCAGCACGCTGTGCGAGGTCAGGTTACCGATGCTCACCAGGGTTTCCGGGTTCGCCACGATCACACCGGCGTTTTTTAGCCCCATCATGCCGATGAACAGACCGATACCGCTGGTGATACCCACGCGCAGGCTCACCGGGATATTGGCAATCATCCAGTAGCGGACGCGGAAGATAGTCAGCAGCAGCAGGCCGACCGCGCCCCAGAAGATAGCGCCCATACCAACCTGCCACGGCAGGCCCATCGCCTGAACCACCACGAACGCGAAGAACGCGTTCAGACCCATCGCCGGGGCCAGCGCCACGGGCAGGTTAGCGAAAACGCCCATCAGAATGCTGCCAAGGGCCGCGATCAGACAGGTGGTAACAAAGACGGCGCTGGTGTCCATGCCAGCCACGCCCAGAATTTGCGGGTTCACAAAAACGATGTAGACCATCGTCAGGAAGGTAGTAAAACCGGCGATCACTTCGGTGCGTGCCGTTGTGCCGTGCTCGCGCAGTTTGAATACGCGCTCAAGCAGACCCTGACCAGATGTCTGGGTTGTGTGTTGTTGACTCATCATCAATTTCCGAACAAGGAGGGAAAATTCGTCGCTATCCTATACCAAAATGCGACAATAGTGGCGGTTACGGGATACTTTTTTCATTGATTTTGCTTATACGGCAACGATTGCGTCTCGTAAATCTGTCGTACGTAAACGTTAAACTTGTTAAAAGGGAAGGGCATGTCCGGAATTGAAGCGGTATTTTTCGACTGTGACGGTACGCTGGTCGACAGTGAGGTCATTTGTTCCCGCGCGTATGTCGCCATGTTCCAGGAATTTGGCATTACGCTCGATCTCGAAGAGGTGTTCAAACGCTTTAAGGGCGTGAAGCTGTACGAGATCATCGACATCATTAACGAAGAGCACGGGGTGGATCTGGCGAAAGCGGATCTGGAACCGGTGTACCGCGCCGAGGTCGCACGCCTCTTCGACGCCGAGCTGGAGGTTATCGCCGGCGCTAACGCGCTGCTGGATGCGATGACGGTGCCGATCTGCGTGGTCTCTAACGGCCCGGTCAGCAAAATGCAGCATTCGCTCGGCAAGCTGGACATGCTACACCACTTCCCGGAAAAACTGTTCAGCGGCTACGATATTCAGCGCTGGAAGCCCGATCCGGCATTGATGTTCCACGCGGCGAAGGCGATGAACGTCAACGTGGAGAACTGCATTCTGGTGGATGACTCGTCTGCGGGCGCGCAGTCGGGGATTGATGCAGGAATGGAAGTGTTTTACTTCTGTGCCGACCCGCACAACAAGCCGATCGATCATCCAAAAGTGACGACCTTTACCGACCTGGCTCAGCTGCCAGAACTGTGGAAGGCGCGGGGTTGGGATATTACGCGTTAAGCTAACGTAGGGCGGGTAAGCGCCAGCGCCACCCGCCACAAACATCACTCTTTCGGATCTTTACCCGCCAGCAGCTTGTCCAGCTCGTCGCCGCCCACGTGACGGAAGTCCTGCCCCTTCACGAAGTAGAAAATGTATTCACAAATGTTCTGGCAGCGGTCGCCAATACGCTCGATTGAGCGCGCGCAGAACAGCGCGGTCAGCACGCTTGGAATGGTACGGGAATCTTCCATCATGTAGGTCATCAGCTGACGCACAATGCCTTCGTATTCCTGGTCAACTTTCTTGTCTTCACGGTAGATACGCACCGCTTCGTCCAGATCCATGCGCGCAAAGGCGTCCAGCACGTCGTGCAGCATCTGCACGGTGTGGCGACCGAGAGACTCCAGGCTGACCAGCAGCGGCTGGTGCTGCTGAGAGAATTTCTCCAGCGCGGTGCGGCAGATTTTATCCGCGACGTCGCCAATACGCTCCAGCTCGGCGATAGTTTTGATGATCGCCATGACCAGACGCAGATCGCTCGCGGTCGGCTGACGCTTGGCAATGATGCGCACACACGCTTCGTCGATGGCGACTTCCATCATATTGACGTTGTGATCGCCTTCGATAACGCGCTTCGCCAGCTCGCTGTCCTGGTTGTGCATCGCCGTGATCGCATCAGAAAGCTGCTGCTCGACCATGCCGCCCATGGTCATCACCTGGGTGCGAATGCTTTCCAGCTCTGCGTTGAACTGGCCTGAAATGTGTTTATTAAGATTGAGGTTGTCCATGGTTTCTCCACATGCACTAAGGCAAATCAACCGTAGCGGCCAGTAATGTAATCTTCGGTTTGTTTCTTCGCGGGCCGGGTGAACAGCGCGTCCGTATCGCTGAACTCAATCAACTCGCCCAGGTACATAAACGCCGTGTGGTCAGAACAACGGGCAGCCTGCTGCATGTTGTGGGTGACGATCACCACGGTGTAATCCTGCTTCAGCTCGGTGATCAGCTCTTCAATACGCCCGGTTGAGATCGGGTCCAGCGCTGAGCACGGCTCATCCAGCAGCAATACTTCCGGGCGAATGGCGATACCGCGCGCAATGCACAGACGCTGCTGCTGACCACCGGAGAGAGAGTACCCGCTCTGGTGAAGTTTATCTTTGGTTTCGTTCCATAATGCGGCCTTGGTCAATGCCCACTGCACGCGCTCGTCCATGTCCGCACGGGAGAGCTTCTCAAACAGACGCACGCCAAAGGCGATGTTGTCATAGATCGACATCGGGAACGGCGTGGGTTTCTGGAACACCATCCCCACCTTCGCGCGCAGCAGGGCGATATCCTGGGTATTGGTCAGGATGTTGTCACCGTCCAGCAGAATTTCACCTTCCGCACGCTGCTCCGGATAGAGCGAATACATTTTGTTGAAGGTGCGCAGCAGCGTGGATTTACCACAGCCAGACGGACCGATAAATGCCGTGACCTGGTTCTTCGCGATATCCAGGTTGATATTCTTCAGGGCATGGAATTTGCCGTAGTAGAAGTTCAAATCACGAACCTGAATCTTACCCGGGGCAGTATCAACCATACTCATTGACTCATTTCCTCATTCGGCGCCGCGATGTGCCGCGCCGTAAAAATTTAACCGTGTTTCTTCTTCGCGAAAATGACGCGCGCCAGAATGTTCAGCAACAGTACGCAAAGGGTGATGATCAGCACCCCGGCCCAGGCCAGCTGCTGCCATTCCGCGAATGGGCTCATCGCAAATTTAAAGATCGTTACCGGTAGGTTGGCGATCGGCTGCATCATGTCCGTGCTCCAGAACTGGTTGGAGAGCGCGGTAAACAGCAGCGGTGCGGTTTCACCGGCGATACGGGCGATAGCCAGCAGGATGCCGGTCATGATCCCCGAGACGGACGCTTTCAGGGTGATCGCCGAAATCATCTTCCATTTCGGCGTGCCCAGCGCGTAAGCCGCTTCACGCAGGCTGTCCGGCACCAGTTTCAGCATGTTTTCAGTGGTACGAATAACGATAGGCACCTGCAACAGCGCCAGCGCAATCACACCCGCCCAGCCGGAGAAGTGTTCCATTTGTGCCACCACGATGGTGTAAACAAACAGACCCACAACAATCGATGGGGCAGATAGCAGAATGTCGTTAATAAAACGGATGACTTCAGCGATCCAGGATTTACGGCCATACTCCGCCAGATAGATACCCGCCATGATGCCCAGCGGCGTACCGAAAACGGTCGCCCACAGGATCAGCAGGCCGCTCCCCGCCAGGGCGTTTGCCAGACCACCGCCCGCCGTGTTCGGCGGCGGCGTCATCTCGGTGAACAGCGCCAGGGACATTCCATCGATGCCGCGGGTGATGGTGGACATCAGGATCCAGATCAGCCAGAACAGGCCGAACGCCATCGTGGCCATGGAAAGCGTCAGCGCAATGCGGTTTTTAATCCGGCGCTTTGACTGCATTTTGCGACGGGATTCCGCAAGCTGAGCGGTGTTTTGCATGTCGAGAGTCGCCATTAGCGTGCCCCCTCGTTTTTAGCCAGACGCATAATCATCAGCTTGGAGATAGCCAGTACGATAAAGGTGATAACAAACAGGATCAGGCCCAGCTCCATCAGCGCAGCAACGTGCAGCCCGGATTCCGCTTCGGCGAATTCGTTCGCCAGCGCAGAGGTAATGCTGTTGCCCGGCATGTACAGAGAGACGCTGTCGAGCTGGTAGGTGTTGCCGATGATAAAGGTCACCGCCATGGTTTCACCCAGCGCGCGGCCTAAGCCCAGCATGATGCCGCCGATCACCCCATTTTTGGTGAACGGAAGGACGATGCGCCAGATAACCTCCCAGGTGGTGCAGCCGATGCCGTAGGCCGACTCTTTCATCATCACCGGGGTTTGTTCGAAGACATCGCGCATAACCGCCGCAATGTACGGAATAATCATGATGGCGAGGATCACACCAGCCGCCAGAATACCGATACCGAATGCCGGGCCAGAGAACAGGGCGCCCACAAACGGAACGGCAGAAAGCACGTTACCGACCGGCTCCTGGAAGTACGTTGCAAACAGCGGAGCAAAGATAAACAGGCCCCACATGCCGTAAACGATACTTGGAATGGCCGCCAGCAGTTCGATGGCAATACCCAGCGGGCGTCGCAGCCAGCCCGGCGCCAGCTCCGTCAGGAACAGGGCAATACCGAAGCTTACCGGCACCGCAATCAGCAGGGCGATAAAGGAGGTTACCAGCGTGCCGTAAATCGGCACCAGCGCACCGTAGATATCGTTCGGCGCATCCCACTCTTTGGTCCACAGGAAGGCGAAACCAAATTTCTGAATGCTCGGCCAGGAGGAAAAGATCAGGGACACGATAATGCCGCCCAGCAGCAATAGCACAATCAGCGCAGCCAGTTTCACCAGGGCGCTGAAAATCATGTCACCTTTTTTACCCGGAGGGTTAAATGCAGGCTTGGTTGCAGCCATAAATTACTCTTCTTTTTGAGACGTCTTACGAATATGCCCGGTGGCGCTGACGCTTACCGGGCCTACAGGATGAACCGTAGGGCGGGATCGCTGCGCGCCACCCGCCATCTTCGTCAAAAATATCCTGTTAGTACAGCGCTTTACCGCTGCTGTCTTTCACGTTGGTTTTCCATGCAGCGCGAATCTGCTCAACCACGCTGTCCGGCAGGCTGGCGTAGTCCAGGTCGTTAGCCTGTTTGCCGCCGTTTTTATATGCCCAGTCGAAGAATTTCAGCACTTCTGCACCCTGCTCAGGTTTCTTCTGATCTTTGTGGACCAGAATGAAGGTGGTAGAAGTGATTGGCCACGCATCGTCGCCTTTCTGGTTAGTCAGGTCCTGCGCGAAGGATTTGCTCCAGTCTGCGCCTTTTGCGGCGTTAGCGAAGTTCTCTTCGGTCGGGCTAACCGGTTTGCCGTCAGCAGAAACCAGTTTGGTGTAAGCCAGGTTGTTCTGCTTCGCGTAAGCGTATTCTACGTAACCGATAGAGCCCGGCAGACGCTGTACGAAGGCAGCGATGCCGTCGTTACCTTTACCGCCCAGACCGGTTGGCCAGTTAACGGTAGAGCCGGAACCGACTTTGGATTTCCACTCTTCGTTCACTTTTGCCAGGTAGCTGGTGAACACGAAGGAGGTACCGGAACCGTCAGCGCGGCGAACCACAGCGATGTTCTGCGAAGGCAGCTTAACGCCCGGGTTCAGCTTAGTGATGGCTTCGTCGTCCCATTTTTTGATTTTGCCCAGGTAGATGTCGCCCAGGGTTTTGCCGTCCAGCACCAGCTCGCCTGATTTCAGGCCAGGGATGTTAACGGCCAGCACAACGCCGCCGATCACGGTCGGGAACTGGAACAGGCCTTCCTGATTCAGTTTTTCATCAGACAGCGGAGCGTCGGATGCGCCGAAATCAACGGTATTCGCGGTAATTTGTTTTACGCCACCGGAGGAGCCGATACCCTGATAGTTAACCTTGTTGCCGGTTTCTTTCTGGTAGGTATCCGCCCATTTGGCATACACCGGCGCAGGGAAGGTTGCACCAGCGCCAGTCAGGCTTGCTGCTGCGAAGGCAGAGAAAGCGCTCAGGGATAAGGTCGCGGCGACAACAGTTGCGACAGTGGTACGCATAACTTTCATAATGTCTCCTGCAAGGATTTCGTAAATCATTGTTTAAGTGGCTACGATGAGCAAAATAGGACAAACAGGTGACAGATAAATGTACGAATTATGACAGTTTTATGACAATCAACGCGTTTGCGTTAAGTGCATGATTTAAATATAAATAAAATCACATCCTTGTCATGATAATGTCACACTGAGATGCGTTAAGCCTGGTTCAAAGACGGGAATATGACAACGGCTGTCATAAACAGCCGTCGTGAGATCAGTTAGAAAATTCCAGGGTTATGGTGGCATCCGCATTAAACGTGCCGGGCGTCGGTCTCGCTCCGGTAGCGCTGGCCGGGGCGGCAGAGAACGTAATAGTGCCATTACTTCTTCCGCCAATAATGCTTGTAGAACCCATCTCCGTTTTGAGCGCGCCGCCGTTCACCATCACTGGATCGCCGTTTGTATCAAAGATTTTGATCCCCACGTCGTTGTTTGACGTTGAAACCATCGTGCTGTCGGCGCTGGCTGCCGTAGCGTTAAAATCAGCGTTCACCTTTTGCGAGCGGTCCAGACCGGAACAGCTCACCGTAACGGTTTTCTCAATTTTTTTACTGGTTATCGATGTGCCGGGCGTGGCGGAAAATTCAGAGGCGGGGATCTGACCAAAATCGATATTAATCACCTGCCCGTCGTTAATTTCACACTGCTGGGACGCAATGATTGAGCCTTTAATCCTGACTTTTGCGATCGCCTCTCCCCTGGGCAAATCATTAGATATTCCGCCGTAGACGAGGGCGACATCGGTCAGGGGAATCGTGACCAATCCGGTGATCGATTTTCGAATATAAAACGAGAGCATCGAAGACGTTCCGGTATCAAGCGTAATATCGTTTGACGAACCACAGGTGTGAGAGGCCGTACTGCGGTTAGAAACGTGCTCAAAAGGAATCGCCGTATAACCCACGTTTTTGATGAAGATCTTTACGCCGACATCGAGATATTCGTTTAGATTGTAATAAGAGACCTCACCAACCTTTTTATCAAATACGAGACCGCCGGTTGGGTCCGCCGTGTAGTAGATTGCCGAAAATCCCTTATTAAGCCGGTGCTTTGAATCACAGGAACAGTTGACCTGGTAGCTGTCGCTGGCCGTCGCCTCGGCGACATCCACCATCGTCTTTCCCGGAACGTTATCTTTAGCGCTAATACTCGTTTGGGGAAAATTCAGGTTAAGCACATGCGTGCCTGAAGTGGTCGTGCAGGTTCCTGCCACCTCAGCGAACGCCGTCGGGCTGGCCAATATCAGCAGGCCAGCGATAAGTAAGCTCTTCATCTAAAATCCTTTTTAATTACATACTACGGTTTGTTGGACCAGCGATGCTCCGGTCTGAGGGGAAATATGGAACGGTGCCCGGCATTCCACGCCGTTACCCGCACCCCACCGCAGCGCAAAAGTACCCTCTTCCGGAACGCCAGACAGGTAAAGTTGCCCGTTTTCTCCCACGATGCCCGTCAACAGCTCACCTTTACTTTCGCCGTTCGCGACGGCACCAAACGGTGCAGGCTTGCCGTTTGCCAGTATGACGTTGAATAGCACCCGATAACCCAGGTGGGTCAGAAACTCTGCTTTGACAATCGCACCGCGGGTCGGCACAAGATCGATCACGCTATTTTCAAGCTCCACGTTGGCTCGGGAGAAATAGTCGTTGTCGATGGCAACCCGGTTTTCGTCATAAGGATTAAGCTGGGTTTTCACCGCATAACCGCGCCAGTCGGTGGCTACGCCAGAGGTGTTTTCAACGGCTAGCCCCGACGCGCCAGGCGTTTTGATCAGCGCAACCGTCTCTCCAAGCTGCTGCGAGAACGTGACGCCTTCACCGTGCACAATAACGCCCCCGCGCGCGCCGAAATTAAGGTGTTCGGCGTTTGCGCTGTAGGCGTAGCTGCCGTCCAGCGTGCCGTAAGTGCCGTTATAGGTCATCGCAAGGTTGCTGGCATCCGCTGCGCTATCGCCTGTCCAGGATTGTTGCAGGTTATACGAGAGATTATCCCGTTCCAGCAGCGTTCCGCTTAACCCCACCTGATGGGATGCCTGCGCATTGTCGTTTTGCGTCATGGCATAGTTGAGGTAACTGTTTTTCGCCCAGCCGGACAGCGGAACCGAAAGAGAAAACATAAAGATATTTTCACCCCCGTTGTTATCCTCATCTTCGCTGGCGCTGTCGTGGTGCGTCGCGCTATCGGTGTAGCTCCACGACACGTTCCAGGAAACCATGCCGAGATTGTTGCTGTAGCCCGTCTGGATCAAGCGCTCTACCGCGTCGGTTTGCCAGTACTGTTGACGGCTCAGCGTCAGATAAACGTTCCCCCAGCCGCGTCCAAAAGACTGCGTCCATGTTCCCTCCAGACGGCTACGGCGGTTGCCCGTTTCCCAAAAATCACTTTCATCTCCCTGACGCGATGACCACTCGTTAAGGGTATAAAAACCCTGGGTAGAATAGCGGTAGCCCACCAGCCTGAAATTCGTGTCGGTGGCATCAATACGCTTGGAGTATAAGAAACGATAGGATTGCCCCTGAGATTCATCGCCCTCATCAAACCGGGCTTTCGCCTGCGTCACGTCCATAGAAAGCGCGCCAAACGCGCCCAAGTCTTTACCCACGCCCAGCGCCGCCGCGCGGTACTCGTCCGCCAGCTGCACGCCGCCATAAAGCGTGATACCGTCTGGCAGACCGCGCATGATTTGCGCCTGCATGACGTTTGGGGTAAAGCGATTGTCTTCCCGCATTTCGCCAATGCTGACGTCGAAGTCGGTTTGTCCTTCACGTTTCAGAATGGCCAGCGAAGCATAAGGCTGGATAAAATGTTGCTCGCTGCCGTCCTCTTCTTTGATGGTCACGTCCAGATCCCCACCCGAGCTGGTGGTATTGAGATCGGTAAGGGCAAACGCCCCCTGCGGCACGGCAGACTGAAAGATGACGTAACCGTTTTGCTTGATCGTCACCATGGCGTTGCTTTTCGCTACGCCGCGCACCACGGGTGCGAAGCCGTTCATGCTGGCGGGCAGCATGTCATCATCGGTGTAAAGCCGCACCCCGCGCAGTCTGGCCCCCTCAAAAACATCGCTTGCCGACCAGGTATCGCCCACCATGAACTGGCTGCGCAGCCCGGGAATATCACGCTGTAGCCACGAACTGACGGAGTGATATTCTGCATTGCCGCCTTCAGAGCTGAACGTGCTGTAGTTGCGTACCCGCCAGGCACCGAGATTCAGACCATTTTGCAGGTTGAGGTAATAGCTATCCGCCGTGTCGTCGTAGTCAGAGTGAACGGTATGGGAGCCTGAAAAATCATAATTAACCGAAAGCGCATTGATCCCCTGGTCCCAGCGTTCGGGGCTGATATAGCCCATGGCATAGTTGTCCAGCCAAATCTGCGGTATCACAATATTGAGCGTCAGCTTGTCCGTATCGAACTGCCATACGGAACCTTCAACAAGCGGCCCCGGCGCGACGCAGGCATCGTCATCAATGTCTGTAACCGCTTTGATGGCATCCGCTTTTACACCGAACGCTTTCAGCTGGCTGGAGAGGTGGGTGAAGCAGGGCTGGATCTCCCCCTCCGGATTATCCGCTATAAAGGTGACCTCGCGGCGCTCACGTTTTTTCCCGTTAATAAGGATATCCACTTTGTACGTGCCGGGTGGCAGCGTGTTTGCGCGATCGAACTGATGAATATCGATACCCGCCGGATGGTCAATCTCCAGCAAGGCGGGGTTAAAGAAGGCTTCTTTCGCCTGTAGCTGGCAAGCCAGCAGAAGCAGCGCCCCGGAGGCAAAGAGAACGTGAACAGGTGAACCGGCCATCTCGCATCATTCCTTGTTTTGCACTTAAAGGGAGAGATTCAGAGGCTCGCTAATCGCACCGTAGTCATTGATAAAACGCCAACGAAGCGTTTTGCCAGCCGCACCTGCGGGTAAAGGCAGCTCTAGCTTCTCGAAGGGTTTAAGCATATTGAGCGGAACTTCTTTGCCGTCGACGAACACATCCATCACGTTGATATGAATTGGAGCAGGGTTTTCTATTTGCAGATGGTTTCCCACGCGATGCCATTTCACCTTCATATACGCTTTTTCGGGCGTCATATTGAGCGCCACCGGGCGCCAGAACAGTTTGATTCGGGTTTTTATGGCAATTTCCATCGTGTTGCTATCCGCACTGCTCCCGGATGGTGGAATATTTTTGATATTCAGCCAGAAAACCGATTCCCGATCTTCGGGAAGCGCACCCTTGGTTTTAATAATGCGCAGGATTTTTTCCTGCTGCGGCTCCAGACGTGAAACCGGTGGAATAGCCGTGAAGGGAGGTGGGGTAGTCTCTTTTTTATCAAATGGCTCAACCCAAACCTGGATCAGGTAGGGAACGTTTGTCTCTTTATTGAAGATAGAAAACGTTTCATCAGCGCGATCGCTATTAAAAATCACGCGGGTGCCGCCGATAATGACCCCAGCCCAGGACGAAGACATATTCAAAAGACAAATAACAACGAACAGCGACTTAATAAGGTTGCACAACATAATTTCATCCGTGAAATGAGCCTGCTAAAGGAAAATTCGCCAGTACTCTCGCTTTTAACGTCAGCAGGCCCGGGCGAAAATCGATTACTTCATGTATTCGATGGTGAACTGTGAATCAGCGTTAGCCGTGCCTGGCGTAACATCGGCAGAAGTCGCGATATAACGCGCGATAAATTTCAGCTCAGCATTTCCTGAATCAATGGTTGTATAAGCGGAATCTTTGTACAGCTTAACCTGTGAATTATCAGCGCGGTTATAGATACGAATTGCCACGCCCGTCGCCGCAGTCTCTGTACCCTCACCGGTATAGTCGCCTGGCGTCGATGCAGTTATCGGGGTGCCGATGGCCAAATCGCCGTTGCCGTCAGAGGCTTCGGTGCCGTCAAAACGCGCTGCCGCCTGAGTGTACGTGGCCGGACATTTTTCCAGCTTAATGCTAAATTCGGTCGGGGCCGCCGTGGTGCCTACCGTGCTAAAAGCAGATCTATTAACTTTACCCAGGGCAACGGTCTGGCCAATAGTATCCGTGGTGACTTCACAGGTGCTGTCGATAACCTCACCGGTAAAATGCACCACGCCATCAGACGCGAGCGCCTGGTTTGCCATAAACAGTGAGCACAGAACAAAAGAACCTGTAATCCAATTACGTTTCATTACCACTCCGTTAAATCATGATTAATTCATTCATAAAACAAATATCAGCGAAAGAATTCTTCGCCTGAATGAGATTATATTTTATTAAGATTAACGGACAAAATCTGGAGCAGGTAAGTACAAATTAAATGAAAAGGTAAATAAATTAACTTGATAAAATAAATGCTGATTAATTAGAGAGTTAAAAGAAGTTAACTTTCTTTATATTAGCTAAAAAGACATATTCAGAAACATACACAAATAACACTTAATACTTTTTAGGAATAAATTTAGGTCGTAATAAAAAAGCCTCACATTTTCATGCGAGGCTTTTTCCATTATGTGTCGAGACGATTACTCTACGGTAACGGACTTCGCCAGGTTACGCGGCTGGTCAACGTCGGTGCCTTTGATCAGTGCCACGTGATAAGCCAGGAGTTGCAGCGGAACGGTGTAGAAGATCGGCGCAATTACCTCTTCCACATGCGGCATCTCGATGATGTGCATGTTGTCGCTGCTGACGAAACCGGCGTCTTTATCCGCGAAGACGTACAGCACGCCGCCACGGGCGCGAACTTCTTCGATGTTAGACTTCAGTTTTTCCAGCAGTTCGTTGTTTGGTGCAACAACGATCACCGGCATATCCGCGTCAATCAGCGCCAGCGGGCCGTGCTTCAGCTCGCCTGCCGCGTAGGCTTCCGCGTGGATGTAGGAGATCTCTTTCAGCTTCAGTGCGCCTTCCAGCGCGATAGGGTACTGATCGCCACGGCCCAGGAACAGAGCGTGGTGCTTATCAGAGAAGTCTTCAGCCAGCGCCTCAATGCGTTTGTCCTGAGACAGCATCTGCTCGATACGGCTCGGCAGCGCCTGGAGACCGTGAACGATGTCATGCTCAACGGAAGCATCTTCGCCTTTCAGACGCGCCAGCTTCGCCACCAGCATCAGCAGAACGGTCAGCTGCGTGGTAAACGCTTTGGTGGAGGCCACGCCGATTTCGGTGCCCGCTTTGGTCATCAGCGCCAGATCGGATTCACGCACCAGCGAAGAGCCCGGCACGTTACAGATGGCCAGAGAGCCCAGGTAACCCAACTCTTTAGACAGACGCAGCGCCGCCAGGGTATCCGCCGTTTCGCCAGACTGGGAAAGGGTGATCATCAGGCTGTTACGGCGCACAGCGGATTTACGATAGCGGAACTCAGACGCGATTTCGACATCGCACGGCACGCCCGCCAGGGATTCAAACCAGTAGCGAGAGACCATACCGGAGTTGTATGAGGTCCCGCAGGCCACAATCTGAATATGCTCAACCTTGCCGAGCAGCTCGTTGGCGTTCGCCCCCAGCTCGCTCAGATCCACCTCGCCGTGGCTGATGCGCCCGGTCAGGGTGTTTTTGATGGCGTTAGGCTGCTCGTAGATCTCTTTCTGCATGTAGTGACGGTAAGCGCCTTTGTCGCCCGCGTCGTATTGCAGGTTAGATTCGATCTCCTGACGCTTCACCTGCTCGCCTTTGGTATCGAAGACGGTCACGCTGCGGCGCGTCACTTCCGCGATATCGCCCTCTTCCAGGAAGATAAAGCGACGGGTAACCGGCAGGAGCGCCAACTGATCGGACGCGATAAAGTTCTCGCCCATGCCCAGACCGATAACCATCGGGCTACCGGAACGCGCGGCCAGCAGCGTGGACGGATCGCGGGAATCCATGATCACCGTACCGTAGGCGCCGCGCAGCTGAGGAATAGCACGCAGCACTGCCTCACGCAGCGTACCGCCCTGTGCCAGTTCCCAGTGTACGAGGTGAGCAATCACTTCGGTGTCGGTTTCAGAGACGAAGGTGTAGCCGCGCGCTCTAAGTTCTTCGCGCAGCGGTTCGTGGTTTTCGATAATGCCGTTATGCACCACCACGATGTGTTCAGACACATGCGGGTGCGCGTTGCCTTCAGACGGTTCACCGTGCGTCGCCCAGCGGGTGTGCGCAATACCGGTTCCCCCGTGCAGCGGATGTTCTTCCGCGGCCTGGGCCAGCATCTGCACTTTACCGAGACGGCGCAGACGGGTCATATGACCTTCTGCATCCACGACAGCCAGACCGGCAGAGTCATAGCCACGGTATTCCAGACGACGTAAACCTTCGAGAAGGATTTCAGCAATATCACGCTGCGCAACTGCGCCAACAATTCCACACATAATTTAGATTCCGAATTTAGGCATTATGCCTGCGTTGTCGCTGACCTGTATTTACCCTGCGTTTTTCACGCTGCGGCTGCGTTGGCTTCTCATACTCGCCACGGTCACTTACTTAAGTAAGCTCCCATGGACTCATACGCTTGCCGCCTTGCCACAACGCGAAATCCTTTGGGTAACGCCCTTTCCGGGCACCCCGAGCCTTGTAGAGAGTGGGGTTATTTTATGGGTACTGCCTGTGGGGGGAGATATATCTTTATCTCCTCTCCCGGGTTTGCCTGATGACGGCTACGCCTTATCAGGCCTACTCAATCGTAGGGCGGGTAAGCGCAGCGCCACCCGCCTTAGAGTTACTTTTTCTTCACCGGGCGTTTCCAGCCCTGCTTGCTGACCTGCGGCACGCGGCTTAACACCAGCTCGTTATCCGCTACGTCGCGCGTGACGGTCGTTCCGGCGGCAATGGTCACCCCGTTACCCACGGTAACAGGCGCCACCAGCTGCGTATCGGAGCCAACGAATACGTCATCACCGATGATGGTTTTAAACTTATTGGCACCGTCATAGTTACAGGTGATAGTACCTGCACCAATATTCACGTTGTCGCCAATTTCTGCATCGCCCAGATAGGTTAAATGACCCGCTTTGGAGCCTTTACCCAGACGCGCTTTTTTCATTTCAACGAAGTTACCAACATGTGCGCCTTCCAGCAGCTCAGCGCCCGGGCGCAGACGCGCAAACGGGCCGATGGTACATGCCGCATCAAGACGCGCGTCTTCCACCACGCTGTACGGGCTGATTTCGCAGTCGTCGCCGATAACGCTGTTTTTAATCACGCAGCCAGCGCCGATTTTGACGCGGTTACCCAGCGTGACGTTACCTTCCAGGATAACGTTAGTATCAATTTCAACGTCGCGCCCGTGGGACAGCGTACCGCGCAGATCGAAACGCGCCGGATCGCGCAGCATGACGCCTGCGAGCAGCAGCTTCTCTGCCTGCTCGGACTGGTAAATGCGCTCCAGACGGGAAAGCTGAAGACGGTTGTTTACCCCGTCCGTTTCGCTGATGCGTGCCGGATGAACGGCGGCAATCTCACGCCCTTCCTGGTACGCCATCGCAATAATATCGGTGATGTAATACTCACCCTGTGCGTTGTTGTTATTCAGCTTAGACAGCCAGCGCTTCATATCAGCACCGTTCGCAATCAGGATGCCGGTGTTGATCTCCTGAATCTGACGCTGCGCTTCGCTGGCATCTTTATGCTCAACAATCCCCGTCACGTTGCCGTTTTCACGGGTAATGCGGCCATAGCCACTCGGATCGTCCAGTACGACGGTTAACAGCCCAATGCCACCCTGCGGTTTGGCTTCACGCAGACGAGTGAGGGTTTCAACGGAGATCAGCGGGACGTCGCCGTAGAGCATCAGGATGTCTTCATCATCAGAGAAGAAGGGTGCAGCCTGCTGCATTGCATGACCGGTACCCAGCTGTTCTGCCTGTAGCACCCAGTTGAGATTGTCGTCACGCAGCGTTTTTTTCAGCAGATCGCCGCCGTGTCCATAAACCAGATGCACCTGGCTGGCGCCTAATTCATTAGCTGCATCAATAACATGCTGCACCATTGGCTTTCCTGCCAGCGTGTGGAGCACCTTAGGCAGATCGGAATACATGCGGGTACCTTTGCCTGCGGCAAGGATCACCACGCTCATCGCACTGTTTAACATACGCATCCTGACGGTAGTTTGTGTGAGAAGTAAAAACGTTTGATGCTTAAAATTCTACATCTTTTTCATCATGAATTAAGGCCGAAAAAAAAAGCCAGCCTGGGATCCAGACTGGCTTTTGTGCTTTTCAAGCCGGTGTTACATCGCTTTTTTGGTCAACTCGATAACGCGCAGTTTCGCGATCGCTTTGGCCAGCTCCGCAGACGCCTGAGCGTAATCCACGTCACCATGAGAGCTGTTAATGTGCTCTTCAGCCTTACGCTTCGATTCCAGGGCTCGCGCTTCGTCGAGATCCTGGCCACGAATAGCGGTATCGGCCAGAACGGTCACACTGCCAGGCTGCACTTCAAGAATGCCGCCGGACAGATAGATAAACTCTTCGTGACCGAACTGTTTAACGATGCGGATCATACCAGGCTTAATGGCGGTGAGCAGCGGTGCGTGACCCGGGAAAATACCCAGTTCACCTTCACTACCCGTTACCTGGATTTTCTCGACCAGACCAGAGAACATTTGTTGCTCTGCGCTGACGACGTCCAGGTGGTAAGTCATTGCCATATCACCCTCCGATTAAGGCGTTAAAGTTTTTTGGCTTTTTCCACGGCTTCTTCGATGGAACCAACCATGTAGAACGCCTGCTCTGGCAGGTGATCGTATTCGCCTTCCATGATGCCTTTAAAGCCACGGATGGTGTCTTTCAGGGAAACGTATTTACCCGGCGCACCGGTGAATACTTCCGCAACGAAGAACGGCTGGGACAGGAAGCGCTGGATCTTACGCGCACGTGCTACCACCAGTTTGTCTTCTTCAGACAGTTCATCCATACCCAGGATGGCGATGATGTCTTTCAGTTCCTGGTAACGTTGCAGCAGGGACTGTACGCCACGCGCGGTGTCGTAGTGTTCCTGGCCAACAACCAGTGGATCCAGCTGACGGCTGGTGGAGTCCAGCGGGTCAACGGCCGGGTAGATACCCAGAGACGCGATCTGACGGCTCAGTACCACGGTTGCGTCTAAGTGCGCAAAGGTGGTGGCTGGAGATGGGTCAGTCAAGTCATCCGCAGGTACGTATACCGCCTGAACGGAGGTGATAGAACCGGTTTTGGTCGAGGTGATACGTTCCTGAAGAACACCCATCTCTTCCGCCAGCGTAGGCTGATAACCTACCGCTGAAGGCATACGACCCAGCAGTGCAGATACTTCGGTACCGGCCAGGGTGTAACGATAGATGTTATCAACGAACAGCAGAACGTCACGGCCTTCGTCACGGAATTTCTCAGCCATTGTCAGGCCAGTCAGCGCAACGCGCAGACGGTTTCCTGGTGGCTCGTTCATCTGGCCGTAAACCAGGGATACTTTATCCAGAACGTTGGAGTCGGTCATTTCGTGGTAGAAGTCGTTACCCTCACGAGTACGTTCACCTACGCCCGCAAACACGGAGTAACCGGAGTGCTCGATCGCGATGTTACGGATCAGCTCCATCATGTTTACGGTTTTACCTACACCCGCACCGCCGAACAGACCGACTTTACCGCCCTTCGCGAACGGACACATCAGGTCGATAACTTTGATGCCGGTTTCCAGCAGTTCCTGAGAGCTGGACAGCTCTTCGTAGGAAGGTGCCGCGCGGTGGATAGCCCAACGCTCTTCTTCACCGATGTCGCCTTTCATGTCGATTGGCTGACCCAATACGTTCATGATACGACCCAGCGTTGCTTTACCTACCGGGACTTCGATCGGGTGCTCAAGGTCTTTAACTTCCAGACCACGACGCAGACCGTCGGAAGAACCCATGGCGATGGTACGCACGATACCGCCGCCGAGCTGCTGCTGAACTTCCAGCACCAGGCTCTCGTTACCATTCTGTACCTCAAGCGCGTCGTACACGCGTGGTACGGCGTCCTGAGGGAACTCGACGTCCACCACGGCGCCGATTACCTGGACAATCTTTCCAGTAGCCATCTTGAATCCTCTACGTAATTCGTAAACCTGGTTAAACCGCGGCGGCCCCCGAGACGATCTCGGTGAGTTCCTGAGTAATGCTGGCCTGACGAGCTTTGTTGTAAACCAACTGCAGCTCTTTAATCAGGCTGCCGCCATTATCGGTCGCGGCTTTCATCGCCACCATTCGTGCGGCCTGCTCGCTGGCCAGGTTTTCTACAACGCCCTGATAAACCTGAGATTCAACGTAACGACGCAGCAGGGTATCCAGCAGCGGTTTCGGATCGGGTTCATACAGGTAATCCCAGGCTTTCTGTTTCAGCTCGTCATCTTCTGATGCCGGTAACGGCAGCATCTGAGTGAGCGTAGGCACCTGAGACATGGTGTTAATAAATTTGTTGCTGACAACGTACAGTCTGTCCAGACGGCCTTCATCGTAGGCCTGCAACATCACTTTAACCGGGCCGATCAGTTCGGACAGGGACGGGTTATCACCCATACCGGTCACCTGAGCGACAATGTTGCCGCCAACGGAGTTAAAGAAAGAGACGCCTTTAGAGCCAATCAGTGCCAGATCGCACTGAACGCCTTTATCGGACCAGACTTTCATATCCGCCAGCAGTTTTTTGAACAGGTTAATGTTCAAGCCGCCACACAGACCACGGTCAGTCGACACCACCAGGTAGCCCACGCGCTTAACGTCGCGTTCTTCCAGGTAAGGGTGCTTATATTCCAGATTACCGTTTGCAAGGTGACCAATCACTTTGCGCATGGTCTCTGCATAAGGACGGCTGGCCGCCATGCGATCCTGCGATTTACGCATTTTGGAAGCGGCGACCATCTCCATCGCTTTAGTGATCTTTTGCGTGTTCTGGACGCTTGCGATCTTACTACGTATCTCTTTTGCGCCGGCCATGAGCTTCTCCTCAATGCCAGACGGCTTGTCCTGAGACAAGCCGCCGGACGATTACCAGGATTGGGTTGCTTTGAAGGAATCGAGGATAGCTTTCAGCTTGCCTTCGATTTCGTCGTTATAGCCACCGGTCTGGTTGATCTCTTGCATCAGCGGAGCGTGATCACGGTCAGCGTAAGCCAGCAGAGCGGCTTCGAAGCTACCGATTTTCGCCAGTTCCACATCTTCGAGGTAACCGCGTTCAGCCGCGAACAGTACCAGGCCCTGCTGAGCAACAGACATTGGCGCGTACTGTTTCTGCTTCAGCAGCTCGGTCACTTTCTGACCGTGGCTCAGCTGTTTACGGGTTGCTTCGTCCAGATCGGATGCGAACTGAGAGAACGCAGCCAGTTCACGATACTGTGCCAGCGCGGTACGGATACCACCGGACAGTTTCTTGATGATCTTGGTCTGAGCAGCACCACCCACACGGGATACGGAGATACCCGGGTTAACTGCCGGACGAATACCGGAGTTAAACAGGTTGGTTTCCAGGAAGATCTGACCATCGGTAATGGAGATTACGTTGGTCGGAACGAACGCAGAAACGTCACCCGCCTGGGTTTCAATGATCGGCAGCGCGGTCAGAGAGCCCGTTTTACCCTTCACTTCACCTTTAGTGAAGTTCTCGACGTATTCCGCGTTAACGCGGGAAGCACGCTCCAGCAGACGAGAGTGGAGGTAGAATACGTCGCCCGGGAATGCTTCACGTCCTGGTGGACGACGGAGCAGCAGGGAAACCTGACGATACGCAACAGCCTGTTTGGACAGGTCATCGTATACGATCAGTGCATCTTCACCGCGGTCACGGAAGTATTCGCCCATTGCGCAACCGGCGTATGGCGCCAGGTATTGCAGTGCAGCAGATTCAGACGCGGTTGCTACCACAACGATGGTGTTAGACAGTGCGCCGTGCTCTTCCAGTTTACGAACCACGTTGGAAATGGTGGACGCTTTCTGGCCGATAGCCACGTACACACATTTGATGCCGGAGTCACGCTGGTTGATGATGGCGTCGATTGCCATCGCGGTTTTACCGGTCTGACGGTCACCGATGATCAGTTCACGCTGACCACGACCGATTGGGATCATGGCATCAACGGACTTATAACCCGTCTGCACAGGCTGATCAACGGACTGACGGTCGATAACGCCCGGTGCGATAACTTCGATTGGCGAGAAGCCATCGTTATCAACCGGACCTTTACCGTCGATTGGCGCACCCAGGGTGTTAACAACGCGACCCAGCAGGCCACGGCCAACCGGCACTTCCAGAATACGGCCAGTACACTTAACCTTCATGCCTTCGGCGAGGTCAGCGTATGGACCCATCACAACGGCACCTACGGAGTCGCGCTCCAGGTTCAGTGCGATAGCGTAACGGTTACCCGGCAGGGAAATCATCTCACCCTGCATACAATCGGCCAGGCCGTGGATGCGGATAACACCGTCACTTACAGAAACAATAGTACCTTCGTTGTGAGCTTCACTCACAACACTGAACTGAGCAATGCGCTGCTTGATCAGTTCGCTGATTTCGGTGGAATTCAGTTGCATGCTCCAGTCCCCTTAAGACTGCAAGACGTCTGCAAGGCGCTCAAGACGGCCGCGTACGCTGCCATCAATGACCATATCACCCGAGCGGATGATTACGCCTGCCATTACAGACTTATCGATTTTGCAATTCAGCTTAACTTTGCGTGACAGACGTTTTTCCATCGCGGCGGTGATTTTCGCAAGCTGTTCATCACTCAGTTCAGTTGCGGAAGTTACTTCAACTTCAGCGGTAGCTTCACTGAGGGCACGTAAGTGCTCAAACTGCTCGAGAACATCCGGGAGCACACGGAGACGACCATTTTCTGCCATGACCTTAATCAGGTTCTGGCCGTTGGCATCCAGTTGCTCTCCGCACACGGCGATAAACGACGCGGCGAGGGTTTCAGGCGCTAACGCACCGGAAAGCAACTCGGCCATTTGTTCGTTTTTCGTCACCTCAGCGGCAAACGCCAGCATATTCTGCCAGCGATCGACATTTTGGTGTTCGACAGCAAAGTCAAAAGCTGCTTTGGCGTAGGGGCGAGCTACCGTAACAAATTCAGACATCAGCCCCTCCCTCCTTACAGTTCAGCGACAAGTTTGTCCACGATGTCGCTGTTAGCAGCTTCATCCACGGAACGTTCGATGATCTTCTCGGCGCCAGCAACAGCCAGAATCGCAACCTGCTTACGCAGTTCTTCACGAGCACGTTTACGCTCAGCTTCAATTTCAGCCTGAGCCTGTGTCACGATCTTAGTACGTTCCTGTTCTGCTTCAGCTTTGGCTTCGTCCAGGATCTGAGAACGGCGTTTGTTAGCCTGTTCAATGATTACCTGAGCTTCAGCTTTCGCTTTTTTCAGCTGGTCTGTCGCGTTGGCCTGTGCAAGGTCCAAATCTTTCTTAGCGCGTTCTGCGGAAGCCAGACCGTCAGCAATTTCTTTCTGACGTTTTTCGATGGCAGCCATTAAAGGCGGCCATACATACTTCATGCAGAACCAGACAAAGAGAATAAACGCGATGGCCTGGCCGAGGATTGTTGCGTTCATGTTCACAGCACAATACCTCTTAAATTTCTGTGGCTTGGGGTTTTAAAACAACTACTACGCGACAGCAAACATCACGTACAGACCCAGACCTACAGCGATCATTGGGATTGCATCCACCAGACCCATAACGATAAAGAACTGAGTACGCAGCAGAGGAATCAGATCAGGTTGACGCGCAGCGCCTTCCAGGAATTTGCCCCCGAGGATGCCGATACCGATCGCAGCACCGATAGCCGCCAGACCCATCATCACAGCGGCAGCCATGTACAGCAGATCCATATTCAGGTTTTCCATGACAGTCTCCAGTTTGTTTCAATTAAAACGTAGTAGTGTTGGTAAAAAATCAGTGCTCTTCAGACGCCATCGACAGATAGACGATCGTCAGAACCATGAAGATAAAGGCTTGCAGCGTAATGATCAGGATGTGGAAAATGGCCCATGGCACATTCAGAATCCACTGTGACCACCACGGCAGAAGACCCGCGATCAGAATGAAAATCAGCTCACCCGCATACATGTTGCCGAACAGTCGCAGACCCAGTGAAACAGGTTTGGACAGCAGGCTAACGCCTTCCAGGATCAGGTTGACCGGAATAAACGCCCAGTGGTTGAACGGCTGCAAGGTAAGCTCTTTCACAAAGCCGCTTACGCCTTTCATTTTGATGCTGTAGAAAAGAATCAGGATAAACACGCCCAGCGCCATCGACAGGGTGATGTTCACGTCCGCAGACGGTACAACACGCAGCGCAGGCAGGCCGAAGATGTGCTCGCCGATGAACGGCAGCAGGTCAATTGGCAGCAGGTCCATCAGGTTCATCAGGAAGACCCAAACGAACACGGTCAGGGCCAGCGGAGCAATCAGCTTGCTCTTACCATGGTACATGTCTTTCACGCTGCCATGGACGAAGCCGATGATCATCTCAACGAACGTCTGGAATTTCCCTGGAACACCGCTGGTCGCCTTTTTAGCAACGCTGCGGAACATGGCCAGGAACAGAAGACCCAAAACCACCGAGAAGAACATGGAGTCGATGTTGATCGTCCAGAAGGTGGCCGGGGGGTTATGTGGATCCACCAGCGAGAATGTACGCAGGTCCAGCTGAAGGTTATTCAGATGGTGACCTATGTAATCCTGCGGCGTCATATTTTCTGAAGCCATGATGCCTTTTACCCTTTGTTATTGATTACAGCTGGAGCCAGAACTTGTACCACCAGCACCAAAACCCACGTTGCTATCAGCGGCATGAATACCACTTTCAAAACCGCCAGCGCCATCACCAGTAGAGCAAAGGTCAGCAACACCTTACACACTTCGCCGAGAGCGAAGGACCAGGCCACGCGGCCTTTGGCGGGTGTATGCGCCTGATGACGCCAGGCAAAAATCATAAACAACACGTTTGGCAGCACAACCGCCAAACCTCCGCACGCGGCGGAGATGCCCCAGAAGGGGTCTTTGAGGCTAAACAGCAGTCCACTTGCTATTACCGCCAGAAACTGAATGAACAGAAGCTTACGAGCAACGTTTCTACTCAAGAGCGACACAGACATCACGTTTTTACTCCTGCTCCCTTCGAGGTATGCCGCGTGTCGTATAAAACGTCCTTTAAGGCTCAGAGTCAAGCATCAAAAAGCGGTCAAATTATACGGTGCGTACCCGTGATTTCAAACATTAAGTAGCGAAAAGGTGAATAAATGTTTAAATATTTTTCCCCAGCGCTATTTTTCAACTTTTGACCAATGCGTCGACCTTCAGGCGAAACTGCAAACAGCGCGAAAACGTTGGCGATAAAGCGTGCACGAGATCACAAAATGCACATTTGCGATAAAGCGGTAATTATCAAACACGTAAAACGTTTTATTTCATCTTCATGAATTTAAAGCCAAAAAATCGCAACTATTTCTAAAACAGCCCTATATACAACAAAAACCTTTTATTGACATTTTTAATAAATATTTAACATTGCATTCTGGTTGCTACAGCCCACTTTTAGCAGACTGATATTTTCATAGTTGATTATCATTACGGTGAATGAATCAGCTAAGGTTAACCGCAAGAAAAACCATGGTGAACACAAGGTTAAAATGACTTCAGAATTATCCTCATGGGTGTGCTGTTTTTTAACACAATAAGAACAGCACAAATTCCCCATTTTTTATTTAAATTTTAAAATTTGTTTGGCTTAAGAATCACCAAATGCCGTTCACCGTCGAGATGAGGAACCTGTAACTTCTCGATTGATTCAACAGCAAAATCCGCTGGCAGCTGTTGAATCTCATCTTCAGGCACCAGCCCTTTCAGGGCATAAAAGCGGCCATTTTCCGCCGGCAGGTGTTTACACCAGCTCACCATGTCGTTGAGCGATGCAAAGGCACGGCTGATAACGCCGTCAAACGGCGGCTCTGCCGGGAACGCCTCTACCCTGCTCTGCACCGGCGTGATGTTTTCCAGCTTGAGCTCATGCTGTACCTGGCGTAAAAAGCGCACGCGCTTGCCCAGGCTGTCCAGCAGCGTGAAATGGCTCTCCGGGCGGACAATAGACAACGGGATCCCCGGCAGCCCCGGACCGGTGCCAACATCGATAAAATGTTCACCTTTCAGGTACGGCGCCACCACGATGCTATCGAGAATATGGCGAACCAGCATCTCGTTGGGATCGCGCACCGAGGTCAGGTTGTACGCTTTGTTCCATTTGTTCAGCATATCGACATAGGCCACCAGCTGGTTTTTCTGGTGATCGGTGAGCGAAATACCTGCTTCATCCAGCAGACGAGAGAGTTTATTGAGCACGGTGGATACCTGTTGAGATACTTACTGGCGGGTGGCGCTTCGCTTACCCGCCCTACGGGGTTCTGTAGGCCCGGTAAGCGCAGCGCCACCGGGCAATGTTCAAACGTTACGCGCTGCGGCGCAGCATACCCTGCTTTTTCAGCCACACCAGCAGAATTGAAATCGCGGCAGGCGTGACGCCGGAGATCCGCGAGGCCTGGCCAATCGACACCGGTTTATGATCGTTCAGCTTAGCGATCACTTCGTTGGAAAGGCCCGTCACCTGACGATAGTCCAGCATTTCCGGCAGCAGCGTATTTTCATTACGCTGCTGTTTTTCGATCTCATCCTGCTGACGCGCAATGTAGCCTTCGTATTTCACCTGAATCTCAACCTGCTCAGCCGCTTCAGCGTCTTCAAGGCCCGGTGCGAACGCGGTCAGTTTGACCAGATTCTCGTAGGTGACTTCAGGACGGCGCAGCAGATCTTCGCCGCTGGCTTCGCGCGAAAGCGGCGCTGTTAAGTGAGCGTTCACTTCGGCAGCGGTTTCCGCCTGCGGGTTTACCCAGGTGGTTTTCAGGCGCTGACGTTCCTGTTCAATGCGTTCCAGCTTCTCGTTGAAGCGCGCCCAGCGTTCGTCATCCACCAGGCCCAGCTCTCGACCCATTTCGGTCAGACGCAGATCGGCGTTGTCTTCGCGCAGCATCAGGCGATATTCCGCACGGGAGGTAAACATGCGGTACGGTTCTTTGGTCCCCAGCGTGCAGAGGTCGTCGACCAGCACGCCCAGATACGCCTGAGAGCGCGCCGGCGCCCAGCCCTCTTTCTCGGCAGAGAAGCGGGCGGCGTTCAGACCGGCCAGCAGCCCTTGCGCAGCGGCTTCTTCATACCCGGTTGTGCCGTTAATCTGGCCCGCGAAGAACAGACCGTGGATGAATTTGCTCTCCAGGGTTGGCTTCAGGTCACGCGGATCGAAGAAATCGTACTCAATGGCGTAGCCAGGACGAACGATTCTCGCGTTCTCCATGCCCTGCATTGAGCGAACAATTTGCATCTGCACGTCGAACGGCAGGCTGGTGGAGATGCCGTTCGGGTAAATTTCGTTAGAGGTCAGTCCTTCCGGCTCCAGGAAGATCTGGTGCTGGTTACGATCGGCAAAGCGCATCACCTTGTCTTCGATCGACGGGCAGTAGCGCGGGCCGATCCCTTCGATCACGCCCGCGTACATTGGGCTGCGATCGAGGTTATTGCGGATCACGTCGTGCGTTTTCTCATTGGTGTGCGTGATGTAGCACGGCACCTGCTGCGGATGTTGTGCCGCATTGCCCATGAACGAGAACACCGGCATTGGGTTATCGCCGTGCTGCTGTGCCAGCACGCTGAAGTCAATGGTGCGCGCATCAATGCGCGGCGGTGTACCGGTTTTCAGGCGGCTTACGCGCAGCGGCAGCTCACGCAGACGACGAGACAGCGGAATGGACGGCGGATCGCCAGCGCGGCCACCGCTGTAGTTGTCCAGACCGATATGGATTTTGCCGTCCAGGAATGTCCCGACCGTCAGCACAACCGCTTTTGCGCGGAACTTGAGGCCCATCTGGGTCACAGCGCCGACAACACGATCGTTCTCCACGATAAGATCTTCTACCGCCTGCTGGAAGATCATCAGGTTCGGCTGGTTCTCCAGCGCGGTGCGGACAGCCTGACGGTAAAGCACGCGGTCTGCCTGCGCACGAGTGGCGCGGACAGCAGGGCCTTTACTCGCGTTTAGTATCCTAAACTGAATACCCGCATGATCGATCGCTTTCGCCATCAGGCCGCCAAGTGCATCCACTTCTTTTACCAGGTGTCCTTTCCCAATGCCGCCAATCGCCGGATTACAGGACATTTGTCCCAGCGTGTCGATATTGTGTGTCAAAAGCAGGGTCTGCTGACCCATTCGCGCTGCGGCCATTGCGGCCTCAGTGCCTGCATGACCCCCGCCAATGATGATGACGTCAAAAGGATCCTGATAAAACATGGTGGTCTGCCTCGCGTAAAGCGGTATGAAAATGGATTGAAGCCCGGGCCGTGGATTCTACTCAACTTTAGTCTTTCGAGAAAGCATTGGGATCCTGGGCTATTAAAAAGAAGATCTTTTTATTTAGAGATCTGTTCTATTGTGATCTCTTATTAGGATCGCAGACCTTTGTGGATAAGTCCGATCCCATAAATAAGATCATGCAGTTAGGAAGGATCGTTTGCTGTGAATGATCGGTGATCCTGGACAGTATAAGCTGGGATCAGATCGCTGCTTTATCCACAGGTCAAAAACTAAACCAACGTTGTTCTTTGGATAACTACGGGTTAATACGAGCTTTTAACCAGAGTTATCCACATCTGATCGCACGATCTTTAATCGTTTTTGAGTAAATTTTTCCATTCTGCGAGCCAGATCTCGGCTGGATCTTCCGGAATATCATGATCGAGGATGTTGATCTTTAGGGTTTCACCCAGCTGTTTTGCTCCGCAGGCGGTTACAGCGGCTTCGACTTTCTCTATTGCACCGCAGAAGGTGTCATATTCACGGCTGCCGATCCCGATCGCACCAAACCGGACGTTTGACAGACTGGGCTGCTGTTCCAGCAGTTCGTCATATAAAGGTTGCAGGTTATCCGGCAGATCGCCCGCGCCGTGCGTGGAGGTGATCAGCAGCCAGACCCCATCAGTCGGGAGATCTTCCAGCAGCGGGCCGTGCAGGGTTTCTGTTGAAAAGCCCGCGTCTTCCAGCTTCTCAGCCAGATGTTCCGCTACGTATTCCGCACCGCCCAGGGTGCTGCCGCTGATAAGAGTAATGTCCGCCATTGATCGCTCGCTCAGATAAAGAGGCGGCCATTGTACGCTGTGAACGAGCTGGGATCTACCTGTGGAAAATGTGGGAATGAAATTGCCCGATCACGGGCGGATGGTACGCATGATCGGGTTTTGCAGGGAGATCAGGGTTTCGGTGGACTGAATTTCATCGATTGTTTGGATCTTGTTGATAAGTACCTGCTGGAGGGCATCGATGGATCGGCACATTACCTTAATAAAGATGCTGTAGTGCCCGGTGGTGTAGTACGCCTCGGTGACTTCATCCAGCGCGTTCAGCTTCTCCAGCGCGGAGGGGTAATCTTTTGCACTTTTAAGAATGATGCCAATGAAGCAGCAAACGTCGTAGCCGAGCTGCTTCGGACTGACGTCAATACGTGCGCCGGTGATGATCCCCGCCTGCTTCATTTTCTCTACGCGGACGTGAATTGTCCCCGGGCTGACGCCAAACTGTTTCGCCAGTTCGGCATACGCGGTGCGCGCATTGGCCATCAGCGCCTCCAGGATGCCGCGGTCCAGATTGTCGATCTGATAATTTTCCATAGCTTTTTCTTATGAAGATTGATGATTCCCTCTATTCTAGCGGCTAATTTTATCGAATCAAAAGTGAAGTCGGCTTTTTGTTGATGGGTTATTGAATAAGGTGCCATTTTTGTTGCTTAATCAATACCAACAGGACGCAGGAGTATAAATAATGAAAACCGCTTACATCGCAAAACAACGCCAGATCAGTTTCGTAAAATCCCATTTTTCCCGCCAGCTGGAAGAGAAGCTTGGCCTTATTGAAGTTCAGGCGCCGATTCTGAGCCGCGTGGGTGACGGGACGCAGGATAACCTGTCTGGTTGCGAAAAAGCGGTACAGGTAAAAGTGAAAACACTGCCAGACGCCCAGTTCGAAGTGGTGCATTCCCTGGCGAAGTGGAAGCGTCAAACCCTGGGACAACACGACTTCAGCGCGGGCGAAGGGCTTTACACGCACATGAAAGCCCTTCGCCCCGATGAAGACCGTCTCTCCCCAATTCACTCTGTCTACGTTGACCAGTGGGACTGGGAGCGCGTAATGGGTGACGGCGAGCGTCATGTCGGTACGCTGAAATCCACCGTAGAGGCGATCTACGCGGGGATCAAAGCAACCGAAGCAGCCGTGAGTAAAGAGTTTGGTCTGGCACCGTTCCTGCCGGAAACGATCCACTTTGTTCACAGTCAGGAATTGCTGAGCCGTTATCCGGATCTGGATGCGAAAGGCCGTGAACGCGCGATCGCCAAAGCGCTGGGCGCGGTATTCCTGATCGGCATTGGCGGAAAACTGTCTGACGGTAAACGTCACGACGTCCGTGCGCCGGATTACGATGACTGGAGCACCGTGGGCGAAAGCGAATATGCCGGACTGAACGGCGATATTCTGGTCTGGAACCCAGTTCTGGAAGATGCGTTTGAACTCTCATCAATGGGGATCCGCGTGGATGCTGAAGCACTGAAGCGTCAGCTGGCCGTGACCGGTGATGAAGATCGTCTGCAACTGGAGTGGCACCAGGCGCTGCTGCGTGGTGAAATGCCGCAGACCATCGGCGGCGGTATTGGCCAGTCTCGTCTGACCATGCTGCTGCTGCAACTGTCCCACATTGGTCAGGTGCAGTGTGGGGTCTGGCCGCAGCAGGTACGTGAAAGCGTCGGTTCTCTTCTTTAATTAACGTCGCCAGCGTCTGAGCAGACGGCTACGCAACCCGGTATCAAAGCGCCAGATGTGATCGAAGATGCGCATGATGCCGGGTTTTCCATGTGCGGACATCGCCACGGCATGAAAACGGTGCTGGTGTACGCGCTGCATCTCCTTCACTTTACTCACCACGTCGTCCGGCAGCCGCTGGGCAATAAAATCGGAAATCACCACTGCATCCGCGTCGTACCAGTCGCCGCCCTGCATACGCTCAATGATGCTGCGAAAACAGCTGGCCAGATCGGTGCCGCCGCGAAAGCGTTGGCTTAAAAAGCGGATCGCCTGCTCCAGCCCCTGTGAGCCGGTCAGTTCATACCCGACCACTTCGCTGGAAAATAACATGATGTAGCAGCGACGACGATCGGCGAGCGCCACGCGCATCAGGGCCAGGCAGAACGCTTTTGCGCACTGTTCATTAAACCCCCCCATTGAGCCGGACGTATCGACGCAAACAATGAACGGGCCGCGCGGTTGCTCATCAAAGTCCTGATGCACCACCGGACGCTGGCTGATCTTCTCGCGCCAGGCTTCGCCGTGCAGCCGATAGGTGAGCAGCTGTTTTTCCACCAGCCGACGATAAAACTCATACTCCAGCTCGGTCATTCCCAGCGTGCTGAGTTCCGTGGGCAGCAGGCGCAGGATGTCATCGCTTTGCTGTAGCCCGTCAACCTGCTCCGGCACGGTGGAGGGTTCACGCACCAGGGTGCGGAAGGTTTCCATCGGCGCATCGTTCTTTGGGACCGATTTTGCCTCCCGGGAGCGCCCAAGCTGTTCCGCGAGCTTCATCAGCTCCGGCTGTTGCGCCAGAAAGTCGCCGTACCTGACTATCAGCTGATAGTCGCCGCGCTTTAGCTGTCCGGCACTCATATCCCAGAGGCGTCCGGCAGCGTTTTCATTCTCCACCAGCACCTGTTCTAGCTGGCCGCTTAACGTCATCCGCTCCTGAACCTCGCTCAACAGCTGTTCGCGCTCTTCGTCCAGCAATTGCTGGTTGAGCGAGGTGGCCTGAACGACAAGGCTGAGCCGCCAGCGCTGTAAAAACAGGGTGTGCAGGGCGGGAGTAAAGCTCGGGTTGTCCGTGACCAGCGCTCTGGCCTGGCTGGCAAACGGGGAATGAACGTTATCAAGCAATGTCAGGGTTTGCGGAAGCTGGGCAATAAACTGCGGCGTTGAAAGCCGCTGGCACTGCTGGTAACCAGCCACTTCCTCTGTCAGTTCCGGCGGGACTTCCGTCTCCTTAAACCGCTGTCGCAGGCTATCGCGCCAGCGAGGAAGATCGTCCGTCATTGCCTTTCTAAGCTTCGGGAATTTTTCAAAAAAGGCCGCCAGCTGCGGTGAAGCGAGCAGGGTAATGACGACCTCTTCGATTAAACCGTCCTCGCTAACCGCCAGCATGACGTTGAGCGTATCCAGCGTTAGCATTGACGCGCCTGTTTGATCTGCGCGCTGACATCCTGCAAGCTGGCTTCAATACGGCCTAACCAGTCGCTATGAATAAAGAGGCATTTCTGCTGCTCGCTGAAGCGCGTGTGCTGCTGATGCCATTCGTTATCCAGCGCGTCGAGCTGCTGCTTGATTTCCTCCGGAAGGCTGTCGGAGGCTGTTCCCGGCAGCGCCAGGCGCGATCCCTGAAGGCTGACGTCGCGGATCACCAGATGCTGGCTGCTATCGACTTCCAGCGACAGCGGCTGTGCAAAGCCGATACCGTTGAGTTTACCGCGGATCTCACCGCCCTTATCCAGCCACTGAACCAGCGCAACGCGTTCGATCGTCACGTGCACCACCTGCATATCATGAAGCTTAAGCGGCTGCTGGAGGAGGAGCGTGAGCGAGGCGTCAGTCAGCCCGGCGGGCAGTTCGTAGTGTGGCTTACGGGCAAACATCCCGCCGAGACGGTTCACCTTCAGCGCGGTTTTGTCACTTTGCTGCTGCTGGAGCTGAAGGCGACGTTGGGCAATCGCTCCCAGCTGATTGAGCATCGACTGCTGGCCCCACGCGTGTCCGGTCATCAAAACGTCCAGCTGCTGCTGCATCAGATTCATCCCTTCTGCATCGTGCCACAGACAGTCTTTCAGCAGGATCAGATCGACAGGGGCAACAGCATCGCGGCCGCTGAACAGGGCGCTTGCCTGGAGCAGGCGAATGGCTTTTTTCCAGCGACGGTCGGAGACGTACGGCGCGGAGGGCAGTAAATCAAGCTGCTGGCGCAGCATGAAGATCAGCTCAAATACAGTATCAGGCAGTTTTATCTTGCCGATATCCTCCTGCCACTGGTGATATTCCTCGTCCGTGACCTGTAACGATGCTACCACCGGGTTTTCGTTTTCGTCCTGCTGGCTCACCAGCATTGAACGGAAGTTCGATTTATCCTGGACCTTATCCAGCCACAGGCGGATCAGCATGCGGTCATACAGCGCTTCCAGGCTGCTGTCGGCTTCGGGCAATTCGTTTGACGCGGCCACCAGCAGGCGCATGGGGATCTTCTCTTCGCTCGCGCCGTTGCGGAAGCGGCGTTCGTTGATTGCCGTCAGCAGGGTGTTCAGAATGGCCGGGCCGGCTTTCCAGATCTCATCAAGAAAGACGATTTCCGCTTCCGGGAGATAGCCCGCGGTCAGACGCTCGTAGCGTCCCTCGTCTTTTAACGCCTGAATGGAGAGCGGGCCGAAAACTTCTTCCGGCGTGGAGAAGCGCGTCATCAAATACTCAAACGCGCGAGCGTTCTGGAAAGCGAACTTGAGGCGGCGTGCGATCAGACTTTTGGCAATGCCCGGCGGGCCCAGCAGAAACACGCTTTCCCCGCTCAACGCCGCCAGTAAACAGAGGCGAATGGCGTGGCTACGCTCGTAAAGGCCTTTCTCCAGCGCGCTGCTGAGGCGGGAAATTCTTTCTGCTAATAAATGTGAGTGAGCCATAATAGTTTTGCATCCTTTCACCGTGGTGGCGGCTAATTGAAGCGAGTATAGACGTTTCGGTCTGGCCTGGTAATAGGCTGAAGTGCGGCGCTATTTTCTTTGCGCTACATTAATGCGGCTGCATTTAGGGGTACGATTTTGCATTGAATCGTGCATACTGTGCGCTTTTTGTGGGCCAAGGGACTAAGCACACATTTGTTATTCAAACGAAAAGACTAGTCTATGAGCACTGATAATAAGCAATCATTACCCGCAGTAACGCTTGCGGCGATCGGGGTTGTCTACGGTGATATCGGCACCAGCCCGCTTTATACGCTTCGTGAATGTCTGTCCGGTCAGTTTGGTTTTGGTGTAGAGCGTGACGCCGTATTTGGTTTTCTCTCGCTCATCTTCTGGCTGCTGATCCTGGTGGTCTCCCTGAAGTATCTCTCCTTCGTTATGCGGGCTGATAACGCGGGCGAGGGCGGTATTCTGACCCTGATGTCCCTTGCCGGGCGCAATACCTCTGCAAGAATGACCTCTGTGCTGGTCATTATCGGCCTGATTGGCGGCAGCTTCTTCTATGGGGAAGTGGTGATTACGCCGGCGATTTCGGTGATGTCGGCCATAGAGGGGCTGGAGATTGTCGCGCCGCAGCTTGATACGTGGGTCGTGCCACTCGCTATTATCGTGCTGACATTGCTGTTTGCCATACAAAAACACGGTACCGGGCTGGTGGGTAAGCTGTTTGCGCCTATTATGCTGGCCTGGTTCCTGATCCTGGCGGCGCTGGGCTTGCGCAGCATTATTGCCAACCCGGATGTTCTGCACGCGCTGAACCCGATGTGGGCGGTTCATTTCTTCCTTGAATATAAAGTGGTGTCGTTCGTGGCGCTGGGCGCGGTGGTGCTTTCCATTACCGGTGTTGAAGCGCTGTATGCGGATATGGGCCACTTCGGGAAACTCCCTATTCGCGTCGCCTGGTTTAGCGTTGTCCTGCCTTCACTGGTGCTGAATTACTTCGGCCAGGGCGCGCTGCTGCTTGCCCATCCTGAAGCGATTAAAAACCCGTTCTTCCTGCTGGCGCCGGACTGGGCGCTGGTTCCTATGCTGATCCTGGCGACGCTGGCGACGGTCATTGCTTCTCAGGCCGTTATTTCCGGCGTCTTCTCCCTGACGCGTCAGGCCGTGCGTCTGGGGTATCTCTCGCCAATGCGCATTATTCATACCTCTGAGATGGAGTCAGGCCAGATCTACATTCCGTTCGTCAACTGGCTGCTCTATTTCGCGGTTGTGATTGTTATCGTCAGCTTCGAGCACTCCAGTAACCTGGCGGCGGCGTACGGTATCGCGGTGACCGGAACGATGGTGTTGACCTCTATTCTCTCCACCACCGTGGCGTACCGTAACTGGCACTGGAATAAGTTCCTCGTGGGGCTGATCCTGGTTGGCTTCCTCTGCATCGACGTACCGCTGTTCTCTGCGAACCTCGACAAAATTGTCTCCGGTGGCTGGCTGCCGCTGACGCTGGGTCTGGTGATGTTCATCGTGATGACGACGTGGAAGAGCGAACGTTTCCGCCTGCTGCGTCGTATGCATGAGCACGGTAATTCTCTGGAGGCGATGATCGCCTCGCTGGAGAAATCCCCGCCAGTGCGCGTGCCGGGCACGGCGGTGTATATGTCTCGTGCGCTGAACGTGATCCCGTTTGCGCTGATGCATAATCTTAAGCACAACAAAGTGCTGCACGAGCGCGTGATTCTGCTGACGCTGCGCACCGAAGATGCGCCGTACGTTCACAACGTGCGCCGCGTACAGATTGAGCAGCTGTCGCCGACCTTCTGGCGCGTGGTGGCGAGCTACGGCTGGCGCGAAACGCCGAACGTGGAAGAAGTATTCCACCGCTGCGGTCTGGAAGGGCTGAGCTGCCGCATGATGGAGACGTCGTTCTTTATGTCCCACGAGTCGCTGATCATCGGCAAGCGCCCATGGTATCTGCGTCTGCGCGGTAAGTTGTATCTCATCCTGCAACGTAACGCCCTGCGTGCGCCTGACCAGTTTGAGATCCCGCCTAATCGCGTGATTGAGCTGGGGACGCAGGTCGAGATTTAAGTCCTTCTAAAAATGCCGGGTGGCGCTGTGCTTACCCGGCCTACCAGATCCTCAACATACCCGCCAAAATCTCCTCAATATTTCACTTAGCGAAACGTTTCGACGCTGATCACAAATCCGTTACGTCATGATGGTTTTCTGAACATTTTTGCGGCTACACTGTTTTTAGCGAAACGTTTCGCTAGTGGAGCAAAAAATGAAGAAAGGCACGGTACTCAACTCAGAAATCTCGTCGGTTATTTCCCGTCTTGGGCATACCGATACGCTGGTGGTTTGCGATGCAGGCTTACCGGTTCCGCGCAGCACAACCCGTATCGATATAGCGTTAACGCAGGGCGTGCCCTCGTTCATGCAGGTACTGGAGGTGGTGACCGCGGAAATGCAGGTTGAGACGGCCATTCTCGCCGCGGAAATCAAACAACATAATCCGCAACTTCACGAAACGTTGCTCAGCCACATTGAGCAGCTTCAACAACGCCAGGGAAACACCATAGAAATTCGTTACACAACGCACGAGCAGTTCAAACAACAAACCGCAGACAGTCAGGCGGTGATTCGCAGCGGGGAGTGTTCCCCGTATGCGAATATCATTCTCTGTGCTGGCGTCACCTTCTGAGGCCATCATGGACGCATTACTCCAACTCAAAGGGATCGATAAGTCGTTCCCGGGCGTTAAAGCCCTCTCCGGCGCGGCGCTGAACGTCTATTCCGGGCGCGTAATGGCGCTGGTGGGCGAAAACGGCGCCGGCAAATCCACCATGATGAAAGTGCTGACCGGTATCTACCAACGCGATGCCGGTTCGCTCTTATGGCTGGGTAAAGAGACCACCTTCAGCGGCCCGAAATCCTCTCAGGAAGCGGGCATCGGCATTATTCACCAGGAGTTAAACCTGATCCCGCAGTTGACCATTGCGGAGAACATCTTCCTGGGTCGCGAGTTCGTGAACCGGTTTGGCAAAATCGACTGGAAAACCATGTATGCCGAAGCGGACAAACTGCTGGCGAAGCTGAACCTGCGCTTCAAGAGCGACCGCCTGGTGGGCGACCTCTCCATCGGCGATCAGCAGATGGTGGAAATCGCGAAGGTGCTGAGCTTTGAGTCGAAGGTCATCATTATGGATGAACCGACCGACGCCCTGACCGATACCGAAACCGAATCCTTGTTCCGAGTGATCCGCGAGCTGAAAGCGCAGGGGCGTGGCATTGTCTATATCTCTCACCGCATGAAAGAGATCTTCGAAATTTGCGACGACGTGACCGTCTTCCGCGACGGGCAGTTTATCGCCGAGCGCGAAGTGGCGACGCTGACCGAAGATACGCTGATCGAAATGATGGTGGGACGTAAGCTCGAAGACCAATATCCGCATCTGGACAAAGCGCCGGGCGAGATCCGCCTGAAGGTAGATAACCTCTGCGGCCCGGGCGTTAACGATGTGACCTTTACCCTGCGCCAGGGCGAGATCCTGGGCGTTGCGGGTCTGATGGGCGCGGGCCGTACCGAACTGATGAAAGTGCTGTATGGCGCACTGCCGCGCACCAGCGGTTACGTTACCCTTGACGGTCATGAAGTGGTCACCCGCTCGCCGCAGGACGGGCTGGCGAACGGCATCGTCTATATCTCCGAAGACCGCAAGCGCGACGGCTTAGTGCTGGGCATGTCGGTGAAAGAGAATATGTCCCTGACCGCGCTGCGCTATTTCAGCCGCAGCGGCGGCAGCCTCAAGCACAAAGACGAACAGCAGGCGGTCAGCGATTTTATCCGTCTCTTCAACGTTAAAACGCCGTCGATGGAGCAGGCGATTGGCCTGCTGTCCGGCGGGAATCAGCAGAAAGTGGCGATTGCCCGCGGGCTGATGACGCGCCCGAAAGTGCTGATCCTCGACGAGCCAACCCGCGGCGTGGACGTGGGCGCGAAAAAAGAGATCTATCAGCTGATTAACCAGTTCAAGGCCGACGGTCTGAGCATCATTCTGGTCTCTTCCGAGATGCCAGAAGTATTAGGCATGAGCGATCGCATTATCGTCATGCATGAAGGGCATCTCGGCGGTGAATTCACTCGCGAGCAGGCCACCCAGGAAGTTCTGATGGCTGCCGCTGTGGGCAAGCTTAATCGCGTGAATCAGGAGTAAGAAGATGACTACCCAGGCTGTTTCTGGTCGCCGCTATTTCACAAAGGCATGGCTGATGGAACAAAAATCGCTGATTGCCCTGCTGGTGCTGATCGCGATTGTCTCGACCATGAGCCCGAACTTTTTTACCGTCAATAACCTGTTCAATATTCTTCAGCAGACTTCCGTCAACGCCATTATGGCGGTGGGGATGACGCTGGTGATTCTGACCTCGGGTATCGATCTGTCCGTCGGTTCCCTGCTGGCGCTCACCGGTGCCATTGCCGCGTCGATTGTCGGCATTGAAGTTAACGCGCTGGTGGCCGTTGCCGCTGCCCTGGCGGCAGGCGCAGCGATTGGCGCCGTCACCGGTGTGATAGTGGCGAAAGGTCGCGTTCAGGCGTTTATCGCCACGCTGGTGATGATGTTGCTGCTGCGCGGCGTGACCATGGTGTACACCAACGGTAGCCCGGTGAATACCGGGTTTACGGATAACGCCGATCTGTTTGGCTGGTTCGGTATTGGACGCCCGCTGGGCATCCCGACGCCGGTCTGGATCATGGCTATCGTCTTCCTGGCGGCGTGGTACATGCTGCACCATACCCGCCTGGGCCGGTATATCTATGCGCTGGGCGGTAACGAAGCGGCCACGCGTCTGTCCGGCATCAGCGTCAATAAAGTCAAAATTATCGTGTACTCCCTGTGCGGCCTGCTGGCCTCTCTGGCGGGCATTATCGAAGTGGCGCGCCTCTCTTCCGCACAGCCAACGGCGGGAACGGGGTACGAGCTGGATGCCATCGCGGCGGTGGTTCTGGGCGGTACGAGCCTTGCGGGCGGTAAAGGTCGCATTGTTGGGACATTGATCGGCGCACTGATCCTCGGTTTCCTGAATAATGGTTTGAATTTGTTAGGTGTTTCCTCCTATTACCAGATGATCGTTAAGGCAGTGGTGATTTTGCTGGCGGTACTGGTAGACAACAAAAAACAGTAACTGACGACACTACAGGACATCTTAGATATGAACATGAAAAAACTGGCTACCCTGGTTTCTGCTGTCGCGCTGAGCGCAACCGTAAGTGCTAACGCCATGGCGAAAGATACCATCGCGCTGGTTGTCTCTACCCTGAACAACCCGTTCTTCGTCTCCCTGAAGGACGGTGCGCAGAAAGAAGCAGACAAACTGGGCTACAACCTGGTGGTGCTGGATTCACAGAACAACCCGGCGAAAGAGCTGGCTAACGTTCAGGACTTAACCGTACGCGGTACGAAAATTCTGCTGATCAACCCAACGGATTCCGACGCGGTCGGTAACGCCGTGAAGATGGCAAACCAGGCGAAGATCCCGGTGATCACCCTGGACCGTCAGGCGACGAAAGGCGACGTGGTCAGCCACATTGCGTCTGATAACGTACTGGGCGGAAAAATCGCCGGTGACTACATCGCGAAGAAAGCCGGTGAAGGCGCGAAAGTGATCGAATTGCAGGGTATCGCCGGTACTTCCGCGGCCCGTGAACGTGGTGAAGGCTTCCAGCAGGCTGTCGCGGCGCATAAATTTAACGTACTGGCGAGCCAGCCGGCAGACTTCGACCGTACTAAGGGTCTGAACGTTATGCAGAACCTGCTGACCGCGCATCCTGATGTGCAGGCGGTATTTGCACAGAACGACGAAATGGCGCTCGGTGCGCTGCGTGCGCTCCAGACTGCGGGTAAAGCAGATGTGATGGTTGTCGGATTTGACGGCACGCCGGATGGTGAAAAAGCAGTAAATGATGGCAAACTGGCTGCGACCATCGCTCAGCTGCCTGAGCAGATTGGCGCGACTGGCGTGCAAACTGCCGATAAAGTGCTGAAGGGCGAAAAAGTTCAGGCCAAATATCCTGTTGACCTGAAGCTGGTCATTAAGCAGTAAAGGCGATTCAGGCAGTCGCTGGCTGCCTGAGGGACACCAAATAAAAGAAAAGTGTGGCATACGCCACCGGGTAATACCGGTGGCGCTCTCAGATGGACACCTCAATACATGAAAACCGCAGGCAACCTCGTCGTCCTTGGCAGTATCAATGCCGATCACATTCTTAACCTTGAAACGTTCCCCACGCCGGGCGAAACCGTCACCGGCAATCAGTATCAGGTCGCGTTCGGCGGTAAGGGCGCAAACCAGGCGGTTGCTGCCGGGCGCAGCGGGGCGAATATCGCGTTTATCGCCTGTACGGGTGATGACGATACCGGCGAGCGCGTACGTAATCAGCTGGCAAGCGACAACATCGATACTGCACCCGTCAGCGTTGTTGAAGGGGAATCTACCGGCGTGGCGCTGATCTTCGTCAATGCGGAAGGTGAGAATGTCATCGGTATTCATGCGGGGGCTAACGCCGCGTTAACGACTGAGCGCGTTGAAGCGCAGCGTGGGATCATCGCCGGAGCGGAAGCCCTGCTGATGCAGCTGGAGTCTCCGGTTGAAAGCGTGCTGGCCGCCGCGAAAATTGCGCATGAAAATCATACCACTGTCGTACTTAACCCTGCGCCTGCCCGTGTATTATCAGACGAACTGCTGGCGCTGGTGGATATCATCACCCCGAACGAAACCGAAGCGGAAAAGCTGACGGGTATCCGTGTCGAAAATGATGACGATGCAGCGCGTGCGGCGCGTGCGCTGCACGAAAAAGGCATTGGAACCGTGATAATCACCCTCGGCAGCCGTGGAGTGTGGGCTAGCGTCAATGGCGAAGGCCGCCGCGTACCGGGCTTTAAGGTCAAAGCCATTGATACCATCGCCGCAGGCGACACCTTCAACGGTGCGCTGGTAACGGCATTGCTGGAAGGAAAAGCAATGGATGACGCGATCCGCTTTGCGCATGCCGCCGCCGCGATTGCAGTGACGCGTAAAGGCGCTCAGCCTTCTGTTCCATGGCGTAAAGAGATTGATGAATTCTTAAGTCAGCAGGGGTAATGCTTGGCCACAATGAAAGATGTCGCCCGTATGGCGGGCGTTTCTACCTCGACCGTCTCCCACGTTATCAATAACGATCGCTTCGTCAGCGAGGCGATTCGGGAGAAAGTTGACGCTGCAATTAAAGAACTCAACTATGCGCCGTCCGCGCTGGCGCGCAGCCTGAAGCTTAACCAGACGCGCACCATCGGCATGCTGATCACGGCCAGTACCAACCCTTTCTATTCTGAACTGGTGCGCGGCGTGGAGCGCAGCTGCTTCGAGCGCGGCTATAGCCTGGTACTGTGCAATACCGAAGGGGACGAGCAGCGCATGAACCGTAACCTGGAGACGCTCATGCAAAAACGCGTCGACGGATTGCTGCTGCTCTGTACCGAAACGCATCAGCCCTCGAAAGAGATCATTCAGCGCTACCCTTCTATTCCCACGGTAATGATGGACTGGGCGCCGTTCGACGGGACCAGCGATCTGATTCAGGATAACTCGCTGCTGGGCGGCGATATGGCGACGCAGCACCTAATTGATAAAGGTCATACCCGCATTGCCTGTATTACCGGCCCGCTGGATAAAACCCCGGCGCGCCTGCGTCTGGAAGGCTATCTTTCAGCAATGGAGCGGGCAGGGCTTGCCATTCCTGATGGCTATCGCATCACCGGCGATTTCGAATTTAACGGTGGATTTGAAGCAATGCAGAAACTGCTGGCGCAAGAGCCGCGCCCGCAGGCCGTGTTTATTGGTAACGATGCGATGGCATTCGGAGCTTACCAGGCGCTGTATCAGGCGGGGTTACGTGTTCCGGACGATATGGCGATCGTCGGTTACGATGATATCGAACTGGCGCGCTACATGACGCCGCCGCTGACCACAATCCATCAGCCGAAGGATGAACTGGGTGAGTTGGCCATCGACGTGTTGATCCATCGTATGGCGCAGCCCACGCTGCAACAGCAACGTTTGCAGCTTACTCCTGTTCTGATGGAACGCGGTTCGGTTTAGCCTTTTCTTTGTGACGCTCTTTAATCAGGTTCTGGCCGTCTTTCGGCTTTAACAACATAAAGACCACCGCCGATACCACGGTAAGTGCGCCCATGGTGATAAAGGTATAGTGGAACTGCTCAACGGTATTCGTACCGTCAAACCCTTCATAAAACCGCAGTACCGCCGCGCTCACGGCTACCCCGAGGCTAATCGACAGCTGTTGGGTCACCGCCAGTACGCTGTTCCCGCTGCTGGCGTTCTCATCGGTGAGATCCGCAAGCGTAATCGTGTTCATCGACGTGAACTGCGTCGACATAGCCATCCCCAGCACAAACAGCGGCAGGATCAGCATCCATATCGGTAACGCCGCAGATTGCAGGGAGAACTGCGCAATCATCAATCCGATAAATACCGTCACGCCAACCAGCGTCTTACGATAGCCAAACCAGCGCAGCACCTGCGTGACCGTCGATTTTGCAAGAATCGAGCCCATCGCCGTGGGGGCCATCATGCAGCCGGCAATCAGCGCCGGATAGCCAAAACCAACCTGAAGCATCAGCGGCATCAGGAAAGGCACACAGCCCGTGCCGAGACGTGAAGCTATATTGCCCGCGATCCCGACGGAGAACGTTCTGGTGTTAAAGAGAGATAAAGAGATAAGCGGCGTCGGGTGGCGACGCGCATGGCGTATATAAAGAAGGAACAGCAGAATACCGCTGAGGATGACGGCCAGTGCCAGCCACGTCGCTACGATTTTCTCGCCAAACAGCTCCATCCCGCTGGAGAACAGGACCAGGCTCAGGCCAAACAGGAAGAAGCCGCCCATATCGAAGCTGCGCCGTGGCGTGGTGAAGTTCGGCATATATTTGCGGGCGTAAATCAGCCCTGCCACACCAATCGGAATGTTAATCAGGAAGATCCAGTGCCAGCTTGCCCAGGTCACCAGTACGCCGCCGAGTACCGGGCCAAGTATCGGCCCGACCAGCCCCGGCATGGTCACAAAGTTGAGCACCGGGAGCAGTTCGCTGCGCGGATAGGCGCGCAAGAGCGCCAGACGCGCGACGGGCATCATCATCGCGCCGCCTATCCCCTGTAGGACGCGGAAGATAACCAGTTCCGTCAGAGAAGTGGAAAGGGCGCACGCCAGAGAACCGAGGGTGAACAGCGTCACCGCCAGCATGAACACTTTACGCGTGCCGAAACGATCGGCCAGCCAGCCGCTGACCGGAATAAGCATCGCCACCGTCAGGGTATAGCTGATGATGGCAGATTGCATCGCCAGCGGAGAGCGGTTAAGGCTTTGGGCTATGGCGGGAAGGGCGGTATTGAGGATAGTGGCATCCAGTGCCTGCATAAAGAACGCCATGGCTGCAATCCACGGCAATCCGGCCATACTGCGTGCTTTTTTCTCAGTCATTTATTTACCTGCTGGTGGGTTGGCGCGGCCAGCAACGCCTGGCACGCACTCAGGGCTCGCTGCCCGTCGCTCTCCTGAATGGCATCGACTATCGCCTGATGCAGATCCAGCTTCACCACCTCATCTTGTGTGATAGAGGTAAAGTAAGTGTGGTACACAGAATGGAATAAAGAAGCAAAGGAGGTCAGGAAAGGATTTCCGCTCATATTATAGATATGTTCGTGCCAGGCCATATCGACCTCTATCCAGCGTTCGCGGTTAAAGTGCTTTTTCAGAAACACCATCTCTTCCATTAATGTATTGAGCTGCGCTTTTTGCTCTGCCGTGCCGAGCGTGGCGGCAAGCAGGCAGGCCTGAGGCTCAAGACTGCTGCGCATGACCAGAAAGTGATCAACGACCTGATTAAAGTTATCTTCGGTCATCCACCAGGTGAGTAATTCCTGATCGAGAAAGTTCCAGTTCCCCTGAGGCATAACGCGGGTGCCAATGCGCGGGCGTGGAAGCACCATTCCTTTCGCCGTTAATGTTTTTACCGCTTCGCGAACGGCGGTACGGCTTACGCCAAACCGATCCCCCAGTTCCATCTCGCTGGGCAGGATGCTCCCTGGGGCATATTTACCCGCTAAGATCAGCTGGGCCAGCTTTTCTGCCAGCACGTACGACAGGTTTTTTTGAGCTGCCAACTGTTGTGCGCTTAATGGCATCGCTTTTATTCCTTAAATATTGATGCGGCTAATTATGCCATCTCAGGTGTGATTGTGGTTGCAGATACATCAAATAGAACAATTTGTAGCTTGATCTCATCGCTTTTGGTGAAAAAAAACACGGTCAGAAACTTTTTTTAAATTTCCTCTTGTCACTTGAGAAGAACTCCCTATAATGCGCC